>NZ_JBFAPO010000075.1:516-46971 GCF_040676755.1 Dactylosporangium sp. NPDC049525 | reverse complement strand
TTTCGTCAGTTCGAAGGATCAAGCGGTGACCGTCTCCATCTCCTCAACCACCTCAAAGGTGGGCGATTCGTACACCACTTCCGTGGACGTGACCCCGCCGCGCAGCGGTGGGGCAGCTAGAAACAGGCTTGAGTGTGAGCGAAGCGAGCATGGGGGGCGCGGGGTGGGAACCCCCCGCCGGGACCCGCCGCGCAGCGGTGGGGCAGCTAGCAACAGGCTTGAGTGGGAGCGAAGCGAGCATGGGGGGCGCGGGGTGGGAACCCCCCGCCGGGACCCGCCGCGCAGCGGTGGGGCAGCTAGAAACAGGCTCGAGTGCGTCGCGTCAGCGACGCATGGGGGGCGCGGGGTGGGAACCCCCCGCCGGGACCCGCCGCGCAGCGGTGGGGAAGCTGGAAGCTGCGCGGCCAGCGGTTGCCTACGGCTCGAACTTGTAGCCGAGGCCGCGGACGGTGACGATGAAGCGCGGTGCTGACGGCTCCGGCTCGATCTTCGAGCGCAGGCGCTTGACGTGCACGTCGAGGGTCTTGGTGTCCCCGACGTAGTCGGCGCCCCAGACGCGGTCGATCAGCTGGCCGCGGGTGAGGACCCGGCCGGCGTTGCGCAGGAGCAGCTCGAGCAGCTCGAACTCCTTCAGCGGCAGCTGCACGGCGTCGCCGGCGACGGTGACGACGTGCCGGTCGACGTCCATGCGGACGGGGCCGGCGGACAGCGTCGGCGGGGCGAGCTCGCCGACCGCGTCGACCTGCCGGCGCAGCACCGCGCGGATGCGGGCGACCAGCTCACGGGGTGAATACGGCTTCGTGACGTAGTCGTCGGCGCCGATCTCCAGGCCGACGACCTTGTCGATCTCGCTGTCCCGGGCCGTGATCATGATGATCGGCACATTGGACTTGGTCCGCATCTGCCGGCAGACCTCGGTGCCCGACATCTCCGGCAGCATCAGGTCGAGCAGGACGATGTCCGCTCCGGTGCGGTCGAACTCCGTGAGGGCCTCGGTGCCGGTCGCCGCGATGGAGACCTCGAAGCCTTCCCTGCGGAGCATGTACGACAGCGGGTCGGAAATGGACTCTTCGTCCTCGACCACGAGTACGCGCGCCAACGTGCTGTCCTTTCGTAGTTGCCGAGGAGCCGCACTGCGCTGCGAACCGCGGGTGTGATGTTGCGATTGGGTCACAATCATGGGGTGCCTCCGATCTCAACGGACGGCGGTAGCGCCAGCGCGGCGTCCGCCGGACGCGCGGGCAGCCGCAAGGTGAACGTCGAGCCAACTCCGACACTGCTGACCACGTCGACGCGGCCACCGTGATTGGTGGCGATGTGCTTGACGATTGCCAGGCCAAGGCCGGTGCCACCGGTCGCCCGGGAGCGGGCCCGGTCGGCCCGGTAGAACCGCTCGAAGATCCGATCGATATCACGGGGCTCGATGCCGATGCCCTGGTCGGCGACGGCGATCTCGATGTGCCCGGCGTCGTCGCCGGTCGAGAGGCTGGTCGTGATGCTCACCGTCGTCGAGTCGGGCGAGTAGGCGATCGCGTTCTCCACCAGGTTGACCACGGCGGTGACGAGCTGGTTCTCGTTGCCGTAGACGACCAGGCCGCGCGGGCCGCGCGACGCGACCTCGATGTTCTTCGCGGAGCTGGGCGTCTTCGTGCGGTCCAGCACCTCGGCGATGATCTTGTCGACGTCGACCGGCTCCGGCTCGGGCAGCGGCTCGGCGCCCTGCAGGCGGGACAGCTCCATCAGCTCGGAGACGAGCCGGCCGAGGCGGACCGACTCGTGCTTGATCCGCTCCGCGAAACGGATCGCGGCGGCGGGGTCCTTGTCGGTCGCGTCCAGCAGCGCCTCGGCGAGCAGCTGCAACGCGCCGACCGGGGTCTTGAGCTCGTGGCTCACGTTGGCGACGAAGTCGCGGCGGACCCGGGCGACCCGGTGGGCCTCGGTGACGTCGGCGGCCTCGATCGCGACCCGGCCGCCGCCCAGCGCGACCGCGCGCACGTTGACGCCGAGCGGGTCGCCGTGAGTGAGGCGCGGCAGGTCGAGCTCGACCACCCGGGTCACCCCGTTGCGCCGGACCTGACCGGCGAGGCTACGCACGATGGTGTGCGCCTCCTCCCCGACGCCCTGGCGCTGCCGGACGAGACCCATCTCGCGAGCCGCCGCGTTGACCAGCACGGGCCGGTCGGCATCGTCGAGCACGACGACACCGACGAGCAGCGCGTCGAGGATCTCGGTCATCGCCGTATCCGTCGCCGCGCTGTCGGCCTTCGACTGCCGGAACTTCCAATCCACGATCTGATCGTAGGAGGTCGCTTACCCGACGGACGGTGGTCCAGGGCACGAAACGGGCTCACATCACTCAGTGTTCACCCTCACGCGGGGTGAAGTTCACCGGACTCGTCGGTGTGAGACCTACCGTGAGGGACACCACGATAGGAGAACTATGCGCGACGAATACCGTGCCGACCTGCTGCAGGTCAACCGTCTGCTGGTATCGATGGCGGACGCTGTGCGCAACGCGATGATCCGGGCCACCAAGGCCCTGCTCACCGCCGACCAGACCGAGGCCGAGGAGGTCGTGGCCCGCGATGCGGAGGTCAACGCCCTCTACCGGCTCGTCGAGGACAAGGTGTACGACCTGTGCGCCCGCCAGGCTCCGGTCGCCTCGGACCTGCGTGTGGTGCTGACCGCCCTGCACCTGGCGACCGACCTCGAGCGCATGGGCGACCTCGCCGACCACGTCGCGAAGACGGCGCTGCGCCGGCTGCCCGACGTGGCCGTGCCGGAGACGCTGGTCGAGACCTTCGAGCAGATGGGCCTGGTCGCCGACCGGATCGCGGGCAAGATCTCGCGCGCGATCTCCACCCTCGACGTGGTCGCCGCCGGGCAGCTCGACCGCGACGACGATGAGATGGACCGGCTGCACACCGGCCTGTTCGAGATCATGTTCGGCCCGAAGTGGACCGAGAACACCCAGGCGGCGGTCGACACGGCCCTGCTCGGCCGCTTCTACGAGCGTTACGCCGACCACGCCGTCAACGCCGGCCGCCACGTGGTGTTCCTCGTCACTGGCGAGGCGTTCGACACCGCGCAGGCGTAACCAGGACCAGGCACAGCCAAGAGAGGGGGCCGCGAAAGCGGCCCCCTCTGTTGCGAAGAACTACCGGCCCTGGTTGGCGACCGCGGCCGCGGCCTCCTTGGCCGCCTCCGGGTCCAGGTAGGTGCCGCCCACCGTGACCGGCCGCAGCGCCGCGTCGAGGTCGTAGCGCAGCGGGATGCCGGTGGGGATGTTGAGCTTGGCGATGGCCTCGTCGGAGATGCCGTCGAGGTGCTTCACCAGGGCGCGCAGCGAGTTGCCGTGCGCCGCGACCAGCACCGTCTTGCCGTCCAGCAGCTGCGGCACGATCTGGTCGTACCAGTAGGGCAGCATGCGCTGCACGACGTCCTTGAGGCACTCCGTGCTCGGGCGGATGTCCGGCGGCAGGTTCGCGTAGCGCGGGTCGGCGGCCTGCGACCACTCGTCGTCCTCGGCGATCGGCGGCGGCGGCACATCGTAGGAGCGGCGCCAGAGCATGAACTGCTCCTCGCCGAACTCCTCCAGCGTCTGCTTCTTGTTCTTGCCCTGCAGGGCACCGTAGTGCCGCTCGTTGAGCCGCCAGTTGCGCTGGACCGGGATCCAGTGCCGGTCGGCGGCGTGCAGGGCGATCTCACTGGTGCGGATGGCACGGCGCAGCACTGACGTGTGCACCACATCCGGCAGCAGACCGGACTCACGGATCAGCTCGCCGCCCCGCCGGGCCTCGGCCTCTCCTTTGGCGCTGAGGTCCACGTCGACCCAGCCGGTGAACAGGTTCTTGGCGTTCCACTCGCTCTCACCGTGCCGCAAGAGCACCAGTGTCCCGACTTCACTCATGCCGTCATCTTCCCGCACGGAATCACTTCGACAGCACCGGACCTCCGATGTAAGGATGCGAGCGTGCCCCGCAGCTTACAAAAACCCTCCCGGTTGCCCGGTCAGTTCTGGATCGTGTGGACCGCGACGCTGGTCAACCGCGCGGGTGGCTTCGTCGGCATCTTCCTGACGATCTACCTGACGACGGAGCGGGGCTTCAGCGAGTCGGTGGCCGGGCTGGTCCTCGGGCTCTACGGGCTCGGTGGTGCGATCGGCGTCACAGCCGCCGGGCACCTGACCGACCGGTGGGGGCGGCGGCCGACGGTGCTGCTGGCGATGGGATCCGCCTCGGCGCTGATGGTGTGCCTCGGGTTGGCGCACAGCCGCCCGGCAATCATGGTCGGCGCCCTGGCACTGGGCATGGCCGCGGAGGGCGCCCGCCCGCCACTCGGCGCGATGATCGCCGACCTGGTGCCGGCCACCGACCGCGGCCGGGCCTTCTCGGTGTACTTCTGGGCGATCAACCTCGGGTTCGCCACCGCGGCGGTCCTCGCCGGGTTCGCGGCCGGCAGCGGCTACCTGACGCTGTTCCTCGCCGACGCCGCGACGACGGCGGCCGCGGCGATCCTCATCGCGGTGAAGATCCGCGAGACCAGACCGGCGCTCGTGGAGCACCACCAGGAACAGCGTTCCGGCCTCCGCACGCTCGCCCGGGACCGCGTCTTCCTCGGCTTCGTCGCCTGCAACCTGCTCGTCGCGCTGGTCATGCTGCAGCACATGGCGATGCTGCCCCTCGCGATGATCGGCGACGGGCTGGCGCCGCGGACGTTCGGCATCGTGATCGCGCTCAACGGCGTGCTCATCGTGCTCGGCCAGCCCCTCGTCACCCGGCTGCTCGCCAACCGCCGCGAGGCCCTGGTGGCGCCGGTCTCCGCGGCGGTGATCGGGGTCGGCTTCGGGCTGACCGCCCTGGCGCACACCCCGGTCTGGTACGGCGCCACCGTGCTGCTCTGGACCACCGGCGAGATGCTCAACGCCCCCTCCACCGCGGCGCTGCTGGCCGGTCTGTCCCCGGTCGACATGCGAGGCCGCTACCAGGGCGCCTACAGCCTGTCGTGGCAGGCGGCGTCCTTCCTCGCGCCGACGCTCGGCGGTACGGTGCGCGACCTCGCCGGCAACACCGCGCTGTGGCTGGGCTGCCTCGGGCTGGCCCTCGTCGCGGCGGCGTGGAGCCTCCTCGCGGCGCCGGCCCGGGAACGCCGGGTGGCGGCGGTGACGGCCGCCGCCGAGCGGCAGCACGAGCTGGCTAAGATCTAACTGTTAAGAACATTTACCGTTCCTGGAGCACCGCTTGCGCAACTGGTACCGGTCCACGATCGGCGGACTACCGAGGATGTACTGGCTGCTCTGGACCGGCATGCTCATCAACCGGGTCGGCGGGTTCGTCGCGCTGGTGCTGTCGCTGTACCTGACCTCCGAGCGCGGTCTGAAGCCCAGCGCCGCCGGGCTCGTCGTGGGCCTCTACGGCATCGGCGGCATCGCCGGCGTCCTGCTCGGCGGCGTGCTCGCGGACCGGTGGGGCCGCCGGCCGACGCTCCTGCTCGCGCACTTCGGCGCGGTGGTGTTCCTCGCCGGGCTCGCCATGACCGACCGCATCCCGGCGATCGCGGCCCTCGCCGCGCTGCTCGGCCTCATGCACGCCATGCCCGGCCCCGCTTTCGTCGCCGCGATCGTCGACGTGGTGCCGGGCAGGGACCGCAGCCGGGCGTTCAACCTGCAGTTCTGGGCGTTCAACCTGGGCATGGCCGCGGCGTCGCTGCTCGCCGGGCTGCTCGCCGAGGTCAGCTTCACGCTGCTGTTTGCCATCGACGCGGCCGCCACCCTGGTCACCGCGGTGCTGCTGCTGTGGAAGGTGCGCGAGACGAAACCGGCGGCCAGGCCCGCCTCGAACGCGCCGGCGGGCGGGCTGCACACGGCGCTGACCGACCGCGCGTTCCTGCAGTTCGTCGGGCTGAGCCTGCTCCTGGCCGTGGTCACCCTGCAGAGCTCGACGATCCTGCCCCTGGCCATCACCGCCGACGGGCTGCGCCCGACCGTGTACGGCTCGGTCGTCGCATACGCGGGGCTGCTCATCGTCGCCGGGCAGCTGTTCGTGCCGAGACTCATCGAGCGATGGCGCAAGGGCACCACCCTCGCCGTCGCCAACGTGTTCCTCGGGCTCGGGTTCGCCAGCGTGGCGCTCGCCTCCGACGTGCCGGGCTACCTGCTCGCCGCGACCGTGTGGACGGTCGGTTCGATGCTCGCCGCGCCGCCGAACGCCGCCGTCATCGCGGAACTGTCGCCGGAGGCGCTGCGCGGGCGGTACCAGAGCGTCTTCTATCTGATCTTCCCGGCGGCCAGCTTCATCGCGCCCGCGGCCGGCGGAGCGAGCCTGGAGTTCCTCGGCGACTGGCACTGGGTGATCTGCGGTGCCCTCGGACTGGTCGCCGCGGCCGGGCACCTGCTGATCCAGCCGGCCCGGGAACGGCGGGTCACCCGCGAACAAGAGAGGTTAGAAGTCCCGGTCGCTGGGTAGACGCCGCCTTTCGACATGACAGGGGGCGAAGTGGACGGTCTGTCGGCGAAGCTCGAGGCGCCGGATCCTGGCACGGTCGTCATCCGGCTCGACGGGGAGCTCGACCTCGCCACCCGCGACCAGATCGTCCTGGTGGTGCGCGGGGTGCTGCCGACCTTCCACCCGGACACCCTGGTCCTGGACCTGGGCGGCGTGTCGGTGCTCGACTCGGCCGGCATCGGCGCGCTGGTCAGCTGCTGGAAGCTGGCCCAGGACGCCGGCTGCGCGCTGCGCCTGCGCAACCCGCGACCCCTCGCCTACGCGCAACTGCGGCTGACGGGCCTGCTCGACGTGTTCGCCCTCGCTGAAACCGTCCAGCCTCGCTGAAACCGTCCGGCCTCGCTGAAATCGTCAAACCTCGCTGAAACCGTCTAGATGGTGCCGTCGTACTTGGCGGCGCCGCTGACCGTCGCGTCGCCGCGCAGCCGGCCCTTGGCCGCGCCGTCGCTGTAGAGCGTGAACCGCAGGAAGTCCAGCATCGTCTTGGACACCGCCTGGTTGGCCGGCGCGGATCCGAACAGCCCGCCGCCGTGATCGCCGCCGAGCAGGGTCAGGAACGCCTTCGGCCAGGTGCAGCCGTCGTACAGGGAGCGCCCGCTGCTGTAGGGCACGGTGCCGTCGGCGTCGCCGTGGATGAACAGCACCGGGGTCGACGCGCCGCTGAACTTCCCGCCCATGCCACCGCCGGAGACGATGACGCCGCCCTTGAGGCGGCTGTCGCGGCCCGAGCCGGACAGCATGCCCGCGGTGGTGTAGCCGCCCGCCGAGTGACCGCCGGCGGCGACCCGGCTGGTCTCGATGTGACCGGCGAGCGCCGCGCCCGCCTTCGTGTCCAGCTTGAGCACCTCGGTGATTACGGCGGACGCGTCGGCCGGCTGGTTGCTCATGTCGTTCTGGTTGAACGGGTTGGCCTTGTCGTTGGTGAACGGGTACGCCGGCGCCGCCACGACGAACCCGGCCGCGGCGATCTTCGCGGTCACGCCCTGGTACCCCTCGGGCGAGCCGTGCAGCCCATGGCTCCACAGGACCAGCGGGAACCGGCCGGCCGCGACGCCCGCATTGCTCTTGGGTGAGCCGCCGGCGGAACCTGACGCCGGGTAGAAGACCAGGGTGCGCAGCGTGCGACCGGCGCGGGTGAACGTGAACTGGCTGACGCCGACGGCGAACGTCTGGGTGGGCGCCTTCACGGCGGGCGGCGCGGCGCTCTTCGACGCCGAGGCCGAGGGTGCCGCTCCGGCGGCGGCGAGCGCGGCCTGCCCCGAGTCGGCGGCAGGGTCACCGGCTTCGGCCGACTCGCTCGCCGTGACATCCGATTGCTGCGATTGATCGGCTTTGTCCGCTTTGTTGCCGCAGCCCGTCAACGCGACGACGAGTAGGAGACCGGCAAGCGCGCCCCGCATCCGCATGCGAGGAAACTACGGCTTTATGACCTCAGGCGTCTTTACGCGCGACTTAAGTTTGGCGCTCGTGCCGGCGGCAGCGGGTGGCGTGCACCCCCAGTCCACGACCACCCGCTCTGCTGCGGTCTTTCGACCGCGCGGTGCCGCCGGTTGCAGTGGTCGCCCCGCCCGGACAGACCACCGCGAGTGGGCCGCGAACGGCCCAGAAACACCCCCGTCGCTCCCCAACTTCAGGAATCGCCGGATCCGTCATTGACGGTACGCGGCGAGGAAATGCAGCGACAAGTAACGGAACTGTCGGCTCCCTCACACAACTGAAATAATTGAAATCAATCAAAATGCTGGAAGCTCGGCCACAGGTCAGCCCAGGTGCCCGTCAGCTCCCGGCAGACGAAGACGCGAGCTGTTTGTTCCTCGTTCTCAACGTCGTAACCGTTGTCGAGATCGGCTTTGTGCTCGCACGATCCGAACGCCGTGGAACGGCTCGGATCACCCTGCGTCACGAGCACGACCACCGTCGCGGACTGCGGCGGCGGGCCGAGCCACCACAGCTCGTTCTGTCCACTGTAGACAGCAGGCAGGCCCAGCGCCTTGCCGTAGCGGTCCAGCGCGCCGGCCTCGCCGTAGTTGCCGGTGAGCAGCACCGCGCGCGGCTTGTCCTGGGCCGGGAGGGCGTCGTAGACCGCGGCGACCTGCCGCACGTACCGCGGCCAACCGATCTGATCCGAGATGCCCTGGTTGATGGCTGGGATGGGGGTCCCGCCCACGACGTCCAGTGGCAGCACCGGCAGCGAGGTCAGGATCGCGAACGCCGCGTTCACGGCCGCGCCGGCGACCAGGATCCAACGGCGGGTGACGCGCCGCTCGACGGGCACCGTGCCGATCGCGAAGAGCGCGGCGAGCAGCCCGACGGTGTAGTACGGCTGGCCGGCGATGACGAACAGCAGGACCAGCATCAGCGGGTACGCCAGGCCGAACGCGCGGACCGGACGCAACGCCGGATTCCGCAGGAGCGTGACAATCCCGGCGATCCAGACCGGCACGAACAGCGGGCCGAGCCACACCAGCTGCAGCGGGATCATCGTGATCCGCGCCTCGTCGCCCTTGTTCTCGGCGAGGGCGTCCGCCATGTCGAGCTGCGGATAGTCGTTGGCGATCTGGTACAGCAGGTTCGGCAGCCCGACGACGAACGCGATCCCGAGCCCGGCCCAGAGCCACTTCGACAGCAGCACCTTGCGCGGGCCGAGGATGAGCAGCCCGGCCGCGAACGTCAGCAGCAGCAGGATGACGAGGTGTTTGTTGTACAGCGCCAGCCCGGCGAACAGTCCCGCGAGCAGCCAGTACCGCGGCCGCTCGCGCAGCATGGCCCGCAGCACGCACAGGATGACCAGCAGCCACATCAGCAGGTCCGGCGCGGCGGTGATCGAGATGTGCGTGGCGACGAGGATGAACGTGGTCAGCACGCCGCTCGCCGCGAGGGTCTGCGCGACGGCGCCGCCGCCGACCTCCCGGGCGACCAGGGCAAGCAGGAACGCGGCGGCCACGATGTAGAGCACGCCGGGCAGGCGGATCGCCCACACGGTGTCGCCGAAGACCTCGATGCACAGGCGCATCAGCAGCGGCGTGAACGGCGGCTGGTCGACGTAGCCCCACTTGGGATGGGCGCCGACCATGCGGAAGTACAGCTCGTCCCGGTGGTAGTCATACCGGTTGATCGTCAGCAGGAGCGCGACGGCGGCCGTGGCCGCCACCGCACCGACAGGTTTCCATGCAAGAGGCGATCGCTCGATCACCGGCACAGGGTACTTAGACTTGTCGCTCCACGAATGCCGTGAACGCCTTGAGATTGTCCAGGGGCTCGCCGCGCTTGACCCGCCATTCCCACTCGCGGCGGATCGCGGAGCCGAAGCCGATCTCCAGCATCGGGTCGAAGCTCTCGTCGGCGTAGGTCAGCACCGCGCCCAGGAGCCGGTCGAGCTCCTCCTCGGTCACGGCGTGCAGCGGCAGGCGGCCCATCAGGTACACGTCGCCGACGCTGTCGACGGAGAAGGCGACCCCGTACATGCGGGCGTTGCGCTGCAGCAGCCACTGCCACAGCTCCTCACGGTGCTCGTCGGGATGCCGCATGACGAACGCCTCGACGCGCATGGTGTGCTCGCCGACGATGAGGTTGCAGTTGGTCTTCTGCTTGTGGGTGCCGGGCAGCACCACCACGTAGGCGTTGTCGCCGGTCTTCTCCCAGGCGATCTCGCGCTCGTCGCAGACCCGCTCGATCAGTTTCCGCACGACCTCGGTCATGACATCACCGCCAGCAGCTCGGTGTCGCGGTGGGTGGTGAGCGCGTCGCGGTACGCGGCGAGCAGGCCGCTCGCGGTGTGGCTCCAGGAGAACTCGTGGGCGTGCCGCACGGCACCGGCCGACAGCTCGAGCCGCCGGGCCGGATGGGCGAGCAGGTCACCGAGCACCGCGGCCCAGTCGGCCGGGCGGTGGGTGTCCACCAGTATCCCGGAGACACCGTCGCGCACGGCGGTCACCAGGCCACCGACGGCGGCCGCGACGACCGGGGTGCCGCACGCCTGCGCCTCGATCGCGACGAGGCCGAACGACTCGTTGTAGCTCGGCACCGCGACCAGGTCGACGGCGCGGAACAGCTCCGCCAGGTCCTCCCGCGGCTGCGGGGCGAGGAACCGCACGCAGTCGGCGATGCCGAGCTCGGTGGCGAGGTCCATGAGGGCGGTCGGCCGGTCCAGTCCGGAGCCGCTCGGGCCGCCGCAGACCGCCACGATCAGTTTGGCGCCCAGCTCCGGGTCGCGGGCACGCAGCTCGGCGGCGGCGCGCAGCAGCACGTCGGGGGCCTTCAACGGCTGAATCCGACCGACGAACGCCACCACGAGGGCGTCCTCGGGCAGCCCGAACTTCGCCCTGTGCCGCCGGCCGGAAGGGGTGAACGTCTCCAGGTCGACGCCGGGCGGCACCACGCTGACCCGGCGGGGGTCCGCCGCGTACAGCTCGATCAGGTCGGCGGCCTCGGCCGGGGTGTTGGCGACCAGGCCGTCCGCGGCGGCGACGACCTGCTCCTCGCCGATGACGCGGGCCAGCGGCTCGGGCTTGTCACCGTCGGCGAGCAGCTGGTTCTTCACCTTCGCCAGGGTGTGCGCGGTGTGCACCAGCGGCACGCCCCAGCGGTCCTTCGCCAGCCAGCCCACCTGACCGGACAACCAGTAGTGGGAGTGGACGAGGTCGTACCAACCGGGCGCCCGGGACGCCTCGGCCCGCAGCACGCCGTTGGTGAACGCGCACAGCTGCGCCGGCAGGTCCTCCTTCGCGAGCCCCTCGAACGGCCCCGCGATGACGTGCCGCACGAGCACGCCCGGCGCCATCTCGACGACCGGCGGCAGCTCGCTGCAGGTGGCCCGGGTGAACACCTCGACCTCGACGCCGGCCTGGGCGAGGCGCTCGGCGACCTCGACGATGTACACGTTCATGCCGCCGGCGTCGCCGGTGCCCGGTTGGTCCAGCGGAGAGGTGTGCACCGACAGCGTCGCCACCCTCCGGGGAAGGGAGCGACGGGACTGCGGGGTGTGCCTGTGCAGCGAGTCGACCCGCGCCACGTCGGTGCTCCTTCATCTGTTGCCGGACGGTTACATCTTCCCAACCGTCCATGTTCCCTCGCGGGCGGCCATCTACCCACCGTTGCGTTGGTCACTGCGCCCGCCGGTGTTTACGGCAGGATTGGGTGCATGTCTTCTCCTATCGCCGTGGTGACCGGTGCCTCCAGTGGCATCGGGGCTGCCACCGCCCGCCGTCTTGCTGCGGAGGGCTTCCACGTCGTCGCCGTGGCGCGGCGGGCCGACCGGCTCGATTCGCTCGTCGCTGCCCTGCCGTCGGCGACCGCGGTTGTGGCCGACATCACCTCCGATGCCGACATTTCCCGACTTGTCGGCGTGGTGACTGATCTGGGCGGTTCCGTCGAACTGCTGGTCAACAACGCCGGCGGGGCGATCGGCGCGGAGACCGTCGAGGAGGCCGACCTCAGCGACTGGCAGTGGATGTTCGAGGTCAACGTCCTGGGCACGGTCCGGGTCACCAAGGCGCTCCTGCCGCTGCTGGAGAAGTCGGGCCGGGCGACCATCGTCATGATCAGTTCCACTGCGGGCCTCGTCGTGTACGAGGGAGGCGGCGGCTACACGGCGGCCAAGCATGCCCAGACGGCAGTCGCGGAGACCCTGCGCCTGGAGCTCAACGGCCGCCCCATCCGCGTCGTCGAGATCGACCCCGGCATGGTGAAGACCGACGAGTTCGCCATCAAGCGCTTCGAAGGGGACGCGGCCCGCGCCGAGGCCGTCTACAAGGGTGTCGAGTTCCCGCTGGTCGCCGACGACATCGCCGACTGCGTCGCGTGGACCGCCACCAGGCCGCACCACGTCAACATCGACCGGATCGTCGTCCGGCCGCTCGCCCAGGCCGCCCAGCACAAGGTGCACCGGGTGGTGTGATGCGGCCGATCGGCGCCATCACGCGGGGCACCACCAACCCCAACCGGCTCCGGCGGGTCGACAACTGGATCGCAGTGACCCTCGGCGCGCTGCTCGCCCGCGCCGAGGCGCCGCTGGTCGTCGACCTCGGCTACGGCGCCTCGCCGGTCACCACCCTGGAGCTGCACCGCCGGCTCGGCCCCCGGGTCCGGGTCGTCGGCCTGGAGATCGACCCGGCGCGGGTCGCGGTCGCCCAGCCGTTCGCCGACCCGCCGGGTCTTTCGTTCCAGCGTGGAGGCTTCGAGCTGGCCGGGCTCGCGCCGACGGTCGTGCGGGCGTTCAACGTGCTGCGCCAGTATGACCTCGACGCCGTCCCCGCGGCCTGGGCGGCGATGACGGCGACCGGGGCGGTCCTGGTCGAGGGCACCTGCGACGAGCTCGGCCGGCTGGCGTCCTGGGTCACCGTCTCGGCCGGCGTGCCACGGACGCTGACCCTGGCCAGCCGGCTGTCCACGTTGGACTCCCCGGCCACCCTGGCCGAGCGCCTGCCGAAGTGCCTCATCCACCACAACGTGCCCGGGCAGCCGATCCACGCCCTGCTGTCCACACTGGACACCGCCTGGCGCGCCGCGGCGCCGCTGTCGACCTTCGGCCCGCGCCAGCGCTGGCGCCACGCGGTCGAGTCGACCCGGGCTGCCGGCTGGCCGGTTCTGGACCGCCCCGCCCGCTGGCGCCTCGGCGAGGTGACGGTCCCCTACTCCTGCCTGCTGTAAGGCCGGTCAGAGTTCGCAGTTCACCAGGACGGGCTCCGGGTGCAGCTCCACACCGAACTTCGCGCGGACCCCGGCCCGGATCTCGCGGGCCAGGTCCAGCAGCGCGGCGGTCGTGCCCGTGCCCCGGTTCGTGAGTGCCAGGGTGTGCTTGCCCGACAGGGCGACGCCGGTCGCCAGGTTGCCGTAGCCCTTCGTGAAGCCGGCCCGCTCGATGAGCCACGCCGCGCTCAGCTTGACCATGCCGTCGGGTGCGGGCCACGCCGGAGGTTCGCCGGCGGCGTCCCGTACCACGGCGACGGCATCGGCGGCAACGACCGGGTTGGTGAAGAACGACCCGACCGAGAACGTGTCGCGGTCCGCGGGGTCCAGCACCATGCCCTTGCCCGCCCGCAGCTGCAGCACCGCCTCGCGGACCTCCTTGAGGGGCGCGGCCTCCCCCTGCGCCACACCCAGCGTCCGGGCCAGCTCCGCATAGCGGATCGGCGTCGACACCGGCGACACGGCCAGCTCGAACGTCACCGACAGCACCACGAACCGCTCATTGTGCTTGAACACGCTCGTCCGGTACGCAAACCCGCACGCCGCCGCCGGCACGGTCACGATCTCGTCCCGGACCCGGTCATAGACCCGCACCTCGGTGATGGTCTCGGCGACCTCCTGCCCGTAGGCGCCGACGTTCTGGATCGGGGTGGCGCCCGCCGAACCCGGGATGCCCGACAGCGACTCGACCCCGGCCCAGCCGTTGGCGACCGCGGTCGCCGCGACCTCGTCCCACGGGTGGCCCGCCGCGACGGTCAGCCGCACCACCTCGCCGTCGCCAGGCGCGTCACCGGGCGCGTCACCGGGCGCGCCCGCCGGCTTGGTCTCGCCCCGCGCGCCGACCGCCTCGATGCCCCGCTGGCGCAGGACCACCACGGTCCCCGGAAAACCCTCGTCGGCGATGACGACGTTGCTGCCACCCGCCAGAATCAGGAGCTTCTCGCTGTTCCGCACGGCGGCCACGGTCTGCTCGTCCGAGGTCACCTCGACCAGATGATCGGCGGGGCCACCGAGGCGCAGGGTGGTGAGCTCGGCAAGGCTGGACACTGGCGCGGCTGCTTCGGACACCGCACCAGAGTAAGGCGTGGCCTAATGTTGGACGTGCAGCGTCCGGACCGGGAGAGGGATCGCCCATGAGCAAGCCTCAACTCACCAAGGAGTTCTGGCTCACCGCGCTGCGCACCGAAGGCGATGCCTTCCGGACCGCGCTCGGCGGGGAGACCCCGCTCGACGCCCCGGTGCCCACCTGCCCCGGCTGGCAGCTGCGCGACCTCGCCTGGCACTTGACGCAGGTCTACGTCTGGGTCAACGCCCTCGTCCCCCGCGGCGTTACCGACCGCCCCGAACATCCCCGCCCCGACGAGCCCCTCCCCGCCGGCGTCGACCCCGTGGTCGCCTGGACGGACGCGTTCACCGAGTTGATTGCCACTCTCGACGCCGTCGACCCCGACCTGCCCGCCTACAACTGGGCCCCGCAGGCGAAGAAGGCCTCCTTCTGGCACCGGCGGATGGCCCACGAGACCGCCATCCACCGCTGGGACGCCCAGATGGCAGGCGGCCTCAGCGAGCCCATCGAGTCGAAGCTCGCCAGCGACGGCGTCACCGAGGTCCTCGACAGCTGGTTGCCCGCCGGGCGCCGCAGCGGCCCCACCAACCGGGCCGGCATGATCGCCCTGCACGCCACCGACGTCGACCAGATCTGGTATGTCCGCCTGCGCGGCGCCGGGGTCGCCCTGCTGGACACCGACACCCTGCTGGACTCCGACGACCACCACGAGCGGGCCACCGCCAGCGGGCCGGCCAGCGACCTGGTGCTGGCGCTGTTCGGGCGGGTCGCCTTCGACACCCTGCTGGTCAGCGGCGACACCGGCCTCCTTGAGGGCCTCCGCGCCGGCTGACCCGCGGCCCGGCCCCGCGCTCGTCGGACCCTCGGCGGCGTTGCCGGGTCGCGCTCCACCCAGCCGGTCCCGCTACACCCGCACGACGGCGGGCGGCTTGCCATCCACGACTGGTGGCTTGCCGTCGACGACGGCCGGATTGTCGATGGGTAGGCCGAACAGCTTGCGGGTGAGCAGGGTGCTGCCCGCGACCGCGGCCGGCACGACCAGCACCGCGGCGAACGGGACCAGCAGGATCACGAAGACGGGCATGCCGAAGCCGAGCGCCATGGGACGGTTGGCCCGCAACAGGACGCGGCGGTCCTTCAGCCGCAGGCCGCGACGGTTGAACGGCACGCCGGTGAGCTCGACCGCGAGCAGCCAGCCGCCCACGACGGCGTCGAGGACCGGGACGACCGTCTGCCCGAGCACGGGCACGAACCCGAGCAGGAACAGCGGGACGGCGACCGCGATCCCCAGCACGATCAGCCTGATCGAGTCGGCGGCGTTCTTCAGCATCGTGCGATACCACGGCAGGTCGCTCATCCCTGGCGTGCCGCCGAACCGCTCCTCGATCCGCTCGGAGATGACCTCGTAGAACGGGTCACCGATGAGCAGCGTCAACGCCGTATACGTGAGCACGGACACCAGCGCCGACACGATGACGATCCCCGCACCGGCGCCGAACCTGGTGAGCCCCCGCCACGGCGACCCCCAGTCGTCGGCGAACCAGGTCACGGTCGCGGCCAGGTCCCGGATGAACCACAGCAGGAAGAACCAGGCCGTGCCGAGCAGCAGGAACGAGATGACCGCCGGGATCAGCCCGAGCAGCAACAGGCGGGGGCTGCGTCCATACATCGCGAACCCTCGGCCGAGCAGCCGCGCCCCCTCGGCGAACTCGTCCCACATCGTCTTCAGCGCCGCCACGCCGCCATTTTTCATGGTCCCGGGGAGCCACCGATCAGCGGACCCCCGGGATCACGAACTAAACGGAGAGGAGTCGCACCCCAGGCCCATACTGCTCCGGCGCACACGTCAGCACCGGCCAGCCGGTGGCTCGGGATTCCCAGATCACATGCTTGGCGGCCAACGAACCGGTCCATGAGCCGACCTGTTTCGCCGCCTCCTCGCCGAACGGCAACACACTGACAGTCACCGACCAAAGCAACGGATCCCACGCGGTTGGGCTGACGTCCGCCTGATGACCGGCCGCGGCCATCGCTGCGGCCGGAAAGCCAACCACGGCCTGCCCTCGGTCGGCTCTTTCCCAGAGTCTGTAGACCGGCATGTAGGCGGCGAACAGCGCGACCAATGCGCTGTCGTCGAAGACGAACATCAGGCGGCCTGCTGCGCACCTGGCACAATCATCTGACGAGCTCGGGCTATCAACTCGTCGACAGCACGCTCGTCCTCAGGCGTGGTCTCCGGGATCCGGTCGGCACCCCAGAGCTGCCGCAACAGCGCCGAGCCGGCGCCGGGCGTGTGCGGAGGCAACTGCGTCCTGGGCTGGATGTGGCCGTCCGCGGGCGCGTCCATTCGGTCAGAATACCTCGTCATCTCGTCCCCCGATCGAGCTTCGGTGATGCCCATGAGCGAGTATAGGGCCATGTGCGCATAGGACGGCAAGCGGACAAGATCGGCGGGCTATCTACGGTTGTCGCATGATCGACCGGAGTTCGGATCGGCCGCTGTATCAGCAGTTGGCGGACCTGCTGCGTGAGCAGATTAAGACGGGGAAGCTGGCGCCCGGGGCGTTCGTCCCGTCGGAGAGCAGCCTCATGCAGGAGCACGCGCTGGGGCGTCCCGCGGTCCGCAACGCGGTGTCGGTGCTGCGGCAGGAAGGGCTGGTCGTGTCCGCGAGGGGTGCGCGCACGCAGGTGCGGCCCGCCCTGGAGCGCGACGTCGTCGAGCTGGGCGCCGGCGACGAGGTGATCGGGCGGATGCCGACCGATCCGGAGCGGCGGGACCTGGGGATCGACCCAGGCGAGCCGATCCTGGAGGTGACCAGGGCGGACGGGCAGAAGCTCATCCTGCCCGCCGGCGCCCACCAGCTGCGGGTCAGTCGCTGAGGCGGACCCGCACGCGGCGGTTGGCCTTGCCCTTGCTCTCGACCTTGACGACCTGCAGGCGGCCGATCTGGGCGGTCGACGCGACGTGCGTGCCGCCGTCGGCCTGGGCGTCCAGACCCACGATGTCGACGATGCGTATCTCCTGCTCGTCGGCGGGGATCAGGTTGGACTGGGTGCGGATGATGTCGGGCAGCGCGAGGGCCTCGTCCCGGCCGAGGACCTTGGTCACGACCTTGCGGTCGGCGGCGACCTCGGCGTTGATGAGCTCCTCGAGCCTGGCCTTGAAGTCGGGTGGGACCTGGGGCAGGTTGAAGTCCATGCGGGCCTCGGCGGGCTCCATCGAGCCGCCGGTCACGAGGGCGCCGAAGTCGCGGAACACCACGCCGCCCAGGACGTGCAGGCCGGAGTGGGTGCGCATCAGCTTGGTGCGGCGGTCGTCCTCGACGGCCCCGATGACCTCGGTGCCGGCGGGCGGCAGCGGGTCACCCTCGGCCGGCAGCAGGTAGAGGTCGTCGCCCTTGCGGGTGCCCGTGATCCGCGTCTGGACCCCCTGCCACAGCAGCACGCCGTGGTCCGGTGGCTGGCCGCCGCCGCCAGGGTAGAAGGCGGAGCGGTCGAGCACGATGCCGTCCGTGGCATCGGCGTGCAGGACGAGGCACGTCCACTCGCGAAGTGTCGGGTCCGCGAGGTCGAGGCGGGCAGTCCTGCCGTGTTGCGTGACACCCATGACCGGAACTCTATGTCGGTCCGGCCCAGCGGCGCAGCGCGGTCATGGTCCGATCCCCCCAAGCAGCTCGTAGAAGGCGCATTCGCAGGACAAGACGCGCGGAGGCACCGCCTTGATACGCGGGGTGGGTCAGCCGTTCGGTCAGAACGTGCGCCTGGAATCGGACGAAACGCTTCCCACGGGACGTTCAGTTCAGGAACGTGGAGATCCGCTCGCGGAGGTCGGCCCGCTGGGTCCACACGACGCCGGGGCGGTCGTAGATGTGCAGCTCCGCGTCCGGGAGGGCCTCGGCGAGCTGCTCGGCGATGGCGACGGGGTGCAGTTCGTCGCCCCTGGAACCGATGACGAGGCATTTCGCGGTGACCTTGGCGAGGTCGGCGCGGTCGTTGACGGCGACCTGAGCGGGCAGGCTGCCGAGGCCGGCGGCGAGCCCGTCGCGCATCAGCTGGTCGAGTCGCTGGCGCAGAAACGCCCAGACCGGGGGCGAGTTGCGGACCTGGGTGGGGACCTCCATGGAGATCACGTCGGCGACGGCGGCGGCGTCTCCGGCCTCGATCGCTTCGAGCAGCGCGGTGAGGCGCTCCTGCGCGGCGGCCGGCCGCGCCGTATCAAGGACGGCGGGTAGGAAGAACACGGCGCGTTCGAAGCGGCCCGGGTTGTCGGCGAGCAGCCGGCAGAGGGCGCCCGCGCCGAGGCTGACGCCCAGGGCGCGGGTGGCGCCGGACAGGTCCGCGACAGCGCGCAGGTCGCGGGCGAGGTCGGCATACGTCCAGACGCCACCGGGCGAGGCGGAGTGCCCGTGCCCGCGGAACTGGAAGAAGACCTTGCGGCCGGAGACGGCGCTGCCCAGCGGGCGGGTCTCGGCGATGCCGCTGCCCAGTCCGTGCGCGAAGACCGTGACGGGGTTCCCGTCGCCGGTGATGAGCCATTCCAGCTCGACGCCGTGCGGGGTGGCGATCTGCTCCGTCGGCGGCGCGGGGAGGGTCGGCCGGCCGGTCTGCGGCCCGCGGGTCACGGGCGGGCGGAAGCGGTCGGGCCTGCCGTCGGGCGGCGGCGGCCAGCGAAAGTCCATCAACGACCCGCCATCACCACGAGCCGTGGCCGTCAACCGCGTCGCGCAGCGCGGGTCTGATGTCGAGCAGATACACCGCGAAGATGCCCGCGGCGATGAGCAGGAAGATGCTGAGGTAGCCCATGCGCAGCTGCGGTGCGACGGCGGTGAGCAGCAGACCGCCGCCGGTCAGGGCCAGCCAGACCGTTTTCGACATCGTGCCGATGGCGGGGAACGCGTCGGCTCGTTGGACGAGACAGTGCAGCAACGCCGCGGCGCCGAGCACCAGGCAGAAGATCCACACCGCCAGGTCGATGTAGAGCTCGACCCGGTCGTAGAACATCGGCACGGCAGTCACCATCCCACGAGCTTATTCCGAAGCCCCCCGGCCCGTGCGAGACGGTGCCGGAGGGCTCCTGACAAACTCCCGGTTACTTCTTCGCGGCCGTGGTCTTCTTCGCCGCGGTGGTCTTCTTCGCGGGGGCCGCGGCGGGCACGGTGGAGGACGCGGCCTCGGGCTTCGTCGTCACGGCCGGCGCGACGTCGGCCGGGGTCGGGGTGACGGCGACCTCGGTGGTCACGGTCTTCGCGGCCGGCTCGATCTCGATCTTCGCCTCGGCGGTGCGACCCCCGGCGACGACCTTCTCGCCGCGGTTGACCAGCTCGGTGTAGACCGCGACGGCCCGGTGCTGGGCGACCTGGGCGCCCGCCTGGGCGTTGGCCAGGATCGACTCGGCGTTGCGCAGGGCGGCGCCGCGCAGGCGGTCCAGGTCGGCGCGCAGCTTGGTCTCGGCGACCGCGTCGGTCACGGCAGGGCGCAGCTCCTCGACCCGGGCACGCAGCTGGGCGACCTGCGCGGGCAGCTTGCGCAGCTGCTCATAGGCCAGGTCACCGGCGCCGGCCGCGGCGTAGAGCGGGGTCGGGATCTTCCGGGTGGTGGTGCTGGTGGTCATGCTGACTCCTCTGACTTCGTCGTGGATACCGCAGCAGCGTCAGACCCCGCCCCCGAGGCCGCGCTGTCCGCGTCGTTGCGCGTGTTCTCGCGCCGGAACGTCTCGTAGATCTGCGTGAGCGACTGCTTCTGGGCCACGGTGAGATCACCGTCCGCAGCGATCGCAGCCAGCACGTCGTGCCCTTCACGCTCGAGCAGGCCGGCCCGCAGATACATCAACGGAGTCGACACCCGCAGCGCCCCGGCCAGCTGCGCGAGCACCTCGGCGCTCGGTTTGCGCAGGCCACGCTCGATCTGACTGAGATATGGGTTGCTGACTCCGGCCTGCTCAGCGAGCTGGCGGAGCGAGATGCGCGCGTTGCGGCGCAGGTCACGAATGAACCCACCCAGGTCGCGCGGCTCTTCAGTCACGTTACTGACGGTAGCTCGCCCTGCTAACTCTTGCAAGCAAAACGCTAGCAAGAGCTAGCGTGAACCGGGTCACCAGACGGCGCGGACCTCTCCTACCCGCGTCCCGCCACCCAAAACCGGCATATCCGCATATGAACCCAAAGCGAAGCCTAGCCGAGACAGCGCCGCGGCGAGCACAGGAACCCGAGAACGCATCCCGCCGTCGTCGATCTTCAACGCCACGGCTCCGACGCCCGGCAGCGCGGCCGCCAGTACACCTTCCGCGCCACCCTTCACCAGCAGCCCGGGGAACGCCCGCATGAGGTGCGTGTCCTCGCCGCCCACGTCGGTGCCGGAGACCAGGTCGGGGTGCGCCCGCATCGCGTCCGCCACCCGCCGTGGGGCGGAGCCCGGCTCGGCGGACACCAGCCGCAGGAACGCCGCCGCCAGCCCGCGCAGCGACACCGCGAGCAGCGGCGCGCCGCACCCGTCGACCCCGACCGCGACGGCCGGCTCGCCGGCGAGCGACTCGACGCCGTGCCGGATCGCCACCTGGACGGGGTGCGCGGGGTCGAGGTACCCGGCGAGGGGCCAGCCGTTCGCCGCGCAGGTGCGCAGCATCCCGGCGTGCTTGCCGGAGCAGTTCATGAACAGCGGCGAGCGCCGCTCACCCGCCCTGACCAGGTCGTCCCGGGCGTCCTCGGACAGCGGGTAGTCCGGTGGGCACCCGAGCGCCGCCGGTGAGATGTCGGCGAGGACGCCACGTACTGACTCGATGTGCACCGGCTGACCACGATGGCTGGCCGAGATGATCGCGAGCTCGGCCGGGGTGGCGTCGAGCCCGGCCGCCAGCATCCCGACGGCCTGCATAGGCTTGTTGGACGAGCGCGGGAAGACCGGTCCGAGCACGTCGCCGGCCCACGCCGTGACCTCCCCGTCCGCGTCCAGGACCACGACCGACCCGCTGTGCCGGCTCTCCACGAACCCGCTGCGGATCACCTCGGCGAGCGGCTCGCCGCCCAGATACAGGTCGCTCATGCGCGGATGCCGAGCAGCGCGCGAGCCTCGACAGGGGTCATCGGGGGACGCTGGGCGAGCCTGGCGAACGCGGAGGCGCGCGCCACGAGCTGCGCGTTGCTCTCCACCGGAACACCCTTGGCGTAGGTGACGGTGTCCTCCATGCCGACCCGCAGGTGCCCGCCTGCGGACAGCGACGCGAGCAGGACCGGCAGCGTGCCCCGGCCGATGCCGGTCGCCGAGAACGTGGTCCCCTCGGGCAGGTCGCGCATCGCCTGCACGCACGCGACCAGGGCCTCGGCGGTGCCGGGCATCCCACCGGGCACGTTCATCACGAGGTCGAGGTGTACGTGGTCGCCGAAGGGCAGCCCGTGCCGGTCGAGCAGGCGCCGCAGGGTGGTGAGCTGTCCCAGGTCGAAGATCTCGTATTCGGGGACGATCCGGCGGTCGCGCATCCGGGTGTGCAGCTCGACGATGAACGCCCACCGGTTGAGGAACACGTCGTCGCCGAAGTTGACCGTGCCCATCGTGCAGGAGGCCATGTCGGGCTCGGCATCGAGGACCCGCAGCCGGTCCTCCTCCGGGTCGGTGACCGCGCCGCCGCTGGAGAGCTGGACGATCAGGTCGGTCTCGGCCCGCAGCGCGGCGACGGCCTCCTTGAGCCGCCCCAGGTCCAGGGTGGGCTCGGCGGCGTCGTCGCGGAGGTGCACGTGGATGACGCCCGCGCCGACCGCCTGGCACTCCTTGCCGGTCGCGACCAGCTCGTCCAGGGTCACCGGCAGGGCTGGCACGTCGGACTTGCGGGACTCGGCACCGGTGGGCGCCACCGTGATCAACGTCGTTGTTGTCATGGCTCTTTCTACAGCGGGTCGATCGCGGCCGTGGACGGGCCCACCTGCAATTGACCGCCGTCGTCGGGCTTGACGTTCTGCCTGACCACCGCGAGCGCGATCTGGCCGAGCTCGTAGTGGCGCACGGCGGTGCCGACGAACCCGACCGCCCGGCCGTCCTTGACGACCTCGGTGTGCGGCGCGGGAAGCTCGTCGGTGGCGATGCCGTCGAGGTGCAGCAGGACCAGCTTGCGCGGCGGGCGGCCCAGGTGATGGACCCGGGAGACCGTCTCCTGACCCCGGTAGCAGCCCTTCTCCAGGTGCACGGCCTGCGCCGTCCATCCGACCTCCGCCGCGAGGGTCTTGTGGTCGGTCTCGAAGCCGAACCTCGGGCGGCGGGCCGCCACCCGCATCGCCTCATACGCCCAGATGCCGGCCGGTGGGAGCGCGGCGGCGGCGATCACGTCGGGCACGGCGGCGCGCGGCACCAGCAGGTCGGCGCCCCCCTCGACCCGCCGGACGAGACCGTCGAAGCCGGGCAGCGTCGCGGCGGCGTAGCGGGCGGTGGGGCGGTCCGGCACGGTTCCTGTGGCGAATTTCGCCGGCGGCACCGGTGCGACATCAGCGGGCTCGAGCGGACCGACCCCGAGCGCCCTGAGTGCCTCGTCGGTCTGTGGGCCGACGATCGACAGCACGGCCCGGTCGGCGGTCACGTCGGCGGGCTCGACCCGCATCATGAACCGCATCCGCTCCAGGAACGTCAGCAGCCCGCCGCCGGCGCCCGGCTCCAGGTCCAGCCACGTGGCCGTGCCGTCGTCGACGAGCACCGCGTGGTGCTCGACGTGCCCGTGCGGGGACAGGACGAGCAGCTCGGAACCGGTCATCGGGGGCAGCCCGGTCAGGTGCTGGGTGGTGAGGCTGTGCAGCCAGGTCAGCCGGTCCTCGCCCGGCACCGCCAGCACGTCGCGGTGCGAGCGGTCGACCAGGCCGGCCTCGGTGTCGAGGATCTTCTGCTCGCGGCTCGGGTCGCCGTAGTGCGCGACCGCTCCGGCGTCGATCGATGAAGGTTCTATGGACGCCACGGTGACGGGCTTCACGGGTTACTCCTCTTTGGAACCGCAGCTGTCGCACACACCGAACAGGGCCACGTGGCCGATGTCGAGGCGAAAGCCGCGGGTGGTGCACAGGTCCTCGGCGAGGCCCTCAAGGGTGGACGACGGCAGCTCCTGCACGTCGCCGCAGCCCCGGCACACCAGGTGGGCGTGCTGATGTTCGCCGAGCGGGTGATAGGTGGGCGCGCCGTGCGACAGGTGCGCGTGCGTCACGAGCCGGAGCTCCTCGAGAAGCTCCAGCGTGCGGTAGACCGTGGTGATGTTGACCCCGGCGGCCCGCTCGCTGACGTCGGCGTGGATCTGGTCCGGCGTCGCGTGGCGCAGCCGGTAGACCGACTCGAGCACGAGCTGCCGGGGCGCGGTCAGCCGCAGGCCCCGCGACCGGAGCACTACGGCCAGATCATCGAAACCCACGACACCAGGTTATCCCGCTACGCGCTCCAACCGGGCGGACAGGTGCGGCTGGAGTTTCTCGCCGACCGCGGCCAGGTCGAACGCGTAGAGCAACGCACCGTCGACGATGCCATACAGCCGCTGGCCGCCGCGGACCTCTTTGGCGGTCGACGTGCGGACCACCGCGTCGGTGGCCATCTGCCACTGCGTGGTGCCCTTGGCCTGACCGATGTAGAGCTCCATGATCCCGGTCGGCTGGTTGAGCAGCACCTCGACCTCATCGGTCGCCTTGCCGTCCACGAGCACCGGCCGCCACCAGCCGGTCTCCCGGTTGCTGGGCTTGATCGCATTGCCCTCGACGTCGATCACCCACGCGCGCGACTCGTAGAACAGGAACGGCCGGCCGTCGTGGCTGAACCGGATCTCCTGCGCGTAGTGGAAGCCCTCAATCGTCGGGTAGTCGCCCTGGCCGCGCCCGCGCCACACCCCGACCAGCGGCAGCAGACCGAGCAGCGCAGGATGGAGATCCGGCCCGACCCGCAGGTCGTGCGTCTCCTCATACGGGTATTCCCCGGCCTGCGCCAAGCCCGCCCACGGCGGCTGCACGTCCGTCACCAACGCCCCCTCGACACCCTTACCGCGAGATAGATCAGGCCGCCGGCCAGTGCGCCCATGCCGGCGACCAGCAGACTCACGAACCCGATCTCAGTAACCATCGCAGCTGATCCTATTCCTGGCTTCACTGTTCCTGGCTTCGGGCGGCGTTCGCCGCGACCGGCCGGGGGGTTCCCACCCCGGAGCCCCCCATGCTCGCGGTGCTCGCACTCGTGCGCTCTTATGCTGCGAGGCATGGCACGCTCTCTGGTCATCAAGACAACCGCCGGCGCGGACGCGCCGGAGCGCTGTTCGCAGGCGTTCACCGTGGCCGCCACCGCCGTCGCCGGTGGGGTGGCCACCTCGTTGTGGCTGACCGGGGAGTCGGCGTGGTTCGCGCTGCCGGGCCGGGCCGCCGAGTTCGAGCTGCCGCACGCGGCGCCGCTCGCCGACCTGCTGGAGGCGATCCTGGCAGGTGGCTCGGTGACACTGTGCACCCAGTGCGCGGCCCGTCGCGACATCGGCCCCGACGACGTCATCCCCGGTGTCCGCATCGCCGGGGCGGCCGCCTTCATCGAGGAGGCGCTCCAGAACGGCGCGCAGGCACTGGTCTACTGACTCAGCAGCCGGCGGTCGAGGTGATGTGTAGCCCGTCACCCTCGACGCGCAGGGCGACACCCGCCTCGCCGGCCCGGAAGGCGAAGAGCCCCGGCTCGTCGAGGATCACCGCGGTGGCGGGGACCGTGGTGCGTGCCGCGGCGCCGTCGCCGGTGGTGACCGCCTCAACGGTCCACAGCGTGCCGCCGCCAGGACAGGTGAGGCGGTGGGTCCGCCACTGCGACGCGGTCTGCTTGAGGGTGTCGAGGACCGCCTGGACGGGTGCCCGGTTCGCGGTCTGCGACTGCGGGGTGGCCTCCTCGACGGCGGCGTCCTGGATCCGGCAGCCCGTGTCGGCGGTGAACCGCACCTGACCGGGCTTGACGACGGCGCCGCGCAGCGTGACGAAGTCGCCGGCGTCCGCGGTCAGCAGGTGGGTGCTCGGTCCGCTCACCAGATGGCTCTGGTACGCCGCGGGCAAAGCATTGTGGACCCGGTCCAGGACGGCGGGCTCGGTGTCCTGTTTGACGTACACCAGCAGCACCCGTTCGAACCGGGTGCCCTCGCGCGCCGAGGTGACCCGGCAGCTGCGATCGGTGCGCGTGTAGCCGCCGAGGGCCGGGACGGAGGTGGCGGGGTCCAGCGCGGCGGCGACCCGGGCGAGCGCGGTGTCGACCACCGGCAGGCCGTCGGCGATCGTGGTCTGGTCGCGGGACGTCGGCGGATCATTGCGCGAGGAATAGTAGGCGAGCCCGGCCACGACGAGCACCCAGGCAGCCGTTCCGGCGATGATCCAGCGACGTTTCACGGCGGACATCCTCGCAGCCCGGGACAACGACGCCGCCCTCCGGGGTTGGGCCCGGAGGGCGGCGTCACTTGCGTGCGAAGGTCAGGCGACCGCGACGGCGACCTCGTTGATGCCCCGGGCGGCGGCCAGGGAGGCGTCGCCGTTGCCCTGGCGGGACAGGGCCCGCAGGGTCCAGTTGCCGGGCGCGGCGAAGAACCGGAACTGGCCGGCCGGCGACGTGACGACCTCGGCGGTGAACTCACCGGTCGAGTCGAGCAGGCGCACGTAGGCGCCGCCGACGGGACCGTCGCCGGAGCTGACCACGCCCGTGATGACGGTTTCCTTCTCGACGTCCACGGAGGCCGGGATCGGCGCGCTCTGCTCGGGCGCGCCGCAGCTGTCAACAGCACTCATGATGATCTGCCTTTCACGCGTTGCCGGGCTCGTCGCCCACGGCGACGGGGACACCCACGAGGGAGCCGTACTCGGTCCAGGAACCGTCGTAGTTGCGCACGTCGCTGTGCCCGAGGATCTCCTTGAGCACGAACCAGGTGTGCGAGGAGCGCTCGCCGATGCGGCAGTACGCGATGGTCGACTTGCTGTCGTCGAGGCCGGCGGCCGCGTACAGCTCGCGCAGGTCCTCGTCGGACTTGAAGGTGCCGTCCTCGTTGGCGGCCTTGCTCCACGGCACCGACACGGCGGTCGGGATGTGGCCCGGACGCTGCGCCTGCTCCTGCGGGAGGTGCGCGGGGGCAAGGAGCCGGCCGGCGTACTCGTCGGGCGAGCGGACGTCGACGAGGTTCTGCACGCCGATCGCCTTGACGGCGTCGTCGCGGAACGCGCGGATCGACAGGTCCTGGTCGTGCACCGCGACATACGTGGTGGCGGGGCGGCTGACCTCGTCCTTGGTCAGCGGGCGGCCGTCGAGCTCCCACTTCTTGCGACCGCCGTCGAGCAGCTTGACGTCGCCGTGACCGTAGAGCTTGAAGTACCAGTACGCGTAGGCGGCGAACCAGTTGTTGTTGCCGCCGTAAAGCACCACGACGTCGTCGTTGCCGATGCCCTTGCTGGACAGCAGCGCCTCGAACTGCGCCTTGTTGACGAAGTCCCGACGGACCTGGTCCTGCAGCTCGGTCTTCCAGTTGATTTTGACGGCACCGGCGATGTGGCCGCCGTCATAGGCTGCGGTGTCCTCGTCGACCTCGACGAAGACCACGTTGTCGGCACCGATGTTCTGCTCGGCCCAGTCGGCCGTGACCAGTGCGCTCTCGCGACTCATGAGTGTTTTCTCTCCCAGGGAACGAATTTGGGGCGGGTCGAGTCGACACACGGGTCGGGGTGTGCACCACGCCGCGCGCGACCCGAGGGGACGGATCACGGTTTCGGCGATGAGTCTGGAAACTGCCGCGGACTGGAAAACGCCCGCCAGACCCATCGGTCTGGGGCGCCGCTGCCTCGAGCCGTTAGAAGAGCACGCTGCAGGGCCGCACCATTAGGGGCGGCAACACAGGCAGGTGGCCACGCGGCACAGGTCGACCGCGCGCCGTCTGGTGAGCAGCATGCTCATGGTCAGGCAGCCTAGCATCGCGGAGAGGGTCGGCCCAGGGTCCGTTGAGTCACTGTCCGCCTGTTGGACCTGATCACTGGCCGGACAGCGGGACGTTCTTGGCCGAGGCGATGACGAGCAGGCCGGAGTCGGTGGTCTCGGCGGAGTTGATCACCAGGTTGTAGGGCAGGCCCGGCAGCTTCAAGGTCACCTGGAGCCGGCTCTTGTTGGTCTGGATGAGGTCGTTGACGAACTTCGGCAGGTTGCCCTGGTCGGTGGTGACCGACTCCAGCTTGAGCAGGACCTTGCCCGCCTCGACGACCATGCTGCCGTTCGCGATGATCACGGCCTTGAAGCCCTGGTACTGGAACGGCAGCCGCAGCTCGATCTTGTTGTTGACGACCTTCACGTCGACCGCGGAGGGGTCCACGCCCTGCGGCAGGTTGGTGAACTCCAGCAGCTTGCGGACGTTGTCCCAGGTCATGGTGGCCCGGCCGGCGACCTCGCCGGCGACGACCTCGCCTGTGCCGTTCATCAGGTCGCGGGCGTCGGCCTTGACCGCCTTGGCGTCGACGGTGAGCTCTTCGAGTTTCACGTTCTCGATCTGCGGCTTGCTCAGCGCGATCGTGATCTTCTGGTACTCCCCGGCGAGCACCTGGGTGAGGAAGGGGAAACCGGCGATCTTCACCGAGGGGTCGCCCTCGTAGGTGACCGAGTTGGCCGCGAGCTGCTTGCGGGTCTCGTCGGTGATGCGGTCCTTCGCGGTGCTCGCCGCGATACGGTCCGCGACGAAGAGCACACCGACCAGGACCACCGCCAGCACGACCAGGACAATGCCGATCTTGGCCCCTCGACTCGCCGCCACGGCGCTCCTTCCGCATCCTGCGTGTGTTGTACCGGGACGTACCCAGACACCAGGATTTCGTACCCTGGCAACCTCTGAACTACAGCAGGAGCAGGACGCTGGCGACGTAGGCGGCGGGGGCGGCGAAGGCGAAGGCGCCCATCGGGCCCTGGATGTACCGGGCCAGGTACAGGGCGGGCTCATCACCGTCGATGAGGCGGCTGGCCTCCGCATAGCCGACGGACAGGTCGACCATGACCGCCACGATGGCGGTGGCCAGCCCGGCGAGGGCGCTGGGCAGCGGGGTGATGCCGTCCAGCAGGTTGCCGATGGCGCCGGCGGCGGCCGTGCCGACCATCGCGCCGAGCACGACGCCGGCGCCGCCGCGCGGGACCTGCGGCGCGATGCGGGGCAGCGCGACGATCGCGTCGGTGAGCCGGGCGATGAGGATCGCGATGCCGGCCGCGGCGAGGCAGGCGACGATGGCCTGGGTGCCGCGCACGTTCCGGCTGAGCACGATCACGCTGGCGAAGGCGACGACGCCGAGGGTGACGACCAGCGACGAGCCGAGCGACTCGGTGACCCGCTGCCGGCCGGCGGGGCGGGTGAGCTGGCCGACGACACCGACGATGAAGCCGGCGGCGGTGACGTACGCCAGCGGCGCGAGGGACGCGGGACGGGTCAGGACGGCGGCGACGTCGGTGCCGATCGCGACCGCGATGCCGACGGCGGCGACGACGCGCGGGGCGGGCGGGCGGCTGGCGATGGTCCACACGGCGACGAACAGCACCTGCACGCCGAAGATCACCACGGCGTAGGACTCGTGCCTGGTCTGCGCGCCGACGACCAGGCCGATGGTCATCAGGGCGGCGAACCCCGCGATGCCGAGGGAGACCAGCCGTCGGACCGGCGGCCACGATTCGGACGTATCGGGAACTTCCCACCCTTCGGCGGGGGCCGCCTCTTCGCGCCGCCGTCGGCGGGGAGCCGGATCGGCGGGCGGAGGCCAGGCACCGTGGTCCTCGGGGGCGGGCGGGGTAGCGGGCACGCCCCGATGGTGCCAGAACGCCCCGGACCCGGGCAGCACCGGGATGAGGAAACCGCATAGCACGATGGCGGAAACGGTGGGGTGTGGCTCACCCGACTGTCTCGATCTGGATTCCCGCTGGCCGCAAAACATGAATACTCAGATATTCTTCTGTGGGGATACACCCACAACCCTCCCGTCAGTGTGGCCGGGACGAACAGAGCCGCCGCCCTTTCCAGGGGCGCCACAGCGCCCACTGCGAGAGGTGCGCCGCGGCCACGGAGGTGACTCGTGGAGATTCTGCTGCTGACCGCGGCTCCCGCGGGCCAGGTGGTCCTGCCCGGCCTGGACCTGCTGCCCCACACGGTGCGCACCGCCCCCCGTGACGTCCGCACACTGGTGAGCGGACCGAGCCCTGACGCCGTCATCGTCGACGCCCGCACCGAGCTGGCCGACGCCCGCGCGACCTGCCGCATGCTGCACGCCACCGGGCTGGGTGTCCCCCTGCTGGCGGTCGTGACCGAGGCGGGTCTCGTCGCCCTGCACGCCGACTGGGGCCTCGACGACGTCATCCTGGCCACCGCCGGCCCCGCCGAGATCGAGGCCCGGCTGCGCCTGGCCGTCGGGCGCCTCAACTCCGCCGCGGCCGCGAGCGGCGGCATGATCAAGGCCGGCGAGCTGACGATCGACCCCGACACGTATGCGGCGAAGCTCAAGGGCCGCCCGCTCGACCTCACGTACAAGGAGTTCGAGCTGCTCAAGTTCCTGGCGCAGCACCCCGGCCGGGTCTTCACCCGCGACCAGCTCCTGCGCGAGGTCTGGGGCTACGACTACTTCGGCGGCACCCGCACCGTCGACGTGCACGTCCGGCGCCTGCGCGCGAAGCTCGGCTCGGAGTACGAGTCGATGATCGGCACCGTGCGTCAGGTCGGCTACAAGTTCGTCGTCCCACCGGCCCGCCCGCTGCACGAGTCGGAGCCGGTAAGGGTCTGATCTAGACTTCACCCGTGACCGTCGAGCACCTTGACCACCTGTCCGCCAGTGAGGTCGACCAGGTGCTCGCGCTGAGCCAGGCGGCCGGCGACACCGACGGCGCGCTGCCGCTGTCCGAGCACGTGGTGCTGCACCTGCGGCACGGGGGTGAGACGCAGGCGGTCCACCTGCTGGCCCGCGACGCCGCCGGCGCCGTCGTGGGCTACGCGCACGTCGACACCACCGACGCGGTCGCGGGCGCCTCGGCGGAGCTGGCGGTGCATCCGCTGCACCGCCGGCGCGGCGTCGGCCGGGCGCTGGCAAAGGCGGCGATCGCGGTCGCCGACGAGCGCGCCGGCGGCCGGCTGCGGTTGTGGGCGCACGGTGACCACCCGTCGGCCTCCGCGCTTGCGGTCAGCCTCGGCTTCAACCGCGCGCGGGTGCTGCTGCAACTGCGGCGGTCGCTGTTCGCACCGCTGGACGAGGTCGTGCTGCCCGAGGGCGTGACCCTGCGTGCGTTCCGGCCGGGCGAGGACGACGCCGCCTGGCTCGCGGTCAACACGGCCGCCTTCGCCGATCACCCGGAGCAGGGCAAGTGGACCCTCGAGGACCTGCACGTCCGGCTGCGGGAGCCGTGGTTCGACGCGGAGGGTTTCCTGCTGGCGTTCCGCGGGGACCGTCTCGTCGGCTTCCACTGGACCAAGATCCACGGTGATCTTGAGGATCACCCGCACGAGCCGATCGGTGAGGTCTACGTGCTGGGCGTCGCGCCCGGCGCGCACGGCGGCGGGCTGGGCCGCGCGCTGACCCTGGCCGGCCTCTGGCACCTGCGTTCCCGCGGGCTTGCGCAGGTCATGCTCTATGTCGACGAGGACAACCGGCGGGCCGTGGCCCTGTACCAACGGCTGGGTTTCGTGCGCTGGGCCAACGATGTGAGCTTCCAGCGCGGCGTCTGACGCAAAACAGGCACCAACCATCTCCAGTGGGCAGTTCACCCATTGTCCAACTGGCCTCCGATCAGGCGTCACCTTCATCGCAGGACCTGTTCACCGCCCGTTCATTCGGACCCGGAGGGCCGGTTACCTGGCGCTCTTAGCGTCCTTCTCAGTCGACGACCCCCGTCGGCGGCACCCCGACGAAGGGACCGCAGTGAACTTCAAGCGGCACGGCATCATGGCCGGCATCGCGCTCACCGCGACGCTGGCGCTCACCGCGTGCGGCTCGGATAACAACGAGACCCCCAGCACGACGGGCAGCAACGGTGGCAGCGCCCCGGCCTCCACCATCACCTGCGCCAAGGGCTCACTGACGGCCCAGGGCTCGTCCGCGCAGAAGAACGCGATGGACGAGTGGATCAAGTCGTACCAGCAGAAGTGTGCTGACGCCAAGATCGACTACCAGGGCACCGGCTCCGGTGCCGGTATCACCGCCTTCTCGGGTGGCACGGCCGACTTCGCCGGTTCCGACTCCGCCCTCAAGGACGGCGACGAGACCACCAAGGCCACCGCTCGCTGTGGCGGCAACCCGGCGCTCAACCTGCCGATGGTCACGGGCCCGATCGCGATCGCCTACAACCTCGACGGCGTCAAGGACCTCCAGCTCAAGCCGGAGACCCTCGCCAAGATCTTCGCCGGCTCGATCACCAAGTGGGACGACGCCGCGATCAAGGGTGACAACCCGAGCGCGTCGCTGCCGTCGAGCCCGATCCTCGCCGTGCACCGTTCGGACTCCTCCGGCACGACGGAGAACTTCACGGACTACCTGACCAAGGCCTCGGCGGGCGCCTGGACCTTCGGCAAGGACAAGGTCTGGAAGGCCACCGGCGGCCAGGCCGAGAAGGGCTCCGACGGCGTCGCGGCCGCGGTCAAGAAGACGGCCGGTGCCATCGGCTACGTCGAGTGGTCGTTCGCCAAGGCCAACGCGCTCGGCACCGCCAAGGTCTACAACGGCGCCGGTGAGTACACCGCGCTGACCGGTGCGGCCGCCGGCAAGACCGTTGCGGGCGCCAAGATCACCGGCACCGGCGACGACCTGAAGCTGTCGATCGACTACGCCACCAAGGAGGCCGGGGCCTACCCGATCGTCCTGGTGACCTACGAGATCGTCTGCAGCAAGGGCACCCCGGCCGACAAGCTCGAGCTGGTCAAGGGCTTCCTGGGCTTCACCGCCAGCACCGACGGCCAGGCCCTGCTCGACAAGCTGGGCTACGCGCCGCTGCCGGCGTCGGTCCAGACCAAGGTTGCTGCCTCCATCAAGAACCTGGCCTGACAGGCCTGTCTTGAGCCAGGAGACTCTGCCTGCCACCTCCGCCGGTTCGCCCGGCGGAGGTGGCGGTCTTCCGAGGCGCCGCCGACTCGGCGCCGACATGCTGTTCCGCAGCACTGCGACGTTCGCCGGCTCGATGGTGCTCATCATCATCGCCGCCATCGCCGTCTTCCTCGTCGTGAAGGCCATCCCCGCCATTCAGGACGACAACGAGAACTTCCTCACCTACAAAGAGTGGTTCACCGACTCCGACACCAAGAAGTTCGGCATCGCGGCGACGGCGTTCGGCACGGTCCTCACGGCGGCGCTCGCGCTGCTGATGGCGGTGCCGGTCGCGCTGGGCATTGCGCTGTGCCTGTCGCACTACGCGCACCGCCGGGTGGCCACCAGCCTGAGCTTCGTCATCGACCTGCTGGCCGCCGTCCCCAGTGTCGTGTTCGGCCTCTGGGGCCGCGACTACTTCTACGAGCCGGTCACCAACCTGTCGAAGTGGCTGCACGACACCGTCGGCTGGCTGCCGATCTTCGGCAGCGAGGGTCCCTATGGCAAGTCGGTCCTGCTCGGCTCGATCGTGCTGGCAATCATGATCCTGCCGATCGTGACGTCGCTGTCGCGTGAGGTGTTCCTGCAGACCCCGCGGGAGAACCAGGAGGCCGCGCTCGCGCTCGGCTCCACCAAGTGGGAGATGATCCGCACCGCCGTGATCCCCTACGGCAAGGCGGGCATCATCGCCTCGGTCATGCTCGGCCTGGGCCGCGCGCTCGGCGAGACGATCGCCCTCGCGCTGACCCTCGGCAGTGTCTTCGCCATCAACTGGGACTTCATCGGCCCCGGCGGCATCACCATCGCCTCCAACATCGCCAACCGGTTCGGCGAGGCCGACGAATTCGGCCGTGGCGCCCTGATCGCCTCCGGTCTGGTGCTGTTCGCCATCACCCTGGTCGTCAACATGGCCGCCCGCGCGATCGTGTACCGGCGCCGTGAGTTCGTCGGGAGCGCATGATGAGCGTGCAAACCAAGGAGCCGGTGGGCCTGCAGAACGCGCAGCAGCTCCGCACGAAGTCACTGCCGAAGTGGTCGCCGTGGGCGGTCGCCGTGGCGGCGCTGGTCGTGTCGTTCATCCTGGTCTATCTGACCTCGTGGGGCGGCGCGGTGCTCACGGGCGTCGTCGCCGCCGTGCTGTTCGTGGCGTTCCTCGGCATCGCGGCGACGGTCGTCGAGGGCGGCCGGTCGGCCCGCAACCGGATCGCCACCACCCTGATCTACGGCGCGTTCATCCTCGCCCTGGCGCCGCTACTCTCGGTGGCCTGGACGCTGCTCAGCAAGGGCAGCACCCGCCTGGACGGCAATTTCTTCGGCACGTCGATGAACAACATCGGCGCGTTCGACGAGAAGGGCGGTGCCTACCACGCGATCATCGGCACGCTCGAGCAGGCCGGCATCGCCACGCTGATCACGGTGCCGCTGGGCATCCTCGGCGCGATCTACATCGTCGAATACGGCCGCGGCTTCCTGGCCAACGCGATCCGCTTCTTCGTCGACGTCATGACCGGCATCCCGTCGATCGTGTCCGGCCTGTTCATCCTGTCGTTCTGGGTCTTCACGGTCACCCCGCTGTTCAACAACGGCAACGCCCGCTACTCGGGCTTCGCCGCGGCCCTGTCGCTCAGCGTCCTGATGCTGCCGACCGTGGTGCGCTCGACCGAGGAGATGCTGCGGCTGGTGCCCACCGCGCTGCGTGAGGGCGCCTACGCCCTCGGCGTGGCGAAGTGGAAGACGATCGTCAGCATTGTGCTGCCGACCGCTGGTCCCGGCATCGTCACCGGTGTCATGCTGGCGGTGGCCAGGGCCGCGGGTGAGACCGCCCCGGTCCTGCTGGTCGCCGGCGGCCTCAGCTCGATCAACTTCAACGTGTTCAGCGGCAACCAGTCGTCGCTGTCGCTCTACGTGTTCGAGCAGGCCGGCGTCGCCTCGGAGTTCGCACCTGGCCGCGCCTGGACGGCGGCGCTCACGCTGGTCGTCCTCGTCCTGGTCCTGACCGTCGCGGCGAAGCTGCTGGCCAGCCGCAACAAGCTCGCCCGATGACCCTCACTGGAGCGCCCGACATGGCAAAGCGCATCGAAGCCCACGGTGTCACCTCGTACTACGGATCGTTCAAGGCGATCGACGGCGTCTCGATGACGATCGAGCCGAAGTCGGTGACGGCCCTGATCGGACCCTCCGGCTGCGGCAAGTCGACGTTCCTGCGGTCGATCAACCGTATGCACGAGGTCCTGCCCAACGCCCGCATCGAGGGGCAGCTCCTCATCGACGGGCAGAACATCTACGACAAGGACGTCGACGTCACCGCCGTCCGCCGGATGATCGGCATGGTCTTCCAGCGGCCCAACCCGTTCCCGACCATGTCGATCTTCGACAACGTGGTGGCCGGCCTGCGCCTCAACGGCGTGCGCAAGAAGTCGCTGCTCGAGGAGATCGCCGAGAAGGCGCTGCGCAGCGCCAACCTGTGGAACGAGGTCAAGGACCGGCTCGCCCGTCCCGGCGCCGGCCTGTCCGGCGGTCAGCAGCAGCGCCTGTGCATCGCCCGCGCCATCGCGGTCGAGCCGCAGGTCGTGCTGATGGACGAGCCCTGCTCGGCGCTCGACCCGATCTCCACGCTCGCGATCGAGGACCTGATCACCGAGCTGAAGAACCAGTACACGATCGTGATCGTCACGCACAACATGCAGCAGGCGGCCCGCGTCTCGGACCGCACCGGGTTCTTCTCGATCGACAAGACCGGAGACCCCGGCCGCCTCATCGAGTACGACGACACCGCGAAGATCTTCACGAACCCGTCGGTCAAGAAGACCGAGGACTACATCACCGGCCGGTTCGGCTAGGACGTCAGATCGGGCGGATGGCGTCGGCCGGATCCCGGTTCGACGCCGCCGCCAGGGCCGCCTCGATGCTGCCCGCCTCAGCCACCTCGGTCAGCGTGAAGGTGGTCGGCGGCAGCATCGTGAAGCGGCCGTCCGCGGCATCGGCCGGCGCGCACCAGACCGTGTCGTCGGCCTCCCCGCCGACATCCCTCGTGACCTGCCCCTCCGGCAGCGCGGCGAGGAAGAAGTAGGTGTCGAAGCGCCGCGGCTCGAACTCCGGCGTGATCCAGCGCGACCACGGCACCAGCAGGTCGGAGCGCAGCACCAGCCCGTTGCGGGTGAGGAACTCGGCGAAGCCGAGCTCCCGGCCGATCAGTGCCAGCCTGGCCCGCTCCCAGTCGGGGCCGCTGACGTCACCGACGACGGTGTCCACGTCGGCGCCGGCGAGCAGCACCCCGGACTCCTCGAACACCTCCCGGACCGCCGCGCACACGACCGAGCGGGCCACGGACTCCGGCAGGCGCAGCCGGGCCGCCCACTGCGCCGGCGACGGCCCCGCCCAGTCGGGCTGGACGGTCGCGTCCCGCGGGTCGACGCCCCCGCCGGGGAAGACGTACATCGACGCGGCGAACGCCATCGTCGGGACCCGGCGCAACAGGTACACCTCGAACGGCGGGCGCAACAGCACCACGGTGCTGGCGAGGCGGGGCTCCACCGGTACACCACCTGCTGCGGCGAACTCACGGGCACGCTCCGCCAGACCGGGCGGCAGACGGAACTCGACCATGCGTCCAGCCTAAGGTGCGGCTTCGTGGCCGGGGCGGCCGTGGGTGCGGCGGCGCTCTTTCATCTCGGCCTCGAACACGTGGCGCCGGCCGCCGATCAGCTCGTCGCGGGCGGTCCGGTCCAGCTCCTTGAACAGGGCGTAGTAGCCGTCGTCGAACTCCTCGACGAGCTGGAACGTCCAGCGGCCGGCAATGACGTTGCGGCCCACGAGCTCGGTCTCGATACGCTCGGCAAGCTTGGCGTGACCGCCGTCGCGGAACAGGTCGACGGCCTCGTCGAGCATCAGGTCGGCGTGGCCGATCAGCTGATGCAGGTCGTAGAGGCGCCCGCGGGCCCGTTCCACGGTCTCCAGTGCCTCGCTCAGCTTGCCCAGTGCCTCGACGGAGACGTCGGAAACCCCGTCCGGCCTGCGGTGTTGTTCATCAGATCCCACAGCGGTCCGTTACCCGGTGAAGCACTAGGTTGAACGTCATGACCGACCGCATTCGCTGGGGCATCCTGTCCACCGGCAGCATCGCGAGCACGTTCGTCGAAGACCTGCGCCTGCTGCCCGACGCCTCGGTGGCGGCCGTCGGCTCCCGCACCACCGCGAACGCCGAGCGGTTCGCGGCGAAGCACGACATCCCGCGGGCGCACGGCTCCTGGCAGGCGCTGGTCGACGACCCCGAGGTCGACGCGATCTATGTGGCGACGCCGCACACAGCGCACTTCGACGCGACGATGCTGTCCCTCGCCGCGGGCAAGGCGACGCTGACGGAGAAGCCGTTCACGCTCGATGTGGCGTCCTCGGAGATCCTGGTGGAGACCGCCCGCAGCAACGGCGTGTTCCTCATGGAGGCGATGTGGACGCGCTGCATCCCGGCGGTCCGGCGGATGGTCGACCTCGTCAAGGAAGGCGCGATCGGTGAGCCGACCGCCGTGCACGCGGACTTCGGCATGCTGGTGCCCCGCGACGACACGCACCGGCTGTGGGACCGGGCCCTCGGCGGCGGTGCCCTGTATGACGTCGGGATCTACCCGGTGACGTTCGCGCACCTGTTCCTCGGCGCGCCGTCCAGCATCGAGGCGTGGGCCCGGCTCAGCCCCGGCGGCGTCGACGAGAACACCGGCATCCTGCTGGGCTACGACTCCGGCGCGGTCGCGGCGCTGACGTGCTCGCTGGTCGGCGACAGCGCGCGCCGGGCGACGATCACGGGCACCGCCGGCCGGATCGAGGTGCCCCGTGACTTCTTCCACCCGTCGGGCTTCACCGTCTGGCACGGCGGCGAGGCCGAGACGGTGGACCTGCCGTTCGAGGGTGCCGGCTACCAGTTCGAGGCCGCGGAGGTGCACCGGTGCCTGCGCGAGGGCCTCACGGAGAGCCCGCTGGTCCCGCTCGCCGAAACGCTGGACATTTTGACCGTTTTGGATGTTGTACGGGTAAAGGTCGGTCTTGACTACTCGGCCTGACGGGACCACCTGATCGTTCCGGCTTGGCTACCCTGCGCGATATGGCGAAGGAGATCCGGGCCGATCCCGGAGCGCTGAGCGATCTGGCGGATGCCAGCCTGGCCGCGGCCGAGCGCCTCGGCGACCACTTCCGCACCGGCTACCGGCACCTGCCGGTCCCCGTGTCGGCCTTCGGCACCCTCGGCGGCGCCGCAGCGGTCCACGGCACCTGCGAGCTGGTGCTGCAGGACGGCCAGGCCGCGATCACGTCCCTGGTCGCGGTCCTGGAGGGCGACGCCGAGCGGCTGTGGCGCACCGCGTTCGCGTATCACGAGGCCGACCGCGCCGCCGACCTGCGCATGGGCGGTTCCCGAGGAGCGGCGGCGTGACCGGCGCGCGGCGGCGGGGCGCAGCGGAGGCGGCGGCGTGACGACGAACGGGGCGGTGCTCGAGGCGGTTGCCGTCGACGACCTGTGGCGGCTCGGCGCGCGGCCGGACCTGCTCGACGCGGCCGCCGGGGTGTGGCGGGCGACGGGTCAGGACGCCGCCGCGGCGCTCGCGCTGCTGGACGCGGCGACCCGCCCGGTGACCGGCGCGGCGTGGACCGGCGACGCCGCCGACAGCTACCAGTGGCACCGCGGCAAGCTCGGCCGCGACCTGGACACGGTGGCGCGGCTCGCCCCGGCCACCGCCGCCCGGTATGAGGCGATGGCGGCGCTGCTGCGGCGGGGCCAGAACCTGCTCGACGATGCCTGGAGCCGCATCGCCGCACTCGTGCCGCACCGGCGGACCGGTGCCGGCGTCACGTTCAGCCCGGCGGACCAGGGCCAGGCCGACGCCGTCGGGCATGCCGTGGCCGACGCGACCGCCATCCGGGCGGAGGTGGTGCAGGCGCTGGTCGTACACGACGCGGCACTGCGCGCTTCGCGGCCACCGTGGGCGGTGATCTCGACGCAATGGCGCGAGATCGCGGCGGGGCGCGTGGAAGGCTGGCGGGCGGCCACCGAGCCGGCGACCGGCGTCGACGTGATCACGGCCGGCAGCGTCGTGGTCAACGCCACCGGCGGGGACGACGTCGTGACGGTGCGCACCGAGCCGGACGGCAGCCGGATCGTGCTGGTCGACGGCGTGCCCGTGCGGGTGCCGGCGGGCGCCCGGCTGGTGGTCCGCACCGGCGCCGGCAACGACGCGGTCCACGTGGAGGGCGCCGGCGCGGTCACCGTGCTCGGCGGCTCGGGCGACGACACCCTCGAGGGCGGAGCCGGCAACGACACGCTGCTGGCCGGTGCGGGCGTGGACCACGTACGGGCCGGCGAGGGCAACGACCTGGTCAGTCTGGGCCCGTGGCGCGGCGGCCGGCCGGAGGCGGAGACCGCGGCGCTGGAGGGCGGCGACGACCGGCTCTGGGGCAGCGCCGGCATGGCCCGGATCGACGGCGGCGAGGGCGATGACCTGCTGTTCGGCGGCGACGGCGACGACGTGATCAGCGCGGGTGGCGGCGCGGACACCGTCGACGGCGGCGACGGCGAGGACCGGCTGGCCGGCAACGCCGGCGACGACACGCTGTTCGGCGGGGACTCCGCCGACTACCTCGACGGCGGCGCGGGCGACGACCGGCTCGACGGCGGTGAGGGCGGCGACGTGCTCTACGGCCTGTCCGGCCGGGACACCCTGATCGGCGGCGCGGGCGGGGACTACCTGGAGGGCGGCACCGGCGACGACACCCTCGACGGCGGCACCGGCCAGGATGTCCTGTCCGGTGGCCGCGGCGACGACGTGCTGATCGGCGGGGCCGGCGACGACGTCGTCAACTCCGGTGCCGGCGCCGACACCGTGCTCGGCGGCGCGGGCGACGACACCCTGTACGGCCAGGGCGAGGACACCGCGGCCGGGGTCGAGCGGATGGTCGCGGTCGAGTCCTCGGCCGGGTTGGACGGCTTCGTGCGGATCGAGGGCGACGCGGAGTACGTCGAACGGGTCCAGGCCGACCTGGACCTGCTCAGCGCCTCCCCCGACGGCCGGCAGATGCTCGCCGGGCTGCAGGCGGCCGGCACGCCGCTGGTCATCCGGCCGGAGCTCGGCGACAACGGCCACGCCAGGCCGGGTCCGCCGCCGGCGGTGCTCTACAACCCGGCGTGGGGCGGCATGCAGGACGGCCGCCCGCCGGTGGTGACGCTGTTCCACGAGCTGGCGCACGTGTACGACTACACGCACGGCACGCTCAACCGGCACCCGTACAACGGTGCGAGCGGGCGCGACGTCGACGGCTACGGCAACCCGGTGGGCAACTTCGAACGCCAGGCGACCGGGCTGCCGATCGACGACGACGGCGACCCCGCGACCGCCAACCGGATCGACCCGCGGCACCCCGTGGAGCTCACCGAGAACGGCCTGCGCGCCGAGCTGCACCTCGCGCACCGGGACACCTATGGCATGCCCTAGAACAGGGGGCGGGCGATCAGGTAGGCGACGACGGCGATGGCGCCCGCGGCCGGGAAGGTGAGGACCCAGGCGATCAGGATGTTGCCGGCGACGTTCCACCGGACCGCGGAGAGCCGCTTGGTCGCGCCGACGCCCATGATCGCCGAGGTGATCGTGTGGGTCGTCGAGATCGGTACGCCGAGCCATGACGTGGTGAACAACACACCCGAGGCGACGGTCTCGGCCGCGAACCCCTGCGGCGGGTCGAGGTCGATGACCTTGCGGCCCAGCGTGCGGATGATCCGCCAGCCGCCGGAGTAGGTGCCCAGGGCCAGCATCGTCGAGGAGGTCCAGAAGACCCACCACGGGATGTGGCTGGTGTTGTCCTGGTATCCGCCGGCATAGAGGGCGAGCACCACGATGCCCATGGTCTTCGCGGCGTCCTGCATGCCGTGGCCGACCGACATCGCGGCGGCGGAGACGGTCTGCGCGTAGCGGAAGCCCTTGTTGAGCTTGCGCGGGTTGCCGTTGCGGAAGATCCACATGATGGCGATCATCATGATCCCGCCGAGCGTGAAGCCGACCAGCGGCGAGGCCACCATCGGGATGACGACCTTCTCCACGATGCCGGACCACAGCACGGTGGCGCCCTCGACGTCGAAGAGCATCGCGCCGAGCGACGCCCCGACCAGGCCGCCGACCAGGGCGTGCGACGAGGAGGACGGGATCCCGAAGTACCAGGTGATGAGGTTCCACGTGATGGCGCCGACCACGCCGGCGAACACGATGCCGAGGCCGCTCATACCGCTCGGCGGGTGGATGATGCCGCTGCCGACGGTCTTGGCGACCGCGCCGCCGAGGTGCGCGCCGGCGAAGTTGCCGAGCGCGGCCATGATCAGGCCGGTCCGCGGGCTGAGCGCGCGCGTGGAGACGGAGGTCGCGATCGCGTTGGCTGCGTCATGGAATCCGTTGGTGTAGTCGAACACCAGCGCCACGAGGATGACGGCGAGCACGGCGATCAGTTGCGCGCTGATCAGGACTCCTTGACGACGATGGTCTCGATCGTGTTCGCCACGTGCTCGAAGGCATCGCAGGCGGCCTCGAGCTCGTCGACGACCTCTTTCATCTTCAGCACCGTCAGCGCGTCGTACTCACCGGAGAAGAGCCGCACGAGCAGCATGCGGTACGCGTTGTCGCCCTCGTTCTCCAGCCGGTTGCACTCGACCCAGTACTCCTCGAGGTTCTTCATGGTCTTCAGCCGCGGCATCGCCTCGGCGGTGAGCCGGGCCTGCTGGTCGAGGACCTTGACGATCTCGTGCAGCTCGCGGGGCAGCGACGGCAGCTTGGTCAGGCCGTACAGGTACAGCAGGCTGCCGACCGCCTCGAGGTGGTCCATCACGTCGTCGAGGAGCGAGCCGAGCCGGTAGATGTCCTCCCGGTCGAACGGCGTGATGAAGCTGGAGTTGATCTTCTTGTAGAGCTGATGCGTGATCGCGTCGCTGTCGTGCTCGACCTCGACCAGGCGCTCACTGACGCTCTGCACGTCGACGCCCGGCAGCGCCAGCTCGGAGAGCAGCTCCGTGCCGATCACGAGATTCATCGCCGCACGGGTGAAGAACTCGTAGAACGAATCGTCGCTGGGACGAAGCCTGAAACGCACAGCCCTGACCTCGAGACGTGAACGAAATCCGCGAGCAACCGGTTGGCCCTCGGCGGGAATGCTAGATCCCACTACTGGAAGCGGCCGAACCGCAGTCCACAACCCATGTGTAGTTCATCTTTCGTTCACGTTGAATTCATCGAGAACCGCCATGCGGCGTGACTCAGCCCGGTGCTTCCGGTCTTTGTTGGTCGGTTTCCGAAGAAACCGGGCAAGTGGGGCGCGGTGTCGGCTGGCGATCAGGTCGACCCCAGCGGCGCGCAGTTCCTGCCAGAAGGCCGTCCGCACCGCTCGCGGGTCCTCGGGGACGTCGACGAACCGGACGCGCCGCCCGCCGGCGTGTGCGGCGCCGATCAGAGACCGCAGGATGTGCCGCGCCTCGGCGGGGAACTCGGGCCACTCCTCCCGCGGGTCCCAGCCGAGCCTGGCCCCGAGCGCGTCGGTGACCAGCGGCGCGACGGTGACCGGCAGGCCGCCCTCGTCCAGGTCGCTGAAGCGCCCCTCCAGGAACGCGAACCGCTCGTAGGCGCCCAGCAGGTCCGCGCGGGACCAGTACGGCCCGGTCAGCACGACCGTGATCGCGCCCGGCACGACCCGCCCGCCGAGGAACGTGGTCAGCAGTTCGGCCCGCGGGCGCAGCAGGAGGTCGAGGGCCTCGTACTCCGGGCGCGCCGCCTGCAGCAGCAACGGGCCCCGCTGGTGCGGCGGCCTTTCCCTGGTGCTGCCGGGCCGGGGCGCGGCCACCCCCGGGTCGGCGTGGACGAGCAGCAGGAACGGCTCGGCCCGGCGTGGATGGACCCGGGCGAGCGGGCTCGCGTCGACCAGGGCGGCGAGGGGATCCAGTACCGCCGCCTCGAAGGTCGGCGCAGGCTCACCGGGGGGCATCACACAGTCGAGCCGCAGGACCGGTGGCCGGGTGTCGTGGTCGAGGCGGACGGCGACCTCGACGCCCGCGAAGCCCGCGCGGACCGCGGCGGCGACCGGGTCGGCGGGGCCGTCGACCGCGACGAGAAGGCCGTCGGCGAGGTACGGCCGGCCCCGCCGTGCCCGCGCCGCGGCCAGTGCACCCATCGCCGCGAGGCCCACCAGTCCGCTGGCGACCGTGGCCAGACCATTGCTCATCCTCAAATGGTATGTAACGTACATATCGCCCGCGCGGGAAACGCCCTGCTCCAATGGGCTTGAATGGGTGCGTGGACGATGAGTTCAGCGCGCACCGCGACCATCTGTTCGGCGTGGCGTATCGGATGCTCGGCAGCCGCGCCGACGCCGAGGACGTCGTGCAGGACGCCTGGCTGCGCTACGCCGGGGCCGACACGACCGGCGTCGCCGACCTGCGGGCGTGGCTGACCACCGTCACGGGGCGGCTGTGCCTGGACCACCTGCGCGCCGCGAAGGCCCGCCGGGAGGCGTACATCGGGCCGTGGCTGCCCTCCCCGCTGGTCGAGCGGCTCCCCGACCCGGCGCAGGTGGACCCCGGCGAGCGGGTGTCCTTCCGGGACAGCGTCAGCATCGCGCTGCTGCTCGTCCTGGACGCGCTGACCCCCGAGCAGCGGGTCGCCTTCGTGCTGCACGACGTCTTCGCCGTGCCGTTCGCGGAGGTGGCGGCGACGCTCGGTACCACCACGGAGAACGCCCGGCAGCTGGCCTCCCGCGCCCGGCGGGCGGTCGCTGACGGTGAACGCCGGCACACCACCGACCGGGCCAGGCAGGAGGAGGTGCTCGCCGCCTTCACCGCCGCCGCGGCCGGTGGCGACCTCGACGCGCTGCTCAAGGTCCTCGCCCCCGACGTCGTCGCGCTCGGCGACGGCGGCGGCATCGGATCCGCGGCGCGGCGGCCGGTCGTCGGCGCCCTCGCGGTGGCCCGCTTCGTGCTCGGGCTGTTCCGGCGGTCGCTGCGGGAGGGGTACGTCGTGCAGTCCGCGCTCGTCAACGGCGACCTCGGGCTGGTCGTGCGGATGCCCGGCACCGGCGAGACCGCGGTCGCCAGCCTGGCGGTCAGCCCTTCGGGGCTCATCACCGGCGTCTACAACCAGCTCAACCCGGTGAAGATCGGCCTACTGGACGAGTTCTAGCCATTCGAGGTACTTGAGGCCGAACGGCTCCGTGCGCTGCGTCACCGCGCCGAAGAGCCAGTCGGCGCTGGTCTGCGCCTCGGCGATCACGTCCGCCGGGTAGGAGTACTTCACCTGGTGCGCGGCGAACTCGTCCTCGTCGAGCAGCTCGATCGCGCCGGTGCGCCGCCGCCGCACGTCGAGGTCCAGGTCGATCATGGTGACCTCGGTCTCCTCGATCCAGTGCGGCACCGTCGTGATGTCGCAGTAGATCTCGGTGCGGTGCGGCGATGCGTTGAAACACGCCGTCCACCACGCCTGCCGGGGGAAGAGCAGCACGTGCGGCGCCTCGACCGGGCCGGTGCGCGTCGGCCCCCGGTGCACGATCGTGCCGCTGTCGGCGCCGACCCAGATGCCGTGGTCGTCCTCGCCGAGCAGTCTCGTCTCGTAGTTCCAGTGCAGCGATCCGTCGAACTTCCGGTAGACCACCCGCACCTGTGTCATGCGCCCACAGTACTGATCGTGTCCCGGTGATCGGTTTCCGTCACCGGCCGTTGGATTCCGTTACGGGTCGTTGGTTTCGGTCGTGGCCGCCGGTTTCTGTCGTAGGGAGGCTGTAGCGTGCCATGGCGTGACTGCCACTCTTCCCGCCCAGCGCACCCCCGTGGACGTGACCGAGCTGCTCTCCGCCGCCGTCGGCGCGGTCCCCGGCGGCGCCGAGCGACCCGGGCAGCAGCAGATGGCCGAGGCGATCGCCGAGGCCGCCGAGCGGGAAGAGCATCTGCTCGTCCAGGCCGGCACCGGCACCGGCAAGTCCCTCGCCTATCTCGTGCCGTCGCTGCTCGTCGACGGGCCCGTGGTCGTGTCCACCGCCACCCTGGCGTTGCAGTCACAGCTCGTCGACCACGACCTGCCCCGGCTGGCCGACGCGGTCGAGCCGCTGCTGAAGCGGCGCCCGACCTTCGCCGTGCTCAAGGGCCGGCACCACTACGTCTGCCTGGCCCGCCTCGAGGGCACCTCCGTCGAGGAGCCCGACGACGCGCTCTTCGACGTCGGCGAGGCCAAGCCGACCCGCTGGCTCGGCGAGGCCGGACGGCTCGGCAAGCACATCGAGCGGCTCCGCGACTGGGCGATGGAGACCGACACCGGTGACCGCGACGAGCTCGACCCGGGCGTCGACGACTCGGCGTGGAAGCTCGTCTCGATGCCCGCCCGCGAGTGCGTCGGCGCGGCCCGCTGCCCCTATGGCTCCGAGTGCTTCGCCGAGGCCTCGCGCGCCCGGGCCCGCGAGGCGGACATCGTCGTCACCAACCACAGCCTCCTCGCCGTCGACATGCTCAGCGGCCGCATGATCATCCCGCCGCACAAGCTCCTCGTCGTCGACGAGGCGCACGAGCTCGCCGACCGGGTCAGCTCCGCCTCGCAGGCCGAGCTCACTCCCGAGCTGCTGGAGCGGGCCGCCCGCCGCTGCCGCCCCTATGTCGACGACGACGTCGCCGACCGCCTCATGGAGGCCGGCGACACCCTCACCGTCGCGCTCGCCGACGCGCCCACCGGCCGCATCACCGACGGCCTGCCCACCACCCTCGGCGAGGCACTCACCCTGCTCGACGGCGGTGGCCGCAAGGCCGTCGACGCCATCGGCGACGTCAAGGCCGACGACCCCGACCCGGTCCGCAAGCAGCAGGCCAGGACGATGGTCGGCGACCTCACGAAGATCGCCCAGCGGATCCTGTCCGGCTCCGAGCACGACGTCACCTGGATCGAGCGCGACGACCGGGGCCGCCGCGCCGTGGTCGTCGCCCCCCTGTCGGTCGCCGGCACCCTCAACACCCACCTGTTCCACGAGCGCACGGTCGTCGCCACGTCGGCGACCCTGGCCCTGGGCGGCCAGTTCGACACCGTCGCCCGCTCCCTCGGCCTGCCGGTCACCACGCCGTCGCCCGCCCTCGCCAGCGGCGCGTCACCGGCCGAGGCCGCCCGCGAAGCGGTCCTGCGCGCCTCCGCCGCCCGCGACGACGCCGACCTCGCGTGGAACGCGCTCGACGTCGGCTCCCCGTTCGACTATGCCAAGCAGGGCATCCTCTATGTCGCCGCGCACCTGCCCCGGCCACAGACCTCAGGCCTGTCCGACCCCGCGGCCAACGAGATGGTCGAGCTCGTCCAGGCCCTCGGCGGCCGCGCCCTCGGCCTCTTCTCCTCCCGCAAGGCCGCCGAGCGGGCCGCGGAGGTCCTGCGCGCCAAGACCTCCGGCATCACGATCCTTCTGCAGGGCGAGGAGTCCCTGCCGATCCTCGTCCGCAAGTTCCGCGAGGACCGCAACAGCTGCCTGCTCGGCGTCATGTCCCTCTGGCAGGGCGTCGACGTCCCCGGCGACGCCTGCCAGCTCGTCATCATCGACCGGCTGCCCTTCCCCCGCCCCGACGAGCCCCTGGCCGCCGCCCGCTCCGCCGCCGTCGAGTCCGCCGGGGGCTCGGGCTTTGCCGCGGTCAGCGTGCCGATCGCGGCGGTCCGGCTCGCCCAGGGCGTCGGCCGCCTGATCCGCGCCCGCACCGACAAGGGCGTGGTGGCGGTGCTGGACTCCCGCTTGGAGACCGCGCGAGGCTACGGCCCTTTCTTGCGGGCCTCGCTCCCCCCGTTCTGGTACACGACCAAGCCCGACCTGGTCCGCGCCGCCCTCCGCCGCCTGGCCAACCCGTAGCGGGGTCGGCCGCCGGCGCTCGCTGTGATCCTGGCGCCTGCCGCCCGGCTCGGCCATCTGGGCCGAGGCTGGCCCGCTTCGCGATCAACCACGGCGGCCCGGGTCGATTCGCACGACGTCACCGTCGAGGCCGGCGTCGTTCCGGGCGCCCGCTCCACCACGGGGACGGGCCTTCCGGCCGGTCCTGCGAGCCGGGTCGTGCGAGCCAGGTCGTGCGAGCCAGGTCGTGCGAGCCAGGTCGTGCGAGCCAGGTCGTGCGAGCCAGGTCGTGCGAGCCAGGTCGTGCGAGCCAGGTCGTGCGAGC
>NZ_JBFAPO010000075.1:0-418 GCF_040676755.1 Dactylosporangium sp. NPDC049525 | reverse complement strand
GCCGCGCCGTGTCGTTTCGTCCGCGCCGCACGTAGCCGTGCCGTCCACGCCGCACGAGCCGCGCCATATCGGTCCGTCCGCGCCACGCATAGCCGCACCGTGCCGTCTGCGCCGAACGAGCTGCGCTATCCGTGCCGAGCCGCACGAGCCGCTGTCCGGGCCGCGCCGCGCGTGTCTCGCGTGTCGTCTGCGCCGCGAGCCGCGCTGTCAAGGCCGCACCGTGCGAGCTGCCGTGCGAGCCGCACCGTCCGCGCCGCGCTGTCCAGGCCGCGCCGCGCGAGCCCGCGCCGTCCGCGCCGTCTGGACCGCGCTGTCCGAGCCGCGCCGCGCGAGCCGTGCCATCCGGGCCGCGCGAGCCGTGCCATCCGGGCCGCGCGAGCCGTGCCATCCGGGCCGCGCGAGCCGTGCCATCCGGGCC
>NZ_JBFAPO010000074.1:0-47060 GCF_040676755.1 Dactylosporangium sp. NPDC049525 | reverse complement strand
GGCCCGCTTTTCCCAACCCCCCCCCGCCCGCCGCCCCCCCCCCAACACCCCCCAAACCCGGGGGGCCCCCCCCGGGGTGGGGCCCCCCCTCACTGCTGTCCTGCTCGCCGCCGTCCGGCCGGCGCAGCTCAGCGGCGGGGTAGCACGCCCAGCAGGGTCGCGGTCAGGGCCAGCTTCAAGGCGTCCTTCAGCTCCAGGTGGAAGCGGGCCAGGTCGGGCTCGGCCTGGTAAGCGGCCTGCAGGCTGGGTGGCGGTGTGCTGTACGCCGACAGCGCGCCGGCCATGACCATGGTCTGCAGGCTGAACAGTGTTGCGTCCTCGCCCAGCTCCGGCAGGTACCGCTGGATCAGGGCGGTCATGGTCGTCAGGCGTTGCAGGGAGGCGCGCTTGTAGCGTGCTACGACCTCGACGGAGACGTTGTGCTCCAGGACGCTGCCCTGCGCGCCGAAGAGGTCGCACAGCACCACCCGGCTGGAGAGTGAGCGGCTGAGGATCTCGGCCACCGCCGCCGCCCGCTCGGCCATGGGGAGATCTTCGTCGATGCCAGCGGCGAGCTCGCCGGCCAGTTCCGCCAGCCAGTCCCGCAGGAAAAGATCCAGCAGTTCCAGCAGCACCGCCTCGCGGGACTCGAAGTAGCGCAGCACGTTCGGCTTCGCCAGGCCCACCCGGCGGCTGAGCTCGTTGAGGGTGACCGCGGCCACCGGCATCTCGTCGAGCATCGCCGACGCCATGTCGAGGATCGCCCGCCGGCGGACCTCCCGCTGCTCTTCGGTTCGCGCCCGCTGGAACGTCACGATCACCAGCCTAACTTACGTACCTGCGGTACGTTGACAACGTACCGATAGTACTTTAACGTTGGCGACACAAGATACCTTCGGTACGTTAGTGAGTTGGGAGCCTGACATGAGCGAGAAGTGGACGACGGCGAACATCCCGGACCAGCGCGGGCGGGTGGCCGTGGTGACCGGAGCCAACACCGGACTGGGCTACGAGACCGCCAAGGCACTCGCCGAGCGCGGCGCGTCCGTGGTGCTCGCCGTGCGCAACGTCGAGAAGGGCGAGCAGGCCGCGGCCCGCATGACCGGCGACGTGACCGTGCAGGCGCTGGACCTGACCTCGCTCGACTCCGTCCGGGCCGCGGCGGCGGCGCTGCGGTCCCGGCTCGACCGGATCGACCTGCTGATCAACAACGCCGGCGTGATGTACACCCCGAGGCAGAGCACCCGGGACGGCTTCGAGATGCAGTTCGGCACCAACCACCTCGGCCAGTTCGCGCTCACCGGGCTGCTGCTGGACCTGATGCTGCCGGTGCCCGGCTCACGCGTGGTGACGGTCAGCAGCACCGGCCACCGCATCCGGGCCGCGATCCACTTCGACGACCTGCAGTGGGAGCGCTCATACAGCCGGGTCGGCGCCTATGGCCAGTCCAAGCTGGCCAATCTGATGTTCACCTACGAGCTGCAGCGCCGGCTCGCCACGCACGGCACCACCGTTGCGGTGGCCGCACACCCCGGCCTGTCCAGCACCGAGCTCGCCCGCAACACCCCCGCGGCCCTCCGGCTTCCGCTCACCTGGCTCGCGCCGCTGATCACCCAGACGCCGGCGATGGGCGCGCTGCCCACCCTGCGCGCCGCCACCGACCCCGCCACGCTCGGCGGCCAGTACTACGGCCCCGGCGGACGCAACGAGATCAAGGGCCACCCCCGGCTGGTCACCTCGAGCGCGGAGTCCTACGAGGTGGCCGTCCAGCAGCGGCTGTGGGCCGTCTCCGAAGACCTCACCGGGGTGACGTTCCCCGTCGCTCAGCCCAAGCGGCACTCGCTTCCCTCCGGGTCGGCCATCACGGCGTAGGAGGCGCCGGCTCGTCGCAGCGCATAGGGGTCGTCACCGGCCTCAGGAGCACGGTGGACGCCAGCACCGCGCATTTCCATGAATGAGGGTGGCCCGCGCGGTCGCCGGGCTCTCAGAGCCAACCAGACGGTCCGCTCGCCATCCCGGCGGGTGATCTCCCGCGCCCGGGCGCACAGACAGGCGCGCGCACCGGGTCCGCCGTGCTGAGGGGGCGGACGCGGTGCGCGCGTGGACGTGCGAGAGAGGGGTGGGTGGTGCGGGGGTGTTACGCGGGGGCGGTCGCCCGGGTGCGGCGCATCGAGAGCACGTACTCGACCAGCGAGATGAGCACGTTCTTCGTCGACTCGCGGGTGCGGGCGTCGCAGGAGACGACCGGGACCTCGCTGGAGATCGCGAGCGCCTCACGGACGTCGTCAGCGTTGTGATACTGCACGCCGTCGAAGCAGTTGATGGCCACGAGGTAGGGCAGCCGCCGATGCTCGAAGAAGTCGATCGCGGCGAAACAGTCGGCGAGACGCCGGGTGTCCACCATGACGACAGCGCCGATGGCGCCGCGGACCAGTTCGTCCCACATGAACCAGAAACGGGTCTGGCCCGGCGTGCCGAACAGGTACAGGATCAGGTCACGGTCGATCGAGATACGACCGAAGTCCATCGCGACCGTGGTCGTCGTCTTACCGGGGACATTGCGGGTGTCATCCACACCGACGCCGGCGGACGTCATGATGGCCTCGGTGGTCAGCGGCGTGATCTCCGAGACCGAGCCGACCAGTGTGGTCTTGCCCACGCCGAACCCTCCGGCGATGACGATCTTCGCTGACGTGACCCGCCCTGGGCGGACTGCCACGTCAGAGCCTCCGAAGTCCACTCAGCACCCTCTCAAGCAGTTCTGTGCCCACCGACTCGTTTTCGTCGAGCGAGGTCGGCTCGTACACCGCGACGAGTCCGTCGGCAGCCATGTCCGCAACGATGACCCGCGCCACACCCAGCGGTAGCTGCATGCGCGCCGCGATCTCAGCGAGAGACTGCAAGCGACCGTCGCAAAGCGTTGAAATGTATTGCTGTTCTTGTCCGTGAGCGCCGCCCGGCCGAGAGTTGGCCGCTCGACCACGAACAGTGGTCTCGACCAGCGCCTCGATCGCAATATCCAGCTTTGGCCGGGTGCGACCTCGGGTGACGGCGTACGGCCTGACCAACGCGCCAGTTGGTTCATCACGCTCGGCCATGGTCGCCGTTCACCTCCTCACTCGTCGGGCCTCGTCAACAGCTAATGCGTCAACAGCTATGTCGTCATGAGCTAACGCGTAAAGCACCTAGTTCAGTTTCAGCCGAGCATCGATGCCGTCGGCCGGGGTGGCGGTGTCAAAGCGTCACCGACCCGGTCGACCAGCAGCGCCATTTCGTATCCGACCTGACCGACGTCGCAGGCGCGGGCCGCAAGGACCGCGAACGAGGAACCGTCGGAGATCGACATGAGGAACAGGAAGCCGTTGTCCATTTCGACGACGGTCTGCAGCACCGCGCCGCCCTCGAAACAGCGGGAGGCGCCCTGTGTGAGGCTCACCAAACCGGAGGCGATCGCGGCGAGCTGGTCGCCTCGGTCGCGCGGCAGGTCACGAGAGGCAGCCAACAGCAGACCGTCTGCCGAGACGGCTACCGCGTGCGCAACCCCCGGCACTCGGTCCGCGAAGTTGGCGAGCAGCCAACCGAGATCCTGCGTAGATGTCATGCCTCTTGCTCCTTGCCAACCTGCGAGTTTTGAGGCCCGGCCGAAGTGGGCTCCGGGGTTTTCGAGTCGTCGGACCGGGTGCGGCCGCGCTGAACGCCTCGGTGATACGCGGACAACAGACCACGCACGGACTCCGGTGTGCGCCGGTGCACCGTGGCAGGGTTCTTCTCCACCCCGCCGGGGACCAGTTGCGCTTGCGGCACGCGTTTTGGCAAACCCGTGTCGGTCGTCGCAAATTCCTGTTCCTCGGCAAGTGCGGCGGCCGCTTGCCATCCTTCGTCTGCCGCAGTCTGCCAGTTTACCGCCGGACCGCCGGATGCCCGGTCGGCCGAACCTCGCGAAGCTTCACCCGGAACCCGGGTTTCAAATCGCTGCGGCGGCACGTATGCCGTGTCGCTGTAGGTCACTTCAACCGGCCGCGTCGCCGAGCCGCCGTTGGCCGCCGGTGCCGGCGCCGGCGGCGCCGCCGCGGGGGCCGGTGCGGCGGCGACGGGCTCGTCGTCGAAGGTCGGGCGCTTGCTGGTGGTCTGGAACCAGGCCGACTCCAGCTCGCGGAAGATCGGCAGCTCCATCGTCTCGTCGACGAAGCGCTGGCGGGAGTCGCCGGCGTCGCTCTCGGAGACCGAGGGGTCCCAGTCGAGCCGCACCCGCGGAATCTCCGCGGTCATGTCGACCGGCGGGTATGCCTCGGGCTGCGGCGGCGCGTAGGCGTCCGCCTGCTGGGCCGCCGCGGCCGCATACCGGTCGGGCTGCGGCGCGCCGGGCGCGGGCGCCGTGGGCGCCGGCGGCCAGGCGGGCGGTGCCGCCGAGGCCGGTGGCGGCCCACCGGCGGCGTACGCCGCGGGAGCGTCATAGCCGCGCGGTCCGGGGACCTCGGGGCGCTGCCGTGGGATCTGGCCGCTGACCTCGTCGTCGGCCTCGCCGTCGACGTCCCAGTTTTCGTTGGCGCGGCGCTGCGGCAGCGGGTTGAGGTCGCCGGGCGACTGGCGACCCTGGTCGCCGTCGACACCGGTCAGGTCGGACCACGCGGGCAGGCTGCGAGCCGGTCCGGGTCCGGGTCCGCCGCCGAGCGGCGGGCGGCCACCGAAGCCACCGTCGCGCGGTCCGGGACCGGTCTCCCGCGGGCCGGGGCCGCGACCACCGGCGAAGCCGTCGCGCGGCGCGGGGCCGGAAGGCCCTTGACCGAAGCCGCCGCCGTCGTGGAAGGCGCTGGGCCCACCGTACGGAGGTTGCCCGTTGGACACCGGCGGCGTCTCCCGCCGCGGCGGGGCGCCGTTGGCGAAGCCGCCGTTGACCGTCGGCCGCTCGCCGGTGTGCGGACCGGAGCCGAAGAGGCCGCTGCTGGTGAGCGTGCCGAAGCGCGGGCCACCGCCGTTGCCGCCGCCGACCGGGGCCGGACCGCTCTCCAGCGCCAGCGGCGAGGCAAGCGGGGACCGCGGCGCGGGCGTCGACGGGATCGGCCGGGCCTGGACCATGTCATTCGGGCCGACGGCGGGCATGCCCGCGGTCGGCATGCCGGCGTTGGCGCGGCCGGACAGTGCCCTCGGCACGAGGACCCCGGCGGGCAGCGTCATGTCGGCGATGGTGCCACGCTCCCGCGCGGCCCGCAGCTCGACCTTGACGCCGTGCCGGGCGGCCAGCCGGGCGACCACGACCAGGCCCATCATCCGGGAGACGGCGACGTCGACCATCGGAGGATTGGCGAGGCGCTCGTTGAGCTCGTTGAGCTGCTCCGGCGAGACGCCGATGCCGTGGTCCTCGACGAGGAGGACGGAGCGGTCGCCGACGCGGCGGGCCTCCACGATGACCGCGGAGTCCGGCGGGGAGAAGGCGGTCGCGTTGTCGAGCAGCTCGGCGACCAGGTGGACCATGTCGTTGACCGCGTGGGCCGCGATCTCGATGTCCCGGTCGATCATGCCGAACTCGATGCGCGTGTAGTGCTCGACCTCGGACTGCGCGGCGCGGAGCACGTCCATGAGCGGTGCGGGCTCGCGCTGGATGCGGGTCGAGTCGGCGCCGGCGAGGACCAGGAGGTTCTCGTCGTTACGGCGCATCCGGGTGGCGAGGTGGTCGAGCTGGAAGAGCTCGGCCAGCCGGTCCGGGTCCTCCTCGCCGCGCTCCAGGCGGTCCAGGTGACCGATGAGCCGGTCGACCAGGATCTGGGAGCGGCGGGCGAGGTTGACGAACATCGTCGCGACGCTGGCCCGCAGGGCGGCCTGCTCGGCCGCGGTGCGGACGGCTTCGAGGTGGACGGCGTTGAACGCCTCGGCCACCTGACCGAACTCGTCGCGACTTCGGACCGGTAGTGGCTCCGCGATCTGCAGCGCCAGCTGGTGCGGCGACATCTGACCGGCGAGCGCCGGGTCACGCAGCCTCTGGACGGCCTGGGGCAGCCCGTACTGCGCGACGGTCAGCGCGCCGTGGCGCAGCTCCCGCAGCGAGCGGGCCATCGACCGGGCCACGATCCAGGCGAAGAGGATGGCCAGCAGCAGCATGCCCAGCAGGGCGCCGGCGGTGACGAGCACCTGGCGCTGCAGGTCGTTGCGGTGCGCGGTGGCGTCCTCGATGTTGTGCTCGTCGAACTCGATCTCGATGCCGCGCAACAGGTTGGCCTTGTTGACCATCGCGTTGTCCCAGTCGGCGGTGCCGAAGAGCTCCGTCGGCGGCGGCAGGGTCTCGGTGGTGAGCGGGGTGAGCTTGCCCTCGAACTTGGCCGCCTCACGCAGGTCGGAACCGGCGATCTTCTTGTCGAAGAGGTCGCGGTGCCACGGCTCGGAGACGACCCGGAACTGCTCCTCGGCCTGCTCCTGCCCGTTGAGCGCGGAGTCGAACTCCTTGCGCAGCTGCGGGGTGAAGGCCTTGGTCGTCAGGACCCGGAGCACGACGACCCGCTCCAGGGAGACCTGTTCCTTCATCTCGGAGATCGCCGCGGCGGCGCGCATGTCAGCGCCCAGCGCCGGGTTGTTGGACAGCTCGGCGGCGGAGTCGCGGATGCTCAGCAGGTCGTCGATGAGCGTGCGATACCGGCTCACGACGGTGCTGGCGAGAATCTCCTTGCCGCCGTCACTGATCTGTTTGCGCATGCCCGGCAGGTCGAGCAGCTGCGTGTCGATCGAGGCGAGCTGCTTGCGGAAGTCCTCCGGCGGGTCGGCAAGGCCGGACCGGGTGAGCCGGTAGTCCTTGCTGGCGTCCTCGGTCTTCTGGATCTGCCGCTCGAAGGTGGCCTTGGCCTCGACGTTGGACGGCAGGTCGAGCACACCGAGGAGCAGCGCCGCGTTGGCGCGCTCGCTCTGCAGTTCGTGCACGAGCGCAGAGGCCTGGGCCGACAGCCCCGAAAGGGTGCGGGCCCGGTCGGCGTCGTTGGCCTGACCGATGTTGTTGACGAGGCCGTTGGTGCCGACCACGATCGTCGCGATGATCGGGACGATCATGATCAGGCCGAGCTTCGACCAGATCGGCAGGTCTCGGAGCCGGCCCACCGGGAGACGCAGACGCGACGAGACCGGCTCCCGCGTCGTTGGCCGTTTGCTCACTTCACCGCCCTCCGAACCGGGGCCTTGTGAAACAGCAGGCACCCGCGACCGGCCGACCCTACTGGGCCAGACCTCCGAGATTCCACCATGTCCCGTCGCAAGAAGAAAGCCCAGGCCTCCCGCTAGCCGTTATGTTCCGAGTCAGGAAATAAGTCCGTTTGGCGGGTGCTTCAACCGATCATCCCGTTACGCTGGGCGATTTACCCGATGCACGCAGATGATACCGGCTGACAAATCAGGACAAAATTACGACATCAACTTCGCGTACGCCGGCTTGATCACGTCATTGATCAACGACAGGCGCTCATCAAACGGAATGAAAGCACTTTTCATTGCATTGACCGTGAACCACTGCATTTCGGACCAGCCGTAGCCGAAGGCCTCGACCAGCAGTGCCATCTCGCGGCTCATCGAGGTCCCGCTCATCAACCGGTTGTCCGTGTTGACCGTGACCCGGAAGCGCAGGTCACGCAGCAGCCCGATCGGGTGCTCCCGGATCGAGGCGGCGGCGCCGGTCTGGACGTTGGACGACGGGCAGAGCTCCAAGGGGATGCGCTTGTCCCGGACATACGCGGCGAGCCGACCGAGGGAATTGTCCGCCGCGACGTCGTCGACGATGCGCACACCGTGTCCGAGCCGGTCGGCGCCGCACCACTGGATCGCCTGCCAGATCGACGGCAGGCCGAACGCCTCGCCCGCATGGATGGTGAAATGCGAGTTCTCGCGCTGGAGGTATTCAAAGGCGTCCAGGTGCCGGGTGGGCGGGTAGCCCGCCTCCGCGCCGGCGATGTCGAAGCCGACCACGCCGGCGTCGCGGTACTGCACCGACAGCTCGGCGATCTCCATCGAGCGGGCCGCGTGCCGCATCGCGGTCAGCAGCGTGCCGACCCGGATCGGGCTGCCGGCCGCGGCCGCCTCGGCGGAGCCCTCGCGGAAGCCGTCCAGGACCGCCTCCACCACCTCCGTCAGCACGAGGCCCTGGGCGAGGTGCTGCTCGGGGGCGAACCGCACCTCGGCGTAGACCACGCCGTCGGTGGCGAGGTCCAGTGCGCACTCCCGGGCGACCCTGACGAGGGACTCCCGGGTCTGCATCACTGCGACCGTGTGCGCGAACGTCTCCAGATACCGCTCCAGCGAGCCGGAGTCGGCGGCGGCGACGAACCACTCCCCGAGACCTTCGGGGGTCGCGGCGGGCAGCTCGTGGCCGATGCCGGCGGCGAGGTCAAGGATCGTGGCGGGGCGCAGGCCCCCGTCGAGGTGGTCGTGGAGGAGGGCCTTCGGGGCGCGACGGATCTCGTCGTAGGTAGGAGCAACCATGGAACGACACTAGTAGCGTGCACGCTTCCGTCATCACACATCTGCGGTGTCCGGTCTGCGGCGGCGCGCTCGAAGCCGCCGACCGGGCGCTGCGCTGCGCCGCGGGCCACTCGTTCGACGTCGCCCGGCAGGGCTACGTGGACCTGACCGCCGGCCGGACGGTGCACGCCGGCGACAGCGCCGACATGGTCGCGGCCCGGGAGTCATTGCTGGACGCCGGGCACTTCGACATCGTGTCCGACGCTGTGGCAGCGGCGGCGGCAGGTGTACCGGGAGCGGGGCTGATCGTCGAAGTGGGCGCCGGAACCGGCCGGTACCTGTCCCGCGCCCTCGGTCCGGACCGGGTGGGTCTGGCCGTCGACGTGTCGAAGCCGGCGCTGCGCCGCGCGGCGCGGGTCGACCCCAGGGTCGGCGCGGTGCGCGCCGACGTGTGGCAGGGCCTGCCGGTCCGCGACGCGGCCGCCGACGTGATCCTCGACATCTTCGCGCCCCGCTCGGGGCCCGAGTTCGCCCGGGTGCTGCGCCCCGGCGGCGTCCTGGTGGTGGTGACCCCCGCGCCGGGTCACCTCGCCGAGCTGGTGGCGGCGCTGGGCATGGTCGGCGTCGACCCGGCGAAGCCGGAACGCCTCGCGGCGGGCCTGCGGCCGTGGCTCACCCCCCGCGACGCCGTCCCGCTGCGCGCGGAGCTGACCCTCGACCGGTCCGCCGCGGCGGCGCTCGTCGGGATGGGCCCGAGCGCGTGGCACACCGACCCGGCGAAGGTCGCCGCCACCCTGGCGGGCATGCCGGAGCCGATCACGGCCACGCTGGAGGTGCAGTTGAGCACCTGGACGTCAGGTTGACAGGTCGACGTCTTCCCAGCCGGGCGGATCACCGTGATAGGGGCCGGTGAAGATGACCGCCCACTCCAGGGCCCAGCGTCGCTGGCCGATGGTGTTGGAGTCGATCTGCCCCGGCAGCGGCAGCCGCCGGCGCTCCGCCTCCAGGTAGGACCAGTCGAGGCAGTAGTAGAGGTCGAGCTGGGCGGCGGCGGCACCCGCACCGCGGGGCGCGGCCAGGGTGCGCTGCCGCCAGGCCCCGAAGGTCTCCCCCTGCGGCAGGTTGGGCAGGCGCTCCATGAGCCCGTCGGCGGAGGGCCGCAGCGGATCGAGGTCCATGGCGATGCCGAGCAGCCAGGACAGCGCGAAGAGCGCCTCCAGGTGCAGCGCGAAGGAACGCTCGTCGCCCTCGCTCTCGGCGACGAACTGCCACTCGGGGCGGGTCAGCCGCTCCTCCAGCCGCGCCTCCTGCAGCCACTCGGTGGCCAGCTGCGGCGGCATGCCGAAGGCGCGGGCGAGCACCACGTTGAGGATCGCGGCGCGGGCCTCGATCTCCTCGCCGGAGCGCAGCTCCACCAGGTCGCCCGGCTCCCAGGCGAGCGGGAAGTTGGGCGGTGGCAGAGGGAGCCGCAGGCGGTGCAGCTCTTCGAGGCTCGCCTCCCGCACCCGCTGCGGATCCGGCGACGTCACGGTCACCCGGGCACTGTAGCGGCCGGATCAGGCAGTGTCTCTACGGGCCAGGTCCGGTCCGAAGGCGGGCAGACACACCGCCACGTACTCGGCGCCCTCCGGGGTCGGGGTGGTGTAGCGGACACGTTCCCCCGCGCGGGTGACGACGGCCTGACCTGCTTCGACGTCGAAGTGGCCGCTGTCGTGCTCGACCCGGACGGTGCCGCGCAGCACGATCGTGAACTCGTCGAACTCGGGGGTCTGGAACGGCTCGGTCCAGCCGCCGGGTGCCAGCATCCGGGCGATCGACACCGCCGACTCGCCGGAGTTGACGCGGCCGACGTACTCGTCGATGACCTTGCCGCCGGGGACGGGGATCTGTGTCGGGGCCTTGATCAGTTCGGGCATCAGGAGATCCTGTCGAGAATCAGCGGTCGGGAAGGTGGTGGCGTGTCCGACAGCGTGACCGCGTCGCGGGCCACGGACAGCGCCGCGGGCAGTTTGCCGGCGTCCTCGGCGCGCAACTCCATGATCACGTCGCCGGCCCGGACCGCCTCGCCGGGCTTGCGGTGCAGGATGATGCCGGCCGAGGCGCTGACCGGGTCCTCCTTGCGGGCGCGGCCCGCGCCGAGGCGCCAGGCGGCCACGCCGACCGCATAGGCGTCCATGGTGGCCACGAAGCCGTCGCGGCCGGCGGTGATCGTCTCGATCTCCCTCGCGATCGGCAGCGGCGCGTCGGGATCGCCGCCCTGGGCGCGCACGAGAGCCCGCCACGAGTCCATGGCCCGCCCGTCGGTGATCGCGGCGAGGGGGTCGACGTCGCCGAGGCCGGCCGCGTCGAGCATCTCCCGGGCCAGGGCCAGGGTCAGCGCGACCACGTCCTGCGGCCCGCCGCCGGCAAGGACCTCCAGGGACTCCTCGACCTCCAGGGAGTGCCCGACGGTCCGTCCGAGCGGGACCTCCATGTCGGTGAGCAGGGCGACCGTGGTCACGCCGTGGGCCTTGCCCAGCTCGACCATGGTGCGGGCCAGCTCGCGAGCGTCGGCGACTTGGCGCATGAAAGCCCCGGAGCCGAACTTCACGTCGAGGACCAGCGCGCCGGTGCCCTCGGCGATCTTCTTGCTCATGATCGAGCTGGCGATCAGCGGGATCGCCTCGACGGTGCCGGTGACGTCGCGCAACGCGTACAGCTTGCGGTCGGCGGGCGCGAGACCCTCGCCGGCGGCGCAGATCGCGGCGCCGACGGTGCGCAGCTGCTCGACGAACGCCTCGTTCGACAGCTTGGTGCCGAAGCCGGCGACCGCCTCGAGCTTGTCCAAGGTCCCGCCGGTGTGGCCCAGGCCGCGGCCGGACAGCTGCGGCACCGCCGCGCCGCAGGCGGCGACCAGGGGGGTCAGCGGCAGCGTGATCTTGTCGCCGACACCGCCGGTGGAGTGCTTGTCGACGGTCGGGCGGCCGACGCCGGACAGGTCCAGCCGCTCCCCTGAGGCGATCATGGCCGCGGTCCAGCGGGCGATCTCACCGGCGGTCATGCCGTTGAGCAGGATCGCCATCGCGAGGGCCGACATCTGCTCGTCGGCGACGACGCCCTTGGTGTACGCGTCGACGACCCAGTCGATCTGCGCGTCGCTCAGGACGCCCTTGTCACGCTTGGCCCGGATGATGTCGACCGCGGCAAAGCTCATGCCGTGCTCCAGTCCTGCTCGATGCCCGCCGGTCGGGGGGTGTCCCCGGCCCACCTGGACATGCCCTGCGCGTCCACCACAATCACGCGTGGGGTGCGGATCCGGCCCCAGGTGACCCCTTCGTCGGCGGTGGCCCAGGTCGGGCCCTCCTCCAGGATGCCCGCCGGCTCGCCGTCGGCGGCACCGGACGAGCGTTCCCAGTAGGCGGTCCAGACCTGCCTGCCGTCGGCGACGTCGGGATGCACGAACACCGTCCCGCTGCCGACCTTCAAGGCCAGCGCCGCCGGCACGGTCGGCGCCGGGTCGATCGACGGCGTGATCCGGCCCAGGTCGGTGTCGTCGAACGCGTGGGGCAGCAGCGCCGACATCGGCAGCGGGCCGTCCGGGTGGTCGATGAGACAGTCCGGTCCGCCGTGCTCCCACAGCAGCTGCCGGCACCTGCCGCACGGCATGAGCGGCTGCCCGTCGCCGTCGACGCACGCGAGGGCGACCAGCCGGCCGCCGCCGGTGACCTGGAGGTTGGAGACCAGGCCGCACTCGGCGCACAGGCCGAGGCCGTAGGAGGCGTTCTCGACGTTGCAGCCGACGACCATCCTGCCGTCGTCGACGAGCGCGGCCGCGCCGACCGGAAACTTGGAATACGGCGCGTAGGCGCGCGCCATCACGGTGACGGCCGCCCGGCGCAGCGCCACCCAGTCAACGTCCGCCACGCTCAGCCTCCACGCCGGTACGGCTTGCCGTCCGCGGCGGGCGGCCTGAGCCGTTGCGCCGCGAGCGCCAGCACCACCAGCACCGTGATGTAAGGCGCCGCCTGCACCAGTGCCGTCGGGATCTTGTCCACAGAGAAGAACAATACGTAGGACAGGACGCCGAGGACGGCGGAAGAGATCGCCACGACCCTGTTGCGCCTGATGAACTCCCACACGGCGAGGGCCAGCAGCAGCGCACCCACCAGGATGAGCAGGGCGTGCACGGACTCGCTGCCGCGCCGCAGTTGCAGCGCGTCGGTGTAGCCGAACAGGGAGGCGCCGACGGCAAGGCCGCCCGGCCGCCAGTTGCCGAAGATCATCGCGGCGAGGCCGATGTACCCGCGACCGCCGGTCTGCCCCTCGCGGTAGATCGCCGAGGTGACCGTGGACAGGTAGACGCCACCGAGTCCGGCCATCGCGCCGGAGATGACCACGCCGTAGTACTTGTAGCGGTAGACGTTGAGGCCGAGGCTCTCCGCCGCCCGGGGGTCCTCGCCGACCGACCGGACGCGCAGGCCGAAGGCGGTCCTCCAGAGCAGCCACCAGGTGAGCGGGATGAGCAGCACCGCGAGGATCGTCACGACGGACACCTCGTAGAGCAGGCCGCGCAGCACCCCGGCGACGTCGCTCACCAGGAACCATTCGTGTGCCTCGAGGCCCTTGAGACTGTTGATGCCGGGCACCGAGAGCCGGGGCACCTGGTCGACGACGGTCGGCGACTGGGTCGCGCCGGCGCTGCCCCAGGTGATGTAGGACAGGTAGCGCACCAGGCCGGGCGCCAGGATGGTCATCGCGACGCCGGAGATGATGTGGTCGACGCCGAACGTGACCGTGGCGGCGGCGTGGACGAGCCCGCCGAGGGCGCCACCGAGGATGCCGACGAGCAGCCCGATCCACGGCCCGAACTCCAGGCTGCCCCACGCACCGAACCAGGTGCCGAGGATCATCTGGCCCTCGAGACCGATGTTGACCACGCCGGCGCGCTCCGCCCAGAGGCCGCCGAGACCGGCGAGCCCGAGGGGGACCGCCGCCTGGAGCGCGGCCTGGATGGCACCCTGCGAGGTGACGTCGGGGGCGCTGGCGAGCTGATGGACCAGGGACAGCCCGATCAGCGCGCCGGCGACGATCAGCAGGATCGTGCCGGTGGACATGCGCCGGCCCCGGGGCTTGGCCGCGGGCTGCGCCGCCGCCGCCGAGAGCATCGTGTCGGTGCTCACTTCGACTCCTCCACTACCGCGGGTGCCGGCGCCGCCGTGGCGGTGGCCACGCCGACCCGCCGTTGCTGCGCCCGCCGGCCGATGCGGGCCGCGAGCTCGTACGCGATGACGACCGAGAGCACCGCGACGCCCTGCATGATCAGGACGATCTCCTTGGGGATCCCGTCCAGGTCGAGGATGAGCTGGGAGCGGGCCAGGAAGCCCCAGAGGATCGCGCCGAGCGCCATGCCGACGGGGTGGTTGCGGCCGAGCAGTGCCACGGCGAGGCCGGTGAACCCGATGCCGCCGAAGCCCTCCGTGTAGGTGTGGCTCTCCCCCAGCATCCGGGGGAGGTTGACCAGGCCGGCCACGGCGCCGGAGATGAGCATCGCGGTGATCACCATGCGCTTGGCGTTGACGCCGCTGGCGACCGCCGCGAAGGGGTTGTAGCCGGTGGCCCGAAGGTCGAAGCCGAAGCGGGTGCGGTTGATGGTGAACCAGTAGGCGGCGCCGAGGACCACGGCGACGGCCAGGAAGCCGAGGACCTCCTGATCGGTGCCGGCGATGATCGGCAGCCCGGGCATCCAGGAGTCCTCCGGCAGGATGCCGGTGGTCTTGATCTGGGCGCCGGGCTCCGTCACGCCCCAGTGGTCGTTGAGCAGCCAGGTCACCACCAGGCCGCCGATCGCGTTGAGCATCAGCGTGGAGATGACCTCGCTGACGCCCCGCTGGGTCTTGAGCAGCGCCGCGATGGAGGCCCACAGCGCGCCGACGATCATGGCGACCACGATGATGAGCACGATCCGCAGGCTGCCGGGCATCCACGTCATGAAGGACGCGCTGGCGAGGGTCCCGGCGAAGAACGCGGCGACCTTCGACTGTCCTTCGACGCCGATGTTGAACAGGCCCATCTTGAAGCCGATCGCCACCGCGACGGCGGCGATGTAGTACTCGCTGGCCTTGTTGAGGATCTCCACCTGCGAGTCGGGCATGGTGCCGAACTCGTACATGTGCTGGAAGGCCAGCAGGGGGTCCTTGTCGCTGATCAGCAACGCGACCGAGGAGATCGCGGCGGCGATGACCAGCGCGGCGACCGGGGCGATCAGCTGCGGGAGCAGCTTCGCGACGTCGATGCGCCGGATGCCGGCAGCGGCGGCCATACCGGCACCTCCGCTGCGCTCCGGAGCGGTCATGAAGGGGTCTCCTCACCTGTGGCGCCGGTCATGGCGACGCCGAGCTGCTCGGGGGTGACGGTCGACGGGTCGGCGTCGGCCACCAGGCGGCCACCGTAGATCACCTTCAGCGCGTCGGACAGGCCGATCAGCTCGTCCAGGTCGGCCGAGATGAGCAGCACGCCCATGCCGGCGATCCGGGCGTTTCGGATGTGGTCCCAGATCGCGGCCTGGGCGCCGACGTCGACCCCGCGGGTCGGGTGGGCGGCGATGAGCACCTTCGGCTGGTGGCTCATCTCCCGGCCGACGATGAGTTTCTGCTGGTTGCCGCCGGACAGCGCGACCGCGGCGACGTCGATGCTCGGCGTGCGCACGTCGTATTCGGCGACGATCCGGGTGGTGTCGCGGCGGGCGCCGCCGACGTTGATCAGGAAGCCGCTGGCGTTGGGCGGCTCGGTCTGGTGGCCGAGGATGCGGTTCTCCCAGAGCGGCGCGTCGAGCAGCAGGCCCTGCCGGTGCCGGTCCTCCGGGATGTAGCCGACGCCGGCCTCGCGCCGCCGACGGGTGTCCCACCCGGCGATCTCGACGCCGTCGAGCACGACGGTGCCGGTGGAGGCGCGCATGCCCATGATCGCTTCGGCGAGCTCGGCCTGGCCGTTGCCCTCGACGCCGGCGATGCCGACGACCTCGCCTTTGTGGATGGTGAACGTGGCGGCGTCCACGATCGGCCGCCCGTCGGGGCCGCGGACCGTGAGCCCCTCGACGACCAGGACCGGCACGTCGGTGACGGTCGACTCGCGGGCCTCGGGGCTGGGCAGTTCACTGCCGACCATGAGGGTCGCCAACTGGCGGGCGGTGACCTGGTCGGGCTTGACGGACGCGACGGTCGTGCCGCGCCGGATGACGGTGATGTCGTCGGCGACGCCGCGGACCTCGTCCAGCTTGTGCGAGATGAACAGCACGGTGAGGCCCTCGCGGATGAGCTCGCGCAGGTTGCCGAACAGCTCGTCGACCTCCTGCGGGACCAGCACCGCGGTCGGCTCGTCGAGGATGAGGATGCGGGCGCCCCGGTAGAGCACCTTGAGGATCTCGACCCGCTGGCGGTCGCCGACGCCGAGGTCCTCGACCAGCGCGTCGGGCTCCACGCCCAGCCCGTACCGCTCGGAGATCTCGGTGATCGCGTTCTTCGCCTGGGCGCCGATGCCGTGCAGCTTCTCCGCGCCGAGGACCACGTTCTCCGTTACCGTGAAGTTGTCGGCCAGCATGAAGTGCTGGTGCACCATGCCGATGCCGACCTCGATCGCGCCCTGGGGCGAGGAGAACTTCACCGGCTTGCCCTCGATGAGGATCTCGCCCTCGTCCGGCGGCTGCATCCCGTAGAGGATCTTCATGAGGGTCGACTTGCCGGCACCGTTCTCACCCACGATCGCGTGGATCGTGCCTTTACGGACGGTGAGGTTGACGTCGGAGTTCGCCACGACGCCGGGGAACCGCTTGGTGATCCCCTTCAGCTCGACGGCGGGTGGGTCCGCGGTCACGAGAGGCTCCTTCAACAAGTGATGGCGGGGGACCGGATCACAGTCCCCCGCCTCACGTCCAGCTATCGATTACTTGGTCGGCACCGTGGTCTTGCCGGAGACGATGTCGGCCTTGAACTCGTCGAGCTTGGTCTTGATGTCGTCGACCTGGCCACCGGAGGTGGCGTAGCCCACGCCGTCCGACTTGAGGTCGAAGACGGTCGGACCGGCCTTGAACTTCTCGTCGGCGAAGTCCTTGACGAAGTTGAACACCGCATTGTCGACCCGCTTGAGCATCGACGTCATGATGACCGTCTTCAGCGAGGCGTCGGTCACGGTGTTGTACTGGTCGGAGTCGACGCCGATGGCCAGGGCGTTCTTGGCCTTGGCGGCCTCGAACACGCCGGTGCCGGAGCCGCCGGCGGCCGCGTAGATGATGTCGGCCTTCTGGTCATACATACCGGTCGCCGCGGTCTTGCCACCCGCGGGGTCGTTGAAGCCCTTGCAGGCCTCGGCCGGAGTCGACAGGTAGTTGGTCAGCACCTTGACGTCGGCCTTGGCGGCCTTGGCGCCGGCGGCGAAGCCCACCTCGAACTTCTTGATCAGGTCGACCTGGCAGCCGCCGATGAAGCCGACCGTGCCGGTCTTCGTCTTCAGCGCCGCGGCCGCACCGACCAGGAAGGAGCCCTGCTCCTCGGCGAACACGAGGTCGGCCACGTTGTCGGCGGCGGTGCCGCCGTCGACGATGGCGAACTTGGTGTTCGGGCAGTCCTTGGCGGCCTTGGCCAGCGGGCCGTTCTTGGAGTCGGCGCCGTCGTAGACGAAGCCGACCGCGATGACCGGGTTGTAGCCCGTCGTGCAGAGCAGCTTCAGCCGCGAGTACTTGTCGTTCTCGGTCTCGCCGGCGACCGCGGCCAGGTCTTTGACCTCAAGGTTGAGGTCGGTCTTGACCCGGTCGAGGCCGGCTGCGGCGGAGTCGTTGAACGACTTGTCGCCGCGGCCGCCGATGTCGAACGCAAGGCCGACCTTGACGTTCTTCTTCGTGCTGCCGCTGCTCGTGCTGCCCGGCTCGTCGCCCTTGTCATCGCCGCAAGCGGCCATGCTGCCCAACGCGACAATCGCCACCGCGGCGGCCGCGAGAACCTTCATCCCACGCACTCGGCGCAAGACGGTCTCCCTTCACCAAAGCACCGCCCCAACGCGGTGAATCCCAACGGCGGGAGCGTACGCCCTCAGACCGGCAGTTCCGCTGTTTGCTGCCGGGTTGGGAGGAGTGCGTTATAGGGCCGTGACGTGCCGACCGTCCCTCCAGCCTACTGAGATCGATCTTGTAACGCCCGGTTTACTTCCAAAAGACGGCAACGGCGGCGTTAACGAGCGTTAGCCCCATCAAAGCCAGGAAATGCCCGCGGTTGACCTGCTCGCGCTTGCGCGAGAAAAACGCCATGGCGAAGATCGCCAGCCCGATGACCGCCTTGACGGCGAGCTTGGCGGTCGGCGGCTCGTGGCCGTCGCGCAACGGTGCGGACAGCGCGAGGCCGGTCACCACCTGGACGGTCGCACCCCACAGCATCGCCGTGTTGATGCGCAGCGTGCCGGTCAGGTACTGGGTGATCGAACCACCCAGCAGCAGTGCGAACCCGATGAGGTGGGCATAGAGGAGGATGAGCCGCAAAGGTTCCACCCGCGCAAGGTAACGCCTCGTTGACTCTCCCCCTACTGGAGGGTCCACGATGGCGACATGAACATCGGCGAGCTGTCCCGGCTGTCCGGCCTGCCCGTCAAGACCATCCGGTACTACTCCGACGTCGGACTGGTCCCGGAGGCCGAGCGCTCCCACGCCAACTACCGCCGCTACGACCGCGACTCGCTGGTCAGGCTCGAGTTCGTGCGCACGCTGCGGGAGCTCGGGCTGGACATCGCGACCATCAAGCGGATCCTGGACCGCGGCGAGGACCTCGGTGCCGTCGCCGCCGCGCACGCCGAGGCGATCGGCGTGCAGATCCGGGTGCTGCGGCTGCGCCGGGCGGCGCTGCGCGCGGTGTCCAGGCACTCGGCGCAGGGCGACCCGACCCCCGCGGAGCTGGACCGGATGACCCGGATCGCCCAGGCGAGCACGGATGAGCGCCGCCGGATCGTGGACGAGTTCTTCGACAACATCTTCGCCGGCATCGCCGAGTCGCCCGAGGCCGCGGAGTTCACCGCGCGCATGCGCGGCGTCTCCCCCGACCTGCCCGACGACCCCACCGACGCGCAGGTCGACGCGTGGATCGAGCTCGCCGAGATGCTGCGCGAGCAGGACTTCCGGGCACGCCTGCGGGAGATGAGCAAGCGGAGCTTCGCACCGGACGAGCGCCGCCTGGCCCCGACCGACATGTCAGAAATATCGTGGTTCACCGGCCACATCGCCACGCACATGGACGACGGCCTGGCGCCCGGAAGCCCGGAAGCGGCGCCGGTGGTCGCCGCCGTCCTGCACCGGTGGGGCGTCGCCGAGGGCGAGCGCGAGGCGCTCATCGACCAGCTCACCCTCGCCGTCGACCCGCGCGCCGAGCGGTACTGGCAGCTCATGGCCGTGATCAACGGGTGGCCTCCGGTCCCGACCACGATGCACCGGTGGGGGTGGTTCCTGAACGCCCTCCGGGCAGGCCGCGGCCCGTTAGCGTGACCTGGTGGAGTGGTGGCGGCACGCGGTCATCTATCAGGTCTATCCGCGCAGCTTCGCCGACGCCGACGGTGACGGCGTCGGCGACCTGCCCGGCATCACCGCCCGGCTCGGCCACCTCGCCGACCTCGGGGTCGACGCGCTGTGGCTCTCGCCGTTCTACCGCTCCCCTATGGTCGACGGCGGCTACGACGTCAGCGACTACCGCGACGTCGACCCCGTCTTCGGCACCCTCGCCGACTTCGACGCACTGCTGGCCGAGGCGCACCGGCTCGGGCTGCGGGTGATCGTCGACATCGTGCCCAACCACACGTCGTCGCTGCACCCGTGGTTCGTGCAGGGCCGGCGCGACCGGTACATCTTCCGGGACGAGCCGAACGGGTGGCGGTCGCTGTTCGGCGGCCCCGCCTGGACGCAGGTCGCCGACGGGCAGTGGTACCTGCACCTGTTCGCCCCCGAACAACCGGACCTGAACTGGCACAACCCGGAGGTCCGGGCGGAGTTCGACGACATCCTGCGCTTCTGGCTGGACCGCGGCGTCGACGGCTTCCGGGTCGACGTCGCCCACGGCATGATCAAGGACCTGGCCGGCGTGACGCTCTTCGACCACGAGGACGTACACGAGATCCACCGCAGCTGGCGCAAGATCCTCGACTCCTACCCCGGTGACCGGATGGCCGTCGCCGAGGTGTTCGACACCGCACCGGACCGGGTGGCCCGCTACGTGTCGGTGGGCGAGCTGCACCAGGCGTTCAACTTCGACTTCCTGGAGGCACCCTGGGACCCGGCGGTCCTGCGCCGGATCATCGACGCCTCCCTCGCCGCCGCGGTGGCGGTCGGCGCACCACCGACCTGGGTCCTGTCCAACCACGACCGGCGCCGGCACGTGACCCGCTTCGGCAGCGTCCGGCGGGCCCGGGCCGCGGTCCTGCTGATGCTCGGCCTGCCCGGCAGCGCCTACCTGTACCAGGGCGAGGAGCTCGGCCTGCCGGAGGTCCTGGACCTGCCGGACGAGGTGCGGGTCGACCCGCAGTGGATCCGCTCCGGCGGCACCGAACTCGGCCGGGACGGCTGCCGCGTGCCGCTGCCCTGGTCGGGCGGGGCGCCACCGTTCGGCTTCGGGCCCGGCGGCTCCTGGCTGCCGCAGCCGGCGGACTGGGCCGAGCTGACGGTCGAGGCGCAGCGCGACGACCCGCACTCGACGCTGCGGCTCTACCGGGAGGCGCTGCGGCTGCGCCGGCCGGCCAGCACGCTGCGCTGGCTGGACGCGCCCGACGGCGTGCTGCTGTTCGAGACCGAGACCACCCGCGTCGCGGCGAACCTGACCGCCGCGCCGGTGCGGATCGAGGGGCCGGCCAGCCCGCTGCTGAGCAGCAGCGAGATGGCCGGCGAACTGCCACCGGACACAACCGCCTGGTGGACCGTGCAGGACTGAACTATGCGGTCAGCTTCGCCGCGATCCGGGCGAAGCCGGCCCGGATCTCCTCGATCGACGGTGCCTCGTGCGTGTGGTCCGGGTCGTCGTGGTCGTGGTCATGGCCGTGATGATCGTGATCGCCGTAGCCGGCGAGCTCCTCGTCGAGCGCCGCCGTCTCCAGGTCCTCGTTCTCGGCCGCCAGGCGGGAGGCGGCGATCTCACCGAGGATCTGGTCGGCGGTGACGTACGGCTGGAGCGGCTCGACCACCGCCATCAGGTCCTCGTCGGCCACCACGGCCTCGGCGAGGGCGAGCGCGTGCGCCCGCTCGTAGGGCCCGCACACGACGGGCTCCCACTCCTCGTCCTCGTTCAACGGGCCGAAGGTGATGATCCACGGCAGGGTCAGCGCCGGCGCGTCGGCCGGCAGGTCCAAAGTCACAAGTGCACCCACGGCGCCCATCATGACGGTTCGCGCGGCTCCGGTGTCGCCGAACCGCCGGACGGGGCCATCCTGCCCGCCATGTCCGCGGCCACCGCCATCGCGCCGGGGTCCGCCTTGCCGGCGTGCGCGGCACCGCCCGGATGCTCGGCGCGCACCTCGGCCGCGACCTGCTGGGTGGTCTCCGCGGCCTTCTCGACCAGCTCGGCGGCGCGCACGGCGGCCTGCACGTCGCTGCGCGGCTTGCCGCCGGCCAGGTCCTTGGTCCGGCCGTGCGTGTCAGTGGCCGCGAGCGCGGCGGCGAACAGCAGCAGCTGGTGCAGCAGGTACATGTACAGCAGCAGCCCGATCGTGCCCGCGACCAGCTGGTAGGCCGGGTTGTCCTCGGTCCGGGTGATGTAGAGCTTGCCGAGCGACTTGAGCAGGCCGAGCCCGACCGCGAAGAGCAGCGCGGAGGGCAGCAGCCGCCGCAGCGACATCCGCAGGCGCGGCACCCCGGCCAGCAGCGCCATGCCCAGGACCAGGTCCACGATGCCGGACAGCAGCGTCGACGTGCCCCGCAGCGCCACCCGGACCGGGTCCTGCTCGAGGTCGCCGGCCAGCCAGTACAGCAGCTCCTGGACACCGGCGAAGATGCCGATCGACACGATCAGCAGCAGGCCCAGCGCCACCAGCACGGCGAGGTCCACCAGCCAGCGCACCACCGGGTTGCCCGGGTGCTCCTGCAGGTGCCACAGCGCGCGCTGGGAGGAGCGCAGGTTCTCCACCCAGCCGACCCCGGCGATGACCAGGCCGACCAGGGCGATGAGCCCGATCTGCTGGCTGCCGGCGAAGATCTGGTCGGAGTGCAGCTGCGGCAGGTTGACCGCCAGGTAGCTCTGGACCCGCTCGACGACGGCCTCGTTGCCGCCGAGGACCCGGCCCAGGATGAAGAACGCCACGACCACCATGGCGAAGACGGCGAAGAAGCCGTAATAGGCGGTGGCGGCGGCGAGACGGGCGGCGTCGAGGTCGAAGTAGCGTTCCTGCGCCCGCCAGACGTGATCGAACACGCGGGAGCGGCGACGGCCGGCGGCCACCGCCCGGTCGAAGCCGGCTTCCAGCCGGTCCAGCAGGCTCACCCTCTTATCGTCGCTGATCGGCGGCGGAGTGGCGCGGTGAGAGCCGGTACTGCGCGTGCGGCTGCCACCGGCCGCTCTCGTCGTGCTCGAAGAGGGTGAACCCGTCGACCGTGAAGGCGGCCTCGTACCCGGCCAGGTCGCCGAAGGCCGCGTCGAGGCGCTCCGGCGCCACGTTGTGCGCGACCGTCACGTGCGGGTGGTACGGGAACGGCACCGTCGCCTCGATCGCGGCGGTGTCCAGGACCGCCTGGTGCAGCTGCTCACACTCGCTGATGCCGGCCGCGACCGCCACGAAGACCACCTGGGTCAGCGGGCGGAAGGTGCCGGTCCCGCGCAGCCGCACCGTGAACGGGACGTGCCGGCGCGCGACCGCGGCGAGGTGCCGGTCGATCGCGGGCAGCGCGGCCGCGTCGACGTCGGTCGGGCCGAGCAGGGTGACATGTGCCGGCACGTGCGCGGCGACCGGGTCGCCCGCGGCGAGGCGGGCGGCGGTGAGCTCGCTGCCCCACGGGTCGGGGAGGTCGATCGCGACGCCGATGGTGGTCCGCAACGCCTCAGCCACGTCAGTGCGCAGCACCCGGTGCGAGGAACCCGATCCGGTCGTAGACCGTGCCCAGGGTGGCGCCGGCGACCGCGCGCGCCTTGTCGGCGCCGATCGCGAGCAGCTTGTCCAGCTGCGCCGGGTCCTCGAGGTAGGTGTTGGTGCGCTGCTGGATCGGACGGAGGAACTCCACCACGACCTCGGCGAGGTCCTTCTTGAGGTCGCCGTAGCCCTTGCCGTCGTACGCCGCGACCAGGTCCTCGATGCTCCGCCCGGTCAGCGCCGAGTAGATCGTGAGCAGGTTGGAGACGCCCGGCTTGGCCGCCTGGTCGAAGATGATCTCGCGACCGGTGTCGGTGACCGCCGACTTGATCTTCTTGGCCGCCTTCGCCGGGTCCTCGAGCAGCTCGATCAGCCCGGAGGCGGTCGAGGCCGACTTCGACATCTTCGCGGTCGGCTCCTGCAGATCGGTGATCTTGGCCGTGTCCTTGATGATGTACGGCGCGGGCACCGTGAACGTCGGGCCGAACGTCGTGTTGAAGCGCTGGGCCAGGTCGCGGGTCAGCTCCAGGTGCTGGCGCTGGTCCTCGCCGACCGGCACCGCGTCGGCCTGGTAGAGCAGGATGTCGGCGGCCTGCAGGATCGGATAGGTGAACAGCCCGACGCTGGAGCGGTCCGCGCCCTGCTTGCTCGACTTGTCCTTGAACTGGGTCATCCGGCTGGCCTCGCCGAACCCGGTGATGCAGCCCATCACCCAGCCCAGCTGCGCGTGCTGCGGCACGTGGCTCTGCACGAACAGCGTGCACCGCTCCGGGTCGAGCCCGACCGCGAGCAGCTGCGCGGCACTCACCCGGGTGCGCTTGCGCAGCAGCGCCGGGTCGTGGCCGGCGGTGATCGCGTGCAGGTCGACCACGCAGTAGAACGTGTCGTGCGTGTCCTGCATCGCCACCCAGTTGCGCAGCGCACCGAGATAGTTACCCAGATGGAACGAGTCGGCGGTGGGCTGGATCCCGGAGAGCACCCGAGGGCGGGCGGTGCTGACGGACGGCGACATGCGCGCCATTCTGTCAGCACCACCACAGCGGTGGCGCAACCGGGAGCACGCCACAGTGGTCTTCAACGGTGAGGGGGTGACGGGGTGGGCGAGGAGCTCGAGGCACGCGAAGCCGTCCGTGACGCGTATGAGGCGCACTACCGGCGCCTGGTCGCCGCCCTCTACGCACTCACCGGCGACCACGCCGAGGCCCAGGACCTGGTCCAGGAGGCCTACGCGCGGGCCCTGGCGCGGCCGCGGCAGTTCCTCGACGTCGCCGACCCCGAGGCGTGGTTACGCACCGTGGCGATGAATCTCGCCCGGACCCGGTGGCGCCGCCGGCGCCTGTTCGACACACTGGTCCGCAGCGGGCGGGTCGCCCGTCCGGTGGAGAGCGTCCCCGGCGTCGACCCCAACCGGGTCGCGCTGGTCGCCGCCCTGCAACAGCTGTCGCAGGCCACCCGGGAGACGATCGTGCTGCACCACCTGGCCGACATGTCGGTCCACGAGGTCGCCGACACGCTGGGCGTGCCCGTCGGCACGGTGAAGGCGCGCCTGTCGCGGGGCCGCGCCATGCTCGCCGCGCTGCTCAGCGACACCGACGCCGACCCCAGATCCGACAACCGGGCCGACACCGGTGGCCTCCGGCGTCCCCCGGTCTTGCCCCAACGAGACGTCCAGGAGGTGCGTGATGCGCCCTGACCTGGACTTCCGCGCGCTCCGGGCGCAGGTCGAGTCGGCGACGTGGATGCCTGACTTCAGCCTGCTGTACCGCCGGGCCGGCCGGGTGCGCATGCGCGACCGGATGGCCGTCATCGGCGCGCTCGTCGGCACGCTGGCCGTGTTCGCGCCGGTCGCGCTCGCCGGGGTGTTCGGCCGGCCGTCCCCCGCCGCGCTCGGCCCCAACCCCGACCTCGGCGATCCCTGGGGCCCGCTGCCGTCGGCGTCGGCACCGCCCAGCGGCACCTTCGATTCGACCCGGTCGATCCGGGCCGTCGCCGGTGACCTGCCCGACGGCGTGCTCGCCGCGGTCGACGTCTGCGTCGAGGTGCCGCAGGCCCGCCGGTGCAGCCTCCAGGTGGTCGCGCTGCGGCCCGAGTCACCGCAGTGGCGCAGCACGTTCATGAAGGACGCGCTGCGGCAGAGCTCGCTGGACAAGCTCGACCACGTTGAGCTGGCCCTGCTCTCCCCGCAGACGTTCATGCTCAGCGGCGAGGTCAGCGGCGGCTCCCGCACCAACGTGAAGTTCCGCCTCGACGACCCGTCCGTGGTCCCGGCGGTCACCCCGGTCCTCGGCCCGGAGACCCGCGAGGCGCTCGGCCCCGCCGACCGGGCGGTGCAGCTCGCGCAGTACGGCGACCTCTTCGGCATCCGGCAGAGCGACGGCACGCTCAGCCTGCTCGTCGACCAGCCGCCGATGGCGCGGCGGACCGTCGTCAGCGGCCTGCAGGTCCAGGCCGGCTGGTGGGTCACCGGCACGGACCTGCGCACCGGCTCGCCCGCCGTCGCGGTGAGCAAGGACCAGGGCCGGCACTGGCTGGCCAGGTCGCTCAACGTGCCGCAGGGGATCGACGCGCCGACCATCGTCACCCTGGACGGCGTCACGGCGCATGCCTTCGTGCGATACAGCAAGGGCATCCGGCATTTCCGTACCCGTGACGGCGGCGACAGCTGGCAGGAGGTGACCACGAAGATCGAGCTGCCGGCCCCGCTGAGCAACGACGGTGCCCTCAACGGCCGCGAGTTCGACGCGCTGGTGCGCCCCGACCGGTCCGTGCTGCTCTGGGTCAGGGGCGACTCCGAGACGGTCTACCTGGAGAGCCTCGACGGGGAGCATTTCGGCGTGGTCGCCGGCCCGACCGGCGGCGTCGAACCCGTCGACAACGGCTTCGTCTCGCTCGACGACCCACCCTGGCTGGCCGCCGACGGCCGCAGCTGGCACTCCGTGAGCATCCCGCAGACCGTCCTGCCCGACTGAACGCTGTTTCGCAGAAGATTGGAACCGGGGCGGCCGGTCGAGGATCGTGAGCGGTGTGAGCGAGCTCGAGGGGGTCTACCACGCCTGCTACCGGAGGCTGGTGACACAGCTCTACGCGTTCACGACCGACCTCACCGAGGCGCAGGACGTGGTCCAGGAGGCGTTCGCGCGCGCCGCCGCCCGCCCAGGCGGCTTCATCGGCATCGACAACCCTGAGGCGTGGCTGCGCACCGTGGCGGTCAATGTGGTCCGCCGCCGCTGGCGCCGCCGGAAACTGCTCGACCTGATCCTGCTCCGCGAGCGCGCCGTCCAGCGGCACGTCGAGGCCGGTCCGTCACCGGAGCGCACCGACCTGACCGAGGCGCTCGACGCCATACCCCGCACGTACCGGGAGGTCATCGTGCTGCACTACTACGCCGACCTCAGTGTCGAGGAGATCTCCGCCGCGCTCGGCGTGCCCGGCGGCACCGTCAAGTCGCGGCTCTCCCGGGGGCGCGCCGCCCTCGCCCAGCGGCTGCCCGGCTACTCGCCTTCCCTGCCGCCTTCCCCGCCGTCCTCCTCGGCTCCGTCGGAGGTGCGTCATGCCTGACGAGCTGGAGACCCTGCTCCGCGCCCAGCGACTCGACTTCATCCAGCCGCCCATGTCCACGATCACCGCCCGCGCCCGCTCCCTGCGCCGGCGGCGCCGCGCCGCCCAGGGCGGGGTGGTCGCGCTGACGCTGCTCGTCGCGGCGGTGGCCTTCCTCGCGCCCCGCGACACCCCCGAGCCGCAGGTGGCGGCGTCCCCGTCGGCCGGCGGCGTCTGGACGGGCGACGGCATCACCGTCAACGGCCTGCCCGGCCTGCCCCGTGACCTTCCTGGAACGATCGACGACGCGGAGTTCATCGACGCCGACCGGGGCTTCCTGCTGACCCGTGAGTGCGCCGCCGCCTCGTGTACGGCGTGGGTCAGCACCACCACCGACGGCGGCCGGACGTGGAGCACGGCCCGTGCCCCGGGCGGGTTCGGCACGCCCTCGCTGGGTGCGGTGCCGTCGCTGGTCGTCACCGGCTCCCGGATCACCCTGGTCGGCGCCGACGGCACCCGCTCCAGCAGCACCGACGGCGTCACCTGGGACACCGCCGCCGGCGCACCCGCTCCCGCGGGGGCCGCCCTGCCCGGCGACGCCCGCCTGGTCCTGCTCGACGGTCGGCTGGCGGCGCTGCTGCACGACGGGACGAGCCTGGTCGCACCGCCCACCCAGCCGCCGCTGTCGGTGACGTGGGTGTCGCCGGTCCGCGCCGGCGACGCGTCCTGGTGGATCGGTGGCGCGGTGGACGGCCACCCGGCCGTGGCGGTCTCCCGCGACAACGGCGTCACCTGGACCCCGACCACGTTCTCCGGCACCGGCACGGCCCGGGTGGCGTTCCTCGGCACGGACGTGCACGTGGCGCTGACCGACCCGCGGACCAGCCCGCCCGGGCTGACGGGGGTCGCCACCTCCACCGACGGCGGTGCCCGCTTCACCGACCCGAGGCCGGTCACGGGCACCACCATCGGCGGCGACCTGGTCCCGCTCCTGGACGGCCGCCTGCTGTTCGTCGACGGCGCCGGGCACTGGCTGGTCTCCGCCGACCGCGGCGCCCGCTGGCAGCGCGTCTCGGGCCTGCACCCGACCGACCGCCTGGCCAGGACCCAGATCGGCTGGATCGCCTACGGCATGTCCACGATCTACACCGCGTACTCCGTCGACGGCACCACCTGGCAGAAGCTCGACGCCCAATAACCGCTCAGTAGCCGCCCAGCCGCTCAGCCGCCTCAGCTGCGGATGAAGTCCCAGGCGTCCTGGACCATCGTGGCCAGCTCCGCGTGCTGCGGGGTCCAGGACAGCTCGCGCTTCGCCTTGTCCGACGCCGCGACGAGCTGTGCGGGGTCACCGGGGCGGCGGGGCGCCATCTCCACCGGGACCGGGTGGCCAGTGACCTCGCGGACCACCTCGACGACCTGGCGGTTGGAGAAGCCGGTGCCGTTGCCGAGGTTGTACACGCGGTGGCCGGGGCCGTCCATCGTGGCCAGGGCGAGCAGGTGGGCGGTGCCCAGGTCACCGACGTGGATGTAGTCGCGGATGTTGGTGCCGTCGGGGGTGTCGTAGTCGTCGCCGAAGAGCTGGAGCTTCTCGCGGCGGCCGAGGGCGACCTGCAGGGCGATCGGGATCAGGTGGGTCTCGGGGTCGTGCCGTTCGCCGATCATCGATCCGTCGGGGCGGCGCAGCGCGCCGGCAACGTTGAAGTAGCGCAGGCTGACGGCGGAGATGCCGTGGCCGACGGCCTCGCCGGTGAGCGCGTGGTCGGCGGCCAGCTTCGAGGTCGCGTACGGGTTCGGCGGCCGCACCGCGGCGGTCTCCGGGATCGGCACGACGTCGGGGTCGCCGTAGACGTTGGCGGTGGAGGAGAAGACCAGGCGGCGGGTGCCGGCGGCGCGCATCGCGTCGAGCAGCAGCAGCGTGCCGACGGTGTTGTTCTCCCAGTACTTCTCGGGCTTCTGCACGCTCTCGCCGGCGGCGATGAACGCGGCGAAGTGCAGCACGCCGTCGAACCCGGCGTCGCGGGTCAGCACGTCACCGATCGCGTCGTGCACCCGGCCCCTGACGAAGGCGGCACCCTTCGGCACGGACGACTCGTGACCGGTGGAGAGGTCGTCGAGCACTGTCACGTCGTGACCGGCGTCGAGCAGCAGGGCGGTGACGACGCTGCCGATGTAGCCGGCGCCCCCGGTGACGAGCAGTTTCACGGAGTTCCTCCAAAAGTCATCAGGAACCAACAAATTTACACGTCCGAGGTGAACGGTGGAGTGCCCGGCACCTACAATTTCGGGCATGCCGGAGCTTGGCCCCGGAACCATCAGGCAAACCGTGGCGGGCGTGCTGAGCCGCTGGGCGCAACGTCTTCACGCTACCAACGAGTCCTCGGACGTCAGCGAGGCAGAGCTGCGCACGCTGATCGCCAGCGGCACCGGCACCGGCCACGTCCGTGAGGTGATGGTCCCGCGCACCGAGGTCCTGTTCCTGGACGCCGGGCTGACGGTCGCGGAGGCGGTGACGCAGGTGCGCGCCACCCGCCACTCCCGGTTTCCCGTGATCGACGGCGACCAGGATGACGTGCTCGGCTTCGTGCACGTGCGCGACCTGACGCTGCTGCCCGTGGTCGACCCGTTCCTGCGGCTGCGGGAGCTGACCCGCGAGGTGAAGCGGCTGCCGGCGAGCAAGCGCGTCCTGGCCGCACTGTCCGAGATGCGCCGGGAGGGCCACCACCTCGCGGTCGTCATGGACGAATACGGCGGCACAGCCGGCATCGTGACCCTGGAGGACCTCATCGAGGAGCTCGTCGGCGAGATCCACGACGAGTACGACGCGCCACCCCAGCCGGACGAGTCCGCCGAGGTCGATGGCCGGCTGAACCTCGCCGACCTGGCGGAGCGCACCGGCCTGACGCTGCCCACCGGCCCGTACGAGACCGTGGCCGGCTTCGTCATGGCCCGCCTGGGCCGCCTGCCTCGCATGGGTGACGAGGTCAGGCACGACGGCTGGCACCTGCGCGTCGCCACCGTTGAAGGCCGCCGGGTGGCGCGGGTGTCAGTGATCCGCCCGCGCCAGCTCTAACTTGCTCCGTCGGCTTCGCCAGCGGTTCCGTGGGGGGCTGCACCTCCCCACACCCCCCATGCTCCGCTCCGCTACGCACTCGTGCCTTTTGCTCAGCCGGCCTCGATGATCATGCCGGCGCCGACGGTGCGGTTGCTGGCCTCGTCGATGATGATGAAGCCGCCGGTGGTGCGGTTGCGGCGGTACTGGTCGGCGAGCAGCGGCACCGTGGTGCGGAGCTTGACCCGGCCGATCTCGTTGAGCGCGAGCGACGTCGCCGACTCGTCGCGGTGCAGCGTGTTGACGTCGAGCCGGTATTGCAGGCCACGGACCACGGCACGGGCCGAGCGGGTCGTGTGCTTGATCGAATACTTGGCGCCGACCGTCAGCGGGCGGGTCTCGTCCATCCAGCAGATCATCGCCTCGATGTCCTGGGCGACCGCCGGTGCGTTGTTCGGCCGGCAGATCAGGTCACCGCGGGCGATGTCGATCTCGTCGGCGAGCCGGATCGTCACCGACATCGGCGGGTAGGCCTCCTGCAGCGGCCCGTCGGCGGTCTCGATGTGCGTGATCTTCGTGGTGAAGCCCGACGGCAGGACCATGACCTCGTCGCCGGGCTTCAGGACACCCGAGGCGACCTGTCCGGCGTAACCGCGGTAGTCCGCGATCGTGGTGGACTGCGGGCGGATCACGTATTGCACCGGGAAGCGCACGTCGACCAGGTTGCGGTCCGAGGCGATGTGCACGTGCTCCAGGTGGTGCAGCAGCGACGGCCCCTCGTACCACGACATCTTCTCGGACCTGGTGACCAGGTTGTCGCCGTGCAGCGCCGAGATCGGGATGACCGTCAGGTCGGGCGCGTCGAGCTTCGCCGCGAACGAGGTGAACTCGTCGGCGATGCGCTCGTACACCTCCTGCGAGTAGTCGACGAGATCCATCTTGTTGACGCACAGCACCAGGTGCGGCACCCGCAGCAGCGAGCACAGGAAGGCGTGCCGCCGGGACTGCTCGACCAGGCCCTTGCGGGCGTCGACCAGGATCAGCGCCAGATCGGCGGTGGACGCACCGGTGACCATGTTGCGCGTGTACTGGATGTGCCCCGGCGTGTCGGCGATGATGAACTTCCGCCGCGGGGTGGCGAAGTACCGGTAGGCCACGTCGATCGTGATGCCCTGCTCCCGCTCGGCCCGCAGGCCGTCGGTGAGCAGCGCGAGGTTGGTGTATTCGTCGCCACGGGAGCGTGAGGTGGCCTCGACCGCCTCCAGCTGGTCCTCGAAGATGGCCTTCGAGTCGAACAGCAGCCGGCCGATCAGGGTCGACTTGCCGTCGTCGACGGAGCCGGCGGTCGCGAACCGCAGCAGGTCCATCTGCCGCTGGGCGGGAGTCTCAACAACGGCGGTCATCTTAGAAGTACCCCTCACGCTTGCGGTCTTCCATGGCCGCCTCGCTGACCTTGTCATCGCCCCGGGTCGCGCCGCGCTCCGTGATCCGGGTGGCGGCGACCTCGTCGATGACCTTGTCGATCGTGTCCGCGTCGCTGCGGACCGCCGCGGTGCAGGAGGCGTCGCCGACGGTGCGGTAACGGACCTGCTCCACGAACGGCGTCTCGCCCGCCTTCAGCGGCAGGAACTCATTGACGGCGTAGAGCATGCCGCCGCGGTCGACGACCTCACGGTCGTGCGCGTAGTAGATGTCGGGCAGGTCGATGCCCTCGCGGGCGATGTAGTGCCAGACGTCCAGCTCGGTCCAGTTGGACAGCGGGAACACCCGGATCGACTCGCCGGGGGCGATGCGGGCGTTGTAGAGCCCCCACAGCTCGGGCCGCTGGTTGCGCGGGTCCCATTGACCGAAGTCGTCCCGGAAGCTGAAGACGCGCTCCTTGGCGCGGGCCTTCTCCTCGTCGCGCCGGGCACCGCCGAACAGCGCGTCGAAGCGGTACTTCTCGACCGCCTCGAGCAGGACCGGGGTCTGGATCCGGTTGCGCATGCCGTCGCCGGACTCGCGCACCAGGCCGCTGTCGATCGCCTCCTGGACGCTGGCCACGATGAGCTGCACGTTGAGCTCGGTGACGCGGCGGTCACGGTAGGCGAGGACCTCCGGGAAGTTGTGACCCGTGTCGACGTGCATGACCGGGAACGGGATCCGCGCAGGTGCGAACGCCTTCTCGGCGAGGCGGAGCATGACGATCGAGTCCTTGCCGCCGGAGAACAGCAGAACCGGCCGCTCGAACTCGGCGACCACCTCACGCATGATGAACAGGCTCTCGGCCTCGAGAGCGTCCAGATGCGAGACGCGGTAGGGCGCGCGACTCATGGTTGGCGAAACCTTTCCCTAGGAAGCGACAGACGCGCTGATCGCGGCCAGCAACTGAGGCGCCAGTGCCTTCCGACACACCACGAGGTCAGGCAGCCGTGGGTCGGGCTGGTTGTATTCCAACGTAGTCCCGTCGATCCGGGAAGCGTGCAGGCCCGTGGCGACCGCCACAGCGACCGGGGCGGCGGAGTCCCACTCGTACTGGCCGCCGGCGTGGACATAGGCGTCGACCGCACCGTCGATCACCGCGGCGATCTTCGCACCGGCGGAGCCCATCGGCACCAGCTCGATCGGCAGCCGCTCGGCCAGCGCGGCGAGCAGCGCCGGCGGGCGGGTGCGGCTGGCCGCGAGGCGGATCGGCTCGCCCTGCACCCCGGGCATCGGGGGGAACGGCGGCGGCGCGTCGGTGCCGAGGACGCAGTGCTGCGCCGGCAGGGCCACCGCGCCGGCGAGGAGCCGGCCCCAGCCGACGGCGCGCTCCGGCTGCGGGGTGCCGTCGCCGGCATACTCGGTGATCCGCGCGGACGTGCGCCCCCACAGGGCGACGTGGACCGCCCAGTCGGCGCGGCCCTCCTCACCGAACTCGCGGGTGCCGTCGAGCGGGTCGACGATCCAGACGCGGTCGGCGCTGAGCCGGGTGGCGCTGTCGGCGCCTTCCTCGGACAGCACCGCGTCGGCCGGGCGCCAGCGCTCCAGCTGGGCGACCAGCAGCTCGTGCGACAGCTGGTCACCCGCCTTGCGCAGGGCGGCGGGGTCGGAATACCCCATCTCCTCGCGCAGCTTCAACAGCAGGTCGCCCGCGCGCTGGGCCAGCCAGCGGGCGAACCCGCCGTCGGTGGCGGGTGGCAGATCGGTCATCAGTACGCTCCAGCCCCTCGGGTCACCGCGCTCAACGTCCGCAGCATGATCACCAGGTCGAGCGACAGCGACCAGTTCTCCACATACTGCAGGTCGAGGCGGACCGCTTCGTCCCACGATAGGTCCGACCGGCCGGACACCTGCCAGAGGCCGGTCATCCCGGGCCGCACGGCCAGCCTGCGCCGGGCGTCGTCCGGATACACGGCGACCTCCTCCGGCAACGGCGGGCGCGGCCCGACCAGTGACATGCTGCCCCCGAGCACGTTGAGCAGCTGGGGCAGCTCGTCGAGCGAAAACTTGCGCAGAAGCCGCCCGACGCGGGTGACCCGTGGGTCATTGCGCAGTTTGAACAGTGCGCCGTCGACTTCATTGAGGTGCCGCAGCTCGGCGAGGCGGGCTTCGGCGTCCAGGTGCATTGTGCGGAACTTGACGATCACGAACTCACGACCGTCTTTGCCCACTCGTACTTGACGAAACAGTACCGGCCCTCGTGACTCCGCGCGAACTGCGAGCGCCAGACCAGCCAGAAGTGGACTCAACGCGATCAGCAACATGACCGCGCCGACCCGGTCCACCACCGCCTTCAGCACCCGCCTCGCGCCGGTGAGCGTGGGATGCTCGACGTGCAGCATCGGCAGGCCGTCGACGGGCCGGATCGTGGTCCGGCTGCCGGCGACGTCGATCAGGGTGCTCGCCACGATCAGGTCGATGTCGTCGCGCTCCAGGCGCCAGGCGAGCCGGCGCAGCGCGTGCCCGTCCAGCTCCGGGCACGACAGCACCAGCACCGTGTCGGCCCTGGCCTGGCGCACCGCGCCGGCGATCTCGTCGAACGTGCCCAGCACCGGCACGTCCGGCACGCTGCCCTCGTTCGCGAGGCAGGCGCCGACGACCTTCAGGCCGTGATACCGCTCCCGGCGCAGCTGGCTGGTCATCGCCTCGACCGCCAGCTCGTGGCCGACGACCACGACCCGCCGCATGCAGGCGCCGCGCGTCTTGCGGGCCCGGTGCAGCAGCTGCCGCAGCACGAACCGTGAGACCAGGCATCCCGACGTGACCAGCGGCAGCGCCACCACGAACCAGCCACGGGCGATGGAGATCTCCGCGGCGTAGGCGCCGACGATGGTCGCGGCGGTCAGCGCCAGGCCGGCCCGCAGCACCCGCTGGTACTCGTCGGTCCCGACGAACAGGTAGCGCTTCTCGTAGGCGCGGTTCGCGGCGAGTGTCGCGGTGAAGGCGACCGGTAGGAGGGCGGACAGCAGCGCGTAGCGGCTGTTGTAGTTGGTCAGGACCGAGCCGAACCGGACCTCGAACGCGACCAGCCCGGCGAGCACGCCGATCACGGTGTCGATCAGCAGCAGGGTCCGCAGGTAGCGGCCCTCCCACGCCCAGCGGGCCCGGTGCCGGGGCGCCCTGGCGGGTTCGGTCACCGGTTCGGCGGGCTTCGCGGCCGGCACGAACGTGGCCGCCCGGCCGACGGCCTCCTCGACCTCGGCTTCGAGCTGGGCGGACACGTGCGCGGGCGGGACGGGCGGCCCGGGGGCCGGCGAGACGGGGGCGACGGTCCGCGCGGCCGCCGACGGCAGTCGCTCGGGGCGCCGCGGGACGGTGCCCATCGGGCTGGGCCGCCGCCGGATCACCTGCCGCTCGACGGTGTCGGCCCGCTGGACCGGCTCCGCGGCCTTGACCCGCTGGACCGGCTCCGCGACCTTGACCCTGACCACGGGCTCCGCGGCCTTGGCCCGCGTCACGGGCTCCGCGACCTTGACCCTGGTCACGGGCTCCGCGGCCTTCACGTCGCCGGTGCCGGGCCGGTGGTCGGCCTGCAGGGCGTTGCTCTGCCGTTCGGGCCGGCGCAGGCCACCGGAGCGCTCGTCGCGGCGGAGACCACCCGGCCGTTCCTCCCAGCGGAGGCCGGTGGGGCGCTCTTCGCGGCGAGTGCCGGCGGGGCGCTCCTCGCGGGCCGGGGCACCGGTGCGCTCGTCGCGGCGCGGGCCGGCGATGCGGTCCTCGCGGCGCAGGCCGCCGGGGCGGTCCTCGGGGCGGAGATGGGCCGGGCGGTGGAAGCCGTCCCGCGTTCGCCCGCTGTCGACCGCCACGCACGCCTCCTCAAGTCCGCCTTCTTTGCAAAAGGTGCGACTTGGAGTACAACGTGCAACTCGGACATGCGTCACGGCGACACACGGATCGGCATGCAAGGTTCAGACCGGACGGACGATGGACAACGGGGCTCTTACGACGCGTGATACTGGTTCTGCGCCGGCTCGAGCCCGCGCTCGATTACCATCTCCACGGCGTCCGCGGCCCGGTCGATGAAGAAGTCGAGCTCCTTGCGCTCCACCGTGGTGAAGTCCGACAGCACGAAGTCCGCCGGGTTCTGCCGGCCGGGCGGGCGGCCGATGCCGAACCGGACCCGCACGTAGTCCTTGCTGCCCAGCGACGTCGACATGGACCGCAGCCCGTTGTGGCCGCCCTCGCCGCCACCCTGCTTGAGCCGCAACTGCTCGTAGGGCACATCGAGCTCGTCATGCACGGCGATCACCTGGGCGACCGGCACCTTGTAGAACTGGGCCAGCCCGGCGACCGGGCCGCCGGACAGGTTCATGAAGGTCAGCGGCTTCACCAGCACGATCCGCGGTCCGCCGATGCGCAGGCGGCCTTCTGCCACTTCGGCGGCCACCCGCCGGTGCCGGGAGAACCGCAGCCCGGCCCGCTGCGCGATCAGGTCGGCAACCATGAAGCCGATGTTGTGGCGGTGGCGGGCGTACTCCGGGCCTGGATTGCCCAGCCCGACGATCAGCCAGGGCGCGGTGTCCGTCATCGGGTCCCCTCACAAGGCTCAGTGGAAGCGCAGCTTCCATGGGGGGTGTGGGGTGGCGCAGCCCGCCACGGAGCCGCGAGGCGCCAGCCTCGGGGAGCTGAAAACAGCAAGGCCGCGGGTGCCGTCAGGCGCCCGCGACCTTGACATGACGACTCAGGCGTCGGCCGGCTCCGGGGTCGCCTCGGCCTCGGCGGGCTCGGCCGTCTCGGCGGCCTCGCCCTCGAGTGCCTCGGCGGTCGGGGCGCCGGTGACGACGGCGATGACGAGGCCCGGGTCGGCGGCCAGCTCGGACCCGGCGGGGAGCTGCACGTCGCCGGCGGTGACGTGGCTGCCGGCATCGAGGCCCGCGATGGAGACCTCGACGAACTCGGGCAGCTTGGTCGCGTCGGCGAGGATGGCGAGGGTGGTGTTCTCCACCATGACGAGGGTGTCGCGGGCGGCCTCACCGGTCAGGTGGACCGGGATCTCGACGGTGACCTTCTCGCCACGGCGCACGACGAGCAGGTCGACGTGCTCGTAGGTGTCCTTGATCGGGTCGCGCTGGATCGCCTTCGGCAGGGCGAGCGCGGTGCCGCCGCCGGTGATCTCAATGTTGAAGATCTGGTTCTTGCCGCCGTGCCGGATGGCGGCGGCGAACTCGCGGGCGGGGAGGGCGATGTGGCGGGGCGCTTCGCCGTGGCCGTACAGCACGGCGGGCACCTTGCCGGCCCGGCGCGTGCGGCGGGCACCACCCTTGCCGAACTCGGTGCGGGGCTCGGCGCTGATCTTTACCTCGGACACGGCAAAAACTCCTGATGCGGTTGTGCGGCGGGCACCGGCCGGCGCGACCGGTAACAGTTGTCGTAGTGCGGCGCTCGGGCGAGGAGGCGCACGGGGCACAGGCCCGGAGCACCGCGTCGATCACGGAGCCCACATGGCCGTCATGCTGAACCGGCGAAGACCGCTTCCGCGGTGGTCACTGGAACGCACGCCCGGCCCTTGGAGCACCCTCGCCGTGGCAACCGCACTAGCTTACCCGAGACTCCCGATCACCCTCACATCGCACCCGTCCGGTTGTGCAGATCACGCGCCCGTGTCAACCGGACGGGCCGCGGCACCCGCCGAAAAATCAGGACAGGCCGCCGAAAAGGGTCGTGACCGACCCGTCGTCGAACACCTCGCGGATGGCCCGGGCCAGCAGCGGGGCGATCGAGAGCTGAGTGATCTTGTCGACCTTCTTGTCACCCGGCAGTGGCAACGTGTTGGTCACCACGATCTCGCTGATCCGGCTGGCGTCGAGCCGGTCGCAGGCCGGGTCCGACAGCACCGCGTGGGTGGCGGCGACCACGACGTCGGCGGCGCCCTCGTTGAAGAGGATGTCGGCGGCGCCGACGATCGTGCCGCCGGTGTCGATCATGTCGTCGACGATCAGGCAGACCCGGCCCTCGACCTCGCCGACGACCCGGTTGGCGACGATCTGGTTGGGCTTCATCGGGTCGCGGGTCTTATGGATGAAGGCGAGGGGGCAGCCGCCGAGGCGGTCCGTCCAGCGCTCGGCGACCCGGACCCGGCCCGAGTCGGGCGCGACGACCGTGATCGGGCGCCCGGCGTATTTGGCCTCGATGTGGTCGGCGAGGGTGTTCATCGCGAACAGGTGGTCGACCGGGCCGTCGAAGAAGCCCTGGATCTGCGCGGTGTGCAGGTCCACGGTGAGGATCCGGTTGGCGCCGGCGGTCTTGAGCAGGTCGGCGACCAGCCGGGCGGAGATCGGCTCGCGGCCGCGGTGCTTCTTGTCCTGCCGTGCGTACGGGTAGAACGGCAGGACCACCGTGATCCGCTTGGTCGAGCCGCGCTTGAGCGCGTCGACCATGATCAGGCACTCCATCAACCAGTCGTTGATCGGCGCGACCATCGACTGCACGACGAACGCGTCCGAGCCGCGCACCGACTCCCGGTAGCGGATGAAGATCTCCCCGCTGGCGAAGTCGTAGGCGTCCATCGGTGTCGGCTCGACGCCGAGCACCGCCCCGATCTCCTCAGCGAGCGCGGGAAACCCGCGTCCGGAGAAGAGCATGAGGTTCTTGCGGTTCTCCGAACTGATGCTGGCCATTAGGGTCGCCCGCTCCCGGATCTCGTGGTTGGGCTCATTGTTCGTCGCGCGGCCCCACGTCGGCCACCTGACCGGGGAGGACGTGGTTTTGTTCACGTGCGAGGGCGTCGCGCGCGGCCTGCGCGGCGGCTGTGCCAGGTCGCTTGCGCTCGACCCAGCCCTCGATGTTGCGCTGGTGGGCCCGGGACACCCCGAGCGCGCCCGGTGGCACGTCCTTGGTGATCACGCTGCCGGCCGCGGTGTAGGCGCCGTCGCCGATGTGCACCGGCGCGACGAACATGTTGTCGGCGCCGGTCCGTGCGTGCGCGCCGATCACCGAGCGGCGCTTCTGCACCCCGTCGTAGTTGACGAAGACGCTCGCGGCGCCGATGTTGGTGCCCTCGCCGATCTCGGCGTCGCCGACGTAGGACAGGTGCGGGACCTTCGCGCCGTCGCCGACGGTGGCGGCCTTGGTCTCCACGAACGTGCCGATCTTCGACTTGCGCCCGAGCCTGGTGCCGGGGCGCAGATAGGCGAACGGCCCGACCGACGCCTGCGGCCCGATCTCGGAGGACAGCGCGTGGGTCCGCACGACGGTGGCGCCGTCGCCGACGACCACGTCGATGAGGCTGGTGTCGGGGCCGACCACCGCGCCCTCGCCGATGCGGGTCGCGCCGCGCAGGTGGGTGTTGGGCTCGACGACGGCGTCCCGCGAGAGGGTGACGGTGACGTCGATCCAGGTGGTCGCCGGGTCGATGATCGCGACGCCGGCACGCATCCACTCGTCGTTGATCCGGTCCCGCATGATCGCCCGCAGCCCGGCGAGCTGGGCGCGGTCGTTGGCGCCCAGCGTCTCTGTCGCGTCCGGGGCGCGGTGCGCGACGATCGGCGCGCCGGCCGCGGCGAGCAGGCCGATGACGTCGGTGAGGTACTCCTCGCCCTGCTCGTTGTCGGTGGAGAGCTTGCCGAGCATCTCGCGCAGCCGCTCGGCGTCGAACACGTACACCCCCGAGTTGATCTCGTGGATGGCCCGCTGGGCGGGTGTCGCGTCGCGCTCCTCGACGATGGCGGTGAACTCGCCGCCCTTGTTGCGCACGATGCGGCCGAGCCCGGTGGGGTCGGTGACCTCGGCGGTCAGGACGGTGGCGGCGGCCTTGGTGTTCTCGTGCGTGTGGACGAGCGCGCTGAGCGTCTCCGCGCGCAGCAGCGGGGTGTCGCCGCCGAGCACGACGACGGTCCCGGTGAGGTCGGGCGTCTCGTCCAGGGCGATGCGCACGGCGTGGCCGGTGCCACGCTGCTCGATCTGGGTGACCGGCACGGCGGCCGGGGCGACCTGCTCCAGGTGGGCTCGGACCAGCTCACCGCCGTGGCCGACGACCACGGTGGCGGATCCGCCGATCGCCTCCTCGGCGGCGGCGAGCACGTGGCCCACCAGGGTCCGGCCGAGCAGCGGGTGCAGCACCTTGGGCAGGGCGGACTTCATCCGCTTTCCCTCGCCGGCGGCCAGGATGATCACATTTCGCACGGGCGCGCTCCTCGACGGTGTCGGTGCGCCTCATCGTAGTCAGGTGGCTGGGGTGCCAGGATTCGAACCTGGACTGCGAGGCTCCAAAGGCCTGCGGGCTGCCGTTACCCCACACCCCAAAGATCTGCCTGTGCAGCCTACCGGTCGCCGGAATCCGACTCGTATCGAGGCACGGTTTGCTCACCCATCGGACGGTCTGGCCGATTCTTCTGGATGAAGATCACACAAGACGGCGGGTAATCAGCTTGACACGGAGCTCGTATGGCGAACCTACGCTCCCGTAAGTTACGGTGACGTAAGCGTAGCCCGTCGATCTCCCCCCGCCCGGCGAAGAGCCTGTGAGAGGTGCCATGTCCGCTGTACTCCTTGATCCCGTTCCAGGTCAGACCTCCGAACGCGGGCCAAAAGCCCTGACCGAGGGCCGCCAGAGCATCGGGATTTTGGTTGCCCTCTGGGGCTTCGTGGTCCTGCCGTTCGTCGCCATCCTGGCGGCCGTTCCCGTCGCGTGGGGGTGGGGCCTCACCTGGCTCGACGTCGCGCTTGGCACGGTCTTCTACGTGATCGGCGGGCTCGGCATCGGCTCGGGCTTCCACCGGTATCTCACCCACGGCGCCTTCAAGGCCAACCGGGGGCTGCGCGTCGCGCTGACGATCGCCGGCAGCACCGCGATCGAGGGCAGCCCCACCCAGTGGGTCGCCGACCACCGCCGCCACCACGCGTATTCCGATCGCGAGGGCGACCCGCACTCGCCGTGGCGCTTCGGGGAGTCCTTCGGCGGCCTGGTGAAGGGGCTGTTCTACGCCCACGTGGGCTGGCTGTTCTTCCGCGAGCTGTCCAACCGGGAGCGCTTCGCCCCCGATCTGCTCGCCGACAAGGACATCCGCCGCATCGACAAGGCGTTCCCGGTGATCGTCGTCCTGTCGGCCACGCTGCCGGCGATCATCGCCGGCCTGGTCACCTGGTCGTGGCAGGGCGCGCTGTCGGCGTTCTTCTGGGCCGGCCTGGTCCGCATCGGCCTGCTGCACCACGTGACCTGGTCGATCAACTCGATCTGCCACGTCTACGGCGAGCGCCCGTTCGAGACCCGCGACGGCGACAAGGCCAGCAACTTCTGGCCCCTGGCGATCCTGTCCTTCGGCGAGAGCTGGCACAACCTGCACCACGCCGACCCGACCTGCGCCCGCCACGGGGTCGACAAGGGCCAGATCGACATCAACGCCCGGCTGATCTGGATCTTCGAGAGGCTCGGCTGGGCCACCGACGTGCGCTGGCCGAAGCGTGACCGGCTCGATGCGAAGCGGGTCGCCGCCGCTAGTGGCCCTGCTGGCACGATGAGCGGGTGACCGACCTTCCGGAGGAGCCACCGCCCGTTCAACGACCGAGCCCACCGCCGCCGCCGGCACTGCCGAAGTCACGGGTCAGGATGTCCGCCGCCCAGCGCCGTGAGCAGCTCATCGTCATCGGACGGAAGCTGTTCGCGGAGCGGGGATTCGACGCCACCTCCATCGAGGAGGTGGCGTCGCGTGCGAAGGTCTCCAAACCCGTCGTCTACGAGCACTTCGGCGGCAAGGAGGGGCTTTACGCGGTGGTCGTGGACCGCGAGGTCCGCAACCTGCTCGACCGGATCACCAACGCGCTGACCGCGGGCCACCCGCACGAGCTGCTCGAGCAGGCGGCCCTGGCGCTGCTGGACTACATCGAGAACGAGACCGACGGCTTCCGGGTCCTGGTCCGCGAGTCCCCGGTGATGTCGCCCACCGGCAACTTCATGAGCGTCCTCAACGATGTCGCGCACCAGGCCGAACACATACTGGGCTCGGAGTTCAAACGCCGCGGCTTCGACCCGAAGCTCGCCGAGCTCTACTCGCAGGCCCTCGTCGGGATGGTCGCGCTGACCGGCCGGTGGTGGCTGGAGGTGCGCAAGCCGCGCAAGGAGGTCGTCGCGGCCCACCTGGTCAACCTCGCGTGGAACGGGCTGTCCAACATGGAGGGCAAACCGACCCTCGTCACCAGGCAGGGCAAGTAGCTGAAGGCGGCGCCGCCGGCGCCGCCTTCACTCACGCGCCGCCGGCGCCGCCTTCGCTCACCGCGACGCGGGCGCCGTGCCGGAAGTGCTCCTCGGCCTCCGCGTCCGAAGCGCTGCCGACCCGGTCGTAGAGGCTCGCGACGCCGGTGATGCCCGCGAGGATGAACGTGACGATCACGTTGACCATCGAGAACGCGAAGATGTTGGCCTCGGTCTGCATCAGCGCGAGCGAGCCCATGCCGACGATCGTCAGCACGATCCCGGCGAGCTGGTTGATGTAGTGGGCCAGGTTGCGGCCGATGAGGTTGGCACCGAGCACGACGACCCCGGCGACCAGCGACAGCAGCGCGAAGGCGGCGTTGGTGCGCAGCCCCAGCACCCACTCCGCCTTGTCCTGGGTGAAGAAGTCGTTCCCCGACGTCTGGGCGAAGCCGACCACGCCGAAGACCAGCATGTAGAGGCCCGCAACGACGCAAAGCAGCCGGTACAGGGGCCGGAGGTGGTGGTTGATCGGAAAGTGAGCGGCCATGACCGCATTCTAGGACGGGGTCATCCGGCGATCTCGGCGAGGGCGAGCCATTGCTCCTCGATGAGCGCGATCTCCTCCCGTACCGCGCGCAACTCCGCGTCCAGAGCGGTGATCCGGGTGTAGTCGGTGGCGTGCTCCGCCAGCTGGGCGTGCAGCGCCGCCTCCTTCTGGGTGAGCCGGTCCATGCTGCGCTCCAGCTTGGACAGTTCCTTCTTCGCGGCCCGCGCGTCCTTGTCCGACGCGCGCAGGTCGGCGGCCTTCTCCCGGCTGAGCGCCGGCGCCGGGTTCGTGCCCGCGCCGAAGCCCTCCCCCTCACCGGCGATGCGCTCAAGGTATTCGTCGACGCCGCCGGGCAGGTGCACGAGCTTCCCGTCGCCGAACATGCCGTAGACCACGTCGGCGACCCGCTCGACCAGGTACCGGTCGTGGCTGGCCACCACGATCGTGCCCGGCCACGAGTCGAGCAGGTCCTCGAGCGCGGCGAGGGTGTCGATGTCCAGGTCGTTGGTCGGCTCGTCGAGCAGCAGCACGTTGGGCTCCGCGGCGAGCAGGCGCAGCAGCTGCAGCCGGCGGCGCTCGCCACCGGAGAGGTCGGCGACCGGCGTCCAGACCCGGGCGCCGCTGAAGCCGAAGACCTCCGCCAGCTGCGACGCGGTCAGCTCCCGGTCGCCGAGCTTGACCCGCTTGGCGACCTCCTCGACGGCCTCGAGCAGCCGCAGCCCGGCCGGCAGCTCCTTGAGCTCCTGCGACAGGAACGCGGCCCGCACGGTGCTGCCGCGCACGAACCGGCCGCCGTCAGGATCGCGGACCCCGGCGAGCACGCGCAGCAGCGTCGTCTTGCCGGCCCCGTTGGCGCCCAGGATCGCGATCCGGTCGCCGGGGCCGACCAGCCAGTCCACCCCGGACAGCAGGGCCCGCTCGCCGACCCGCAGGTCCACCTTGGACAGTTCGTAGACCTGCTTGCCCAACCGGGTGACGGCCATGCGCTGCAACGACACGGTGTCCCGGGCCGGCGGCACGTCGGCGATCAGCGCGTTGGCCGCGTCGATGCGGAACTTCGGCTTGCTGGTGCGGGCCGGCGGGCCGCGCCGCAGCCAGGCGATCTCCTTGCGCAGCAGGTTCTGCCGCCGGGACTCGGTCTCGGCGGCGACCCGCAGCCGCTCCGCCCGGGCCAGGGTCCAGGCGGCGTAGCCACCCTCGTAGGCGCGCACGGTGGCGTCGGCGACCTCCCACGTGGTCGTGCAGACCGCGTCGAGGAACCAGCGGTCGTGGGTGACGACCATGAGCGCGCCGCGGCGCTGCAGCAGGTGCCGCGCCAGCCAGGCGATGCCGGCGACGTCGAGGTGGTTGGTGGGCTCGTCGAGGATCAGCAGGTCCGACGGGCGCACCAGCAGCGCGGCGATGGCGATGCGCCGCCGCTCGCCGCCGGACATCGGCCCGACCGGCGCGTCCAGGCCCAGGTGCGGCATGCCGAGCCCGTTGAGCACGGTGCGCACGCCGGCGTCGCCGGCCCACTCGTGCTCCGCGGCGAACGCGGCGGGCAGCCAGGCGGTGCCGATGATGACGTCGCGGACGGTCGCCGTGGGCGGCAGGTCCAGGGCCTGCGGCAGGGCGGCGACCCGCAGGTCACGCCGGTGGGTGACGCGGCCCTCGTCGGGCTCGTCGGCCTTGGTGAGCATCCGCAGCAGGGTGGTCTTGCCGGCCCCGTTGAGCCCGACGACGCCGATCCGGTCGGCGTCGTCGACGCCGAGCGACACCTCGTCGAAGATCCGGCCCGCGGGGTAGGTCTTGCCGACCTTGTCCAGGTTGATGATGTTGGCCATCTACAGCACTCTCGCTCCGGGCACGGGACCGACGGCGGTGCGCACCGCGCGGCAGCAGTTGGCGGCCTCCAGGTCCGCCGCGAGCAGCGCGGCGTGCCTGGCGTCCTCGGCCAGGAAGACGATCGTCGGCCCGGAGCCGGACACCAGTCCGGCGAGCGCGCCGGCGTCGATCCCCGCGTCCACCACCCCTTGCAGCTCCGGACGCAGGTGCAGCGCGGCGGCCTGCAGGTCGTTGGCCAGGTGGGCGGCGAGCAGGTCGGGGTCGCGCTGGCGCAGCGCGGCGAGCAGCCCGTCGGGCGGCCCGGCCTCGCTGTGCGCGCCCAGCTCGTCGAACGTCTTGTACACCGTCGGCGTGGAGAGCCCCTCCTCGGCGACGGCGAGCACCCAGTGCCACGCGTGCCCGCCGGTCAGGATCGGGCTGACCAGCTCGCCGCGGCCGGTGCCCAGCGCGGTGCCGCCCAGGACCAGGAACGGGATGTCCGAGCCTAGGGCCGCACCAATGCCGGCCAGGTCGTCGCGGGACAGCCCGGTCCCCCACAGCTGGTCGCAGGCGACCAGCGCGGCGGCCGCGTCGGCGCTGCCGCCGGCCAGGCCCGCGGCGATCGGGATCTGCTTCTTCAGGTGCAGCCGGGCGTGCGGGTCGTGGCCCGTCTCATCCGCCAGTGCCCGCGCGGCCCGCATGACGAGGTTGTCCTCGCCGAGCGACAGCTGGCCGGTCCCCTCGCCTTCCATGGTGAGGGTCAGCGTGTCGCCGCGGCGGGCGGTGATCTCGTCGTAGAGCCCGATCGCGTGGTACACCGTGGTCAGCTCGTGAAAGCCGTCGGCACGCGCCGGGCCGACGTGCAGGTGCAGGTTGATCTTCGCGGGTACGCGGACCCGGACGGGCCCGTGCGCGGCCAGGCGCGGCCGGTCGAACTCCTCGTCATCGTCGGAGAAGAGCGGCTCGGTCACGTGGTGCACCCTACCTGGGCGACGGGTGTGCCTGCCGCTGGCTCGCGATGCGGGTGAAGTCCTGCACCGTAAGCTGCTCCCCGCGGGCGCCCGGATCGACCTGCGCGGCGCGCAGGATCCGCTCCGCGACGTCGGGCCCGCCGGCCCATCCCGCGAGCGCGGCCCGCAACGTCTTGCGGCGCTGGGCGAACGCGGCGTCCACGACGGCGAACGTCTCCTTGCGGTCGGCGCCTTCGGGTGGCTCCCGCCGCGTGAACGCCACCAGGCCCGAGTCGACGTTCGGCACCGGCCAGAACACGCTCGGCGACACCTTGCCGGCCAGCTTCGACGTCGCGTACCAGGCGAGCTTCACGCTCGGCACGCCGTAGACGCGACCCCCGGGGCCGGCAACGAGCCGGTCCGCGACCTCCTTCTGCACCATGACCAGGCCCTTGCGCAGCGACGGCAGGGTCGCCAGGAGGTGCAGCACGACGGGCACGGCGACGTTGTACGGCAGGTTCGCCACCAGCGCGGTCGGCTCCTGGTCCACGGTCACCCGCAGCGCGTCGCCCTCGATCACGTGCAGCCGGTCCGCGTGCTCCGGGGCGAACCGGGCCACCGTGCCGGGCAGGGCCTTCGCCAGTACCGGATCGATCTCGACGGCACACACGGTCTTCGTCGCCTCGAGCAGGCCGAGGGTGAGGGAGCCGAGTCCCGGGCCCACTTCCAGGGCCACGTCGTCGTCGGTGAGCTCGGCGGCGCGCACGATCCGCCGGACCGTGTTGGGGTCGTGGACGAAGTTCTGTCCCAGCTGCTTGGTCGGCCGCATCCCCAGCGACGCGGCGAGCTCCCGGATCTCGGCCGGCCCGAGCAGCGTCATCGCCACTCGCCGAACGCGCGGGTGCCGTTGGCGGAGATGGCCGCGCACAGCGCGTCCAGGTCGTGCCCGGTCACCTCGGCGAGGGCGCGGACCGTCAGCGGGATCAGGTAGCTGGCGTTCGGCCGGCCGCGAAACGGCGTCGGAGTCAGGAACGGCGCGTCGGTCTCCACGAGCAGCCCGTCCAGCGGCGTGATCGCCGCCGCGGCCCGCAGGTGCTTCGCGTTGCCGAAGGTGAGGGTGCCGGCGAAGCTCAGCAGGAAGCCGCGGTCCAGGCACTCCCGGGCGAACACCTCGTCGCCGGAGAAGCAGTGCATGACGACCTGGTCCGGGGCGCCCTCCTCGTCCAGCACGCGCAGGATGTCGTCGTGCGAGTCACGGTCGTGGATGACGAGGGTCTTGCCGTGCCGCTTCGCGATCCCGATGTGCGCCCGGAAGCTCTCGTGCTGGGCCTTGCGGCCGTCGTCGCCGGTGCGGAAGTAGTCCAGCCCGGTCTCGCCGATCCCCCGGACCCGCGGGTGCGCGGCGAGCCGCTCGATCTCCCGCAGCGCCCCGTCCAGGTCGTTGAGGCGGGGGGCGTCGTTCGGGTGCAGGGCGACCGTCGCCACCACCCCCGGGTGCTCCTCGGCCACCTGTACCCCCCACTGCGACGACGGCACGTCGACCCCGACCTGCACGAGCCGGTCGACACCGGCGGCGGCTGCCAGGGCGATGGCATCTGCTACGGTCGATGGACCGCCGACTCCGTCGTCCTCGAGGGTGATGTCGATGTGGGTGTGGCTGTCCAGCACCGGGACCGGCAGCGGCTCGGGCGGCGGAGGGAACGTGCCCTCGCGACTGTGTTTTCTCGCACTCATCGGGCACAAGCATGCCACCCCCGGTCCGGCGTTCACGATTCGTTCACCTGGGCAACACCACCCCGCCTTAGCGTCGCGAATGTGACAGTGATCGGGCATGCGGAAGGATCGGCGACCCACAGCGTGACCCTCGACGGGACGACCTACCCGGCCGAGGAGATCGCACAGGGCGCCGCGTACGAGGTGTACGCGACACAACCCGCCCCCGGCTTCCTGCCCAACCCGCGGCCGGGTGCCCGCTGGCCGTTCCGGCGGTTCGTGCACGCCACCGAGGTCGCCGCGGCCATGTCCGGCTTCTCGGGCTTCGAGGACCAGCCGCTGCTGATGCCGGTCACCCGCACCCTGGACTGGGCCGGCCTGCACAAGCTCACGCAGACCCCGTCCGCCGCCGCCCAGCTCGTCCCGATCCGCCGCACCGCGGTCATCCGCCGCGGCACCCGCATGATCAAATTCCTGACGGGCCGGCAGCTCGGCGGCCATCTGCGCGGCTGGCCGATCAGCGGCTTCTGCTACCGCGCCTTCGACGTCGCCCACCTGCGCACCCCGATGGACCTGGCGATCCTCAGCGGCGGCATCCCGGAGTCCGACGGCGGGGTCGTCTTCGCGATCCGCTGGCGGGCGGTCGACGAGTGGGACTACGAGGTGCCCCTCGCCGACTCGTACGGCGGCCTCGTCTCCATGCCACCGCACGACCGGCTCGGCTCCCCCGTCATCGGCACCGGCTTCGCCCCGAGCGGCCGGCACATCGTGCCCGAGTTCGTCACCCGCGACCTGGCCGAGCTCCCGGTCCCGGCGAACACCTCACTGGTCGCCTACACCGGCGACGGCACCGAGGTGACGCTGTACACGTACCTGCCGGAGCAGCGCGCCTGGAGCCGCATGCACGGCCCGCAATGGCGCCACCTGCTGCCCGACACCATCGCCACCGACCAGGAGTACTTCCCGGCCGCCACGCCGCTGGCCCGCTACGTGGGCCGCTACCGCGACAACGTGTACGAGGCGATCGTCGACCCGCCGGGTGAGTTCCGGGTCGCGGCGAAGACCCGCGCCGCCCGCTACCCCCTGGACGCCCTGGCCCGCCGCGTCCCGTCCGCGAACTGGCGCGACGCGCGCTGCACCGTCATCCGCGAGGAGGGCGACTGGCTCCGCCTGCGCCTCAGCCGCCCGGACGGCGACCAGGTCGCCCGCCTCGGCGCCCACTGCGTCGAACGCGGCCTCTACGAGGCCTGGGCCCCCTCCGCCGAAGTCATCGACGCCCGCGAGGACGACCACTGGTTCGACCTGAGCTAGCTGTGCTAGCTGGGCCGCCGCTGGCGCGGCGTCCCGGCGGGGGGTTCCCACCCCGCACCCCCCATGCGACGCTGCGCGCCGCACGCAAGCCTGTTTCTT
>NZ_JBFAPO010000073.1:0-47495 GCF_040676755.1 Dactylosporangium sp. NPDC049525 | reverse complement strand
AGGCCGTTGCTGGCGCCGTCGCTGTTGGTGGCGGTGCCGCGGATGAGGGCGTGGATGGTGCGGCCCTGGGCGAGCGCGTCCGACAACCGCTGCAGGATGACGACCCCCGCACCGTCGCCGAAGCCAGTCCCGTCCGCCTCGGCCGAGAAGGGTTTGCAGCGGCCGTCGGCGGCCAGGCCGCCCTGGGCGTGGAACTGGTCGAAGATCGTCGGGGAGGCGATGACGGTGACCCCGCCCGCGAGGGCCGCGTCGCACTCGCCCGACCGCAGCGCCTGCACCGCCAGGTGGATCGCCACCAGTGACGAGGAGCAGGCGGTGTCGACGGTGACCGCCGGTCCTTCGAGGCCGAACGTGTAGGCCAGCCGGCCCGACGCGACGCTGGTGTTCATGCCGGTGAGCAGGTGGCCGAGCAGCGCCGCCGGCGCGCCGGTGCGCGGCCCGTACTCCTGGGCGATGACCCCGGCGTAGACCGCCGTCCGGCTGCCGCGCAGCTCCGCCGTGCTCATCCCGGCCCGCTCGAAGGCCTCCCACGCGATCTGCAGCAGCAGCCGCTGCTGCGGGTCCATCGCGAGCGCCTCGCGCGGGCTGATGCCGAACAGCTCGGCGTCGAACGCGTCGGCGTCCTCGACGAAGCCGCCTACCCGGGCGTACGGCTGCCCGCCGGCCCAGCCACGACCGTCCGGGAACGGGCCGACGGCGTCCTGCCCGGCGGCCACCAGCCGCCACAGGTCCTCGGGGCTGCGCACCCCGCCCGGGTACCGGCAGGCCATCCCGACGATCGCGATCGGCTCCCGCATCGACGGGGCCGGATGCACCGCGACCGGCTCGGGGGGCGGCTCGAGAGCCGGGGCGGTCTCCTCGATGAGGGCGTGCAGCTGCGCGGCGAGCGCGGCGATGCTGGGGTGCGCGAAGACGACCGTCACCGGCAGGGACAGCCCGGTGGCCTTGGCGAGGCGGTTGCGCAGCTCGACCGACGTGAGCGAGTCGAAGCCCAGCTCCTTGAACGCCCGCCCGGCGTCGATCGCGGCCGGGTCGGGGTGGGCGAGGACCGTCGCGGTGTGCGCGCGGACCAGGTCGACCAGCATCGCCTGCCGCTGCCCGGCGGGTGCCGCGGCGAACTCCCGCCGCCACCCCGACCGGCCGGCGCCCCGGTTCGCGGCCACCCGCGCCGTCGCCGGCCCGGGACGGACCAGGCCGCGCAGCGGTGGCGGTACCACATCGGCGGCGGCAAGCGCGGCCCGGTCCAGGGACGCGGCGACGACGTTGGCCAGGCCGCCGGCGAGGGCCGCGTCGAACAGCGCCAGCCCGTCGGCGACCGGGATCGGGATGAGGCCGCCGCGGCGCAGCCGGTCCAGGTCGGCCCGGCTCAGCCCGCCGGTCATCCCGCTGCCGGCGTCCCACAGCCCCCACGCGATGCTCGTCGCCGGCCGCCCGGTGGCCGCGCGGGCCTGGGCGAGGGCGTCCAGCCAGGTGTTCGCGGCGGCGTAGTTGGCCTGGCCGGCGCCGCCGATCGTGCCGATCACCGAGGAGAACAGCACGAACGCGGCGAGGTCCAGGTCGCGGGTCAGCGCGTCGAGGTGGGCGGCGGCGTCGGTCTTCGGCCGCAGCACGGCGGCGAGGTGCTCCGGGGTCAGCCCGGTCACCGGCGCGTCGCGCAGCACCCCGGCGGCGTGCACGACCGCCGAGAGGGGACGCTCGGCCGGGACACGGGCGAGCAGGCGGCGCAACTGCCCGCGGTCGGCGGTGTCGCAGGCGGCGACGGTCGCCGCGGCGCCGAGCGCTTCGAGCCGCTCGACCAGGGCGGCGGCGCCCGGGGCGGCGGGGCCGGAGCGGCTCACCAGCAGCAGGTGGCGGACGCCGTGGACGCGCACCAGGTGCTCGGCCAGGTGGGCGCCGAGGCCGCCGGTGCCGCCGGTGACGAGCACGGTCCCGTCGGCGGGCAGCGGCCGCGGCACCGTCAGCACCACCTTGCCGACGTGGGCCGCGTGCTGCACGTGCCGCAGCGCCGTCCCGGCCTGCCGCAGGTCGAACGTGGTCACCGGCGGCAGGGTCAGCTGCCCGGCGCGCAACCAGTGCAGCAGGACCACCAGCATCTCCCGCAGTTCGGGCGCGGGCAGATCGAACAGGTCGAACGGGCGGTACCGCACCCACGGGTGGCTGGCCGCGAGCTGCTCCGGCGGGCGCAGGTCGGTCTTGCCGATCTCCACGAACCGCCCGTCGGGCGCGACCAGGTTCAGCGACGCGTCGGTGAACTCGCCGGCGAGGCAGTTGAGGACCACGTCCATGCCATTGGCGGCGGTGGCACCGAACCGTCCGGCGAACTCGAGGGTGCGGGAGCTGGCCAGGTGTGCCTCGTCGAACCCGGCGGCCAGCAGCATCGGGTGCTTGGCCGGCGACGCGGTGCCGTAGACCTCGGCGCCGAGCAGCCGGGCGATCTGCGTCGCGGCGAAGCCGACCCCGCCGGCGGCGGCGTGGATGAGGACCCGCTCGCCGGGCTGGACGGCCGCGACGTTGACGAGGGCGTGGTACGCGGTGGCGTAGACGACCGGCACCGCCGCCGCTTCGGCGAACGACCAGCCGTCCGGGACCGGCAGCGCGAGTTCGGCGTCGACGACCGCGACGGGGCCTGTCGCGCCGCGCCACGGCCCGAGGACCCGGTCGCCGACGGCGATTCCGGTGACATCCGGGCCGACCTCGGTGACGACGCCCGCCGCCTCGCTGCCGACGTGCTCGGGCTCGGGGTACATGCCGAGCGCGATGAGCACGTCGCGGAAGTTCACGCCGACGGCGCGGACCGCGACCCGTACCTCCCCGGCGCGCAGCGGTGCGCCGGCGGCCGGGTGCGCGGCGACGGTGAGGCCGTCGACGGTCCCGGTGGTTCCCGCGGCCAGCCGCCACGGCGCCGCCGCGGCTTCCGGCAGGCTCAGCGGCACGGGGGCCGGCTGGAGGCGCGGGACGAACAGTTCGCCGCGCCGCCACGCCGCCTGCGGTTCCGCGGCGGCGACGGTGGCCGCCACCGCGGCGTCGACGTCGGTGCCGGCGGTGCCGGGCGGCACGTCGAGCAGGACGAACCTGTCGGGGTGCTCGGTCTGCACGGTCCGCAGCAGCCCCCACAGCGCCGCCTGGGCCGGGTCCGCGACCCGGTCGCCGAGCGCCGGGCGGGTGCCGCCCGCGGTCACCACGGCGAGGGTCGCGGCCGCGGTGCCCGGCTCGGCGAGCCAGCCCTGGACGCCGGCGAGCACGGCCGCGGTCACCTCGTGCACGTCACCGGCCGGGGCGGCCAGCACGACCACACCGTCCACGGTGGACAGGTCGAGGCCGGCCAGCCGCGGGTACGTGCCGGACGCGGCCGGCGTCGCGACCGCCTCCCAGCGGACCTCCAGCAGGGCCGGCCCGGCGGACGGCACCGGGCGCAGGCCGACGTCGGCGGTGAGGACGGCCGCGCCCGTGGCGTCGGCGACCTCGAGGCGGTGCAGGTCCGGCCCGGCCGGGGTGATCCGCACCCGCAGCCCGCCGCGGGCCGGGCGGTGGCGGCGCACCCGCTGCCAGACGAACGGCAGTTCCAGGCGGTCCCGGTCGAGGATCAGGGCGTGCAGGGCCGCGTCCAACGTCGCCGGGTGGACCCCGTACCCGTCCTCGGACAGCCCGTCGGCGACCTCGGCGGCGCCGGTGACCTCGGCGTGCACGGCGGTCCCGGCCCGCCACATGTGGTGCAGGCCCTGGAATGCGGGCCCGTAGCCGTAGCCGGTCGCGGCCAGCCGCTCGTAGCAGCCGGCGAGGTCGACCGGGTCGCCGCCGGCGATCTGGGCCATGGCCGGATGCGCCGGGAGCTGCGCGGCGAGGGTACCGGCGGCGTGCCGGGTCCACGGGCCGTCGCCGGTGCGGGCGTGGACGGTGACCCGCCGCGCGCCCGTGTCGTCCGGGCCGCCGGCGGTGACCTGCACCTCGGCGGCCGTGCCGGCCGGCAGCTCCAGCGGGGCCTCGATGACCAGTTCCTCGACCCCGGCGGCGCCGCTCACCTCGGCGGCGTGCAGGGCCAGTTCGAGGAAGCCGGTCGCGGGGAACAGCACGGTGCCGGCGACGGCGTGGTCGGCGAGCCACGGCTGGGCGGCCTCGGACAGCCGCCCGGTGAGCACGACCGCGTCGCCCTCCGCGAGGGGCACGGTCGCGCCGAGCAGCGGGTGCCCGGCGGCAGCGAGGCCGAGGGATGCCGGGTCGCCGGAGCCGGGGACGGGCGTGAGCCAGTACCGTTGCCGCTCGAACGGATAGGTGGGCAGTTCGACCAGTCGCCGCGCGGACGGCCCGAACACCGTTGTCCAGTCGACGCTCGCGCCGCAGGTGTAGGCGTGCGCCACGGCGGCGCGGAACTGCCCCGCACCGCCGTGGTCGCGGCGCAGCGTGCCGACCGCCGCCCCGTCGACGCCGAGCCGGGCCAGGGTCTCCTCGACCGGGGTGGTGAGCACCGGGTGCGGCGAGACCTCGACGAACAGGGTGTGGCCGTCGCGGGCCAGCGCGCGCACGGCCGCGTCGAAGCGGACCGGCTCGCGCAGGTTCCGCCACCAGTAGCCGGCGTCGAGGTCGACGGCGTCGACCGGCTCGCCGGTGACGGTCGAATACAGCGGGACCGCGGCCGGGGCCGGGGTGACGGAGCCCAGCGCGGCGGTGAGCTCCTCGCGCAGCGATTCGACCGCCGGGCCGTGGGAGGCGTAGTCGACGTCGATGAGCTTCGCGCGGACGCCGCCGGCCACGCAGGCCGCCACGAACCGCCGCGTCTCAACGGCCGGGCCGGCCACGACCGTGCTCGACGGGCCATTGCAGACCGCGACGTGCAGCGGCACGTCCCCGATCCGCTCGCGGACCTGCCCGGCGGGCAGCGACACGGCCGCCATCGTGCCGGTGCCGGCGAGGGCTGTCAGCGCCCGGCTGCGCAGTGCCACGATCCGCGCGCCGTCGGCCAGCGACAGCGCCCCGGCGACGCAGGCCGCCGCGATCTCGCCCTGCGAGTGCCCGACGACGGCGTCGGGGCGGACCCCGTGCCGCCGCCACAGCTCGGCCAGGCCGATCATGACCGCCCACAGGGCCGGTTGGACGACGTCGACCCGGCGTTCCCAGCCCGGCATCCGGTCGCGGAGGACCTCGGTCAGCGACCAGTCGACGTACGGTTCGAGGGCCGCCGCGCAGTCGGCGATCCGCTCCGCGAAGGCCGGCGAGTCGTCGAGGAGGCCGGCGGCCATCTCCCGCCACTGGGCGCCCTGCCCGGGGAAGACGAACACCACCCGGCCGGTGCCCGCCACGCCTTCGGCGCCGGCGTCGGGGGTGTCGCCGGCGGCGAGGGCGCGCAGCCCGGCGAGCAGTTCGGCGTGGTCGCGGCCGAGGACGGCGGCGCGGTGGGGGAGGCCGCCGCGGCCGGCGGACAGAGTCCATCCGACGCGGGCGGGGTCACCCGGGTGCGCCGCCAGGTGCCCGGCGAGCTGTTCGGCGCGCAGTTGCAGCGCCGCCGGGGTTTTCGCCGACACGACCCACGGCACCGGCACCGGCATCGGCACCGGCGCCGGGTCGTCCGCCGTGTCCACGGCGGCGGTGGCCGGGGCCTGTTCCAGGATGAGGTGCGCGTTGGTGCCGGAGATGCCGAACGACGACACCGCCGCCCGGCGCGGCCGCTGGACGGCGGGCCACGGGGTGCCGCCGGTCAGCAGCGCCACGCCACCCCGGTCCCAGTCCACAAAGGACGACGGCAGATCGGCGTGCAGGGTGCGGGGCAATTCGCCGCGGCGCACCGCCTCCACCATCTTGATCACCCCGGCGACCCCCGCGGCGGCCTGGGCATGGCCGATGTTCGACTTCAGCGAGCCCAGCAGCAGCGGCCGGTCCGCCGGGCGGCCGGGTGCCGCGCCGTACGTCGCCAGCAGCGCCTGCGCCTCGATCGGGTCGCCGAGCCGGGTGCCGGTGCCGTGCGCCTCGACCGCGTCGACCTCTGCCGCGTCGACGGCGGCGTCGGCGAGCGCCAGGCGGATCGCCCGCTGCTGCGAGCGGCCGTTCGGGGCGGTCAGGCCGTTGCTGGCGCCGTCGTTGTTGACCGCCGAGCCGCGGATGACGGCGAGGACCTCGTGCCCGGCCGCCTGCGCGTCGCTGAGCCGCTCCAGCACCAGCATGCCGACGCCTTCGGCCCAGGCGGTGCCGTCGGCGTCGGCGCCGAACGCCTTGCAGCGCCCGTCCGGGGCGAGCCCGCCCTGCCGGGAGAACTCCATGAAGATGCCCGGTGCCGCCATCACCGACACGCCGCCGGCGAGGGCCATGCCGCACTCGCCGGCCCGCAGCGCGCGGACCGCGAGGTGGATCGCGACCAGCGACGACGAGCACGCGGTGTCGACCGTGATCGCGGGGCCCTGCAGGCCCAGCACGTAGGCGATGCGGCCGGACGCGACGCTGCCGGTGGTGCCGGTCAGCAGCATGCCGGCGTGTTCGGTGTCGCCGTCGGCGAGCCGCGGCCCGTACTCCTGCGGCATCGCCCCGACGAACACCCCGACCGGTTCGCCCGCCAGGGACGCCGGGTCGATGCCGGCGCGTTCCAGGGCCTCCCACGACGTCTGCAGCAGCAGCCGCTGCTGCGGGTCCATGGCGACGGCCTCGCGCGGCGACAGGTCGAAGAACCCGGCGTCGAACTCGTCGGCGTCGTGCAGGAAGCCGCCCGAGCCGGTCGCGCAACCCTTGGCGCGTAACGCCTCCAGGTCCCAGCCGCGGTTCTCGGGGAAGCCGGAGATGGCGTCGGTACCGCCGGCGACGAGCCGCCACAAATCATCCGGCGAGCGGACGTCGCCGGGCAGGCGGCAGGCGGTCGCGACGATGGCGATCGGTTCGTTCGCGGCACCGGGCGCGGCCTCGGCGGCGACCGGGGCGGCCCCGGCCAGCTCGTCGCGCAGGTGCGCGGCCAGGAGGCGGACCGTCGGCAGGTCGAACACGGCGCTGCCGCTGACCGGCAGGCCGGTCTCGGCGCCGAGCCGCGCGGCCAGCTCGACCGCGAGGGTCGAGTCGAAGCCCAGGTCCTTGAACGTCAGGGCCGGGTCGACGTCGGCCCAGCCGTCAAGGCCGAGGACGGCGGCGGCGTGCCCGCGCACCAGGCGCTCCGCCCCGGCGAGGTCGACCAGCCGCACCGCCGCGGGCCCGGCGGGCACGGTCTCGGCGGGCCCGGCTTCGGCGGCCCCGGCTCCGGCCGTGGTCACCTCGGGTTGTGGCAGCCAGAACCGCTTGCGGACGAATGCCTGGGTGGGCAGGTCGACGGGCGCGCCGGCCGGCACGAGGGTGGACCAGGCCGGGTCGGCGCCGGTCGTGTAGGCGCCGGCGAGGGAGATCAGGAACCGTTCGGGCCCGTCGTCGTCGCGCCGCAGCGTCGGGAGCACCGCCACGTCGTCGGCGCCGGCCGCGTCGAGGGTCTCCCGGGCGGCGCCGGTGAGGACCGGGTGCGCGGACACCTCGACGAACCGGGTGTGCCCCGCCGCGGACAGCGCCTCGAGCGCCTGCTGGAAGCGCACCGGCCGGCGGAGGCTGTCGTACCAGTACCGGGCGTCCAATGTGGACGTTTCGACGACCGTCGCGGTGGTGGTGGACCAGAACGGCACCTGCCCCGGCCGGGGCTCGATCCCGGCGAGGCCGGCGAGCAGCTCGTCGCGCAGCGGCTCGACCTGCGCGCTGTGCGCGGCGTGACCCGGCCCGCGCCGCACGTCGACGTTTCGCCCCGCGTACCGGGTGATGAGCGCCTCGACGGCGGCGAGCGGCCCGGCGACGACCGTCGAGCGCGGCCCGTCGGAGCCGGCGATCCCGAGCTCAGGATGGCCGGTGAGGTCGGCCGCGACACGGTCGGCGGGCAGCGCGACGGTCACCGTCGCGCCGGTGCCGGCGATGCGGTGCAGTGCCTGCGCGCGGCGGGCGACGACACGGGCGGCGTCGTCGAGGGTGAGGGCGTCCGCGACGTACGCGGCGGCGATCTCACCGTCGGAGTGCCCGACGACCGCGGCGGGCTCGACGCCGTGGTGCAGCCAGAGTCTGGCCAGCGACGTGGTGACCGCGAACAGGGCCGGCTGGGCGACGTCGACCCGGTCCAGCGCGGGCGCGCCCGGACGCCCGGCCAGCACGTCGAGCAGCGACCAGCCGGCGTGCGGGGCGAGGGCGTCGGCGCAGGCGTGCAGGTGCTCGCGGAACGCCTCGCTGGTCGCGATCAGCTCCCGCGCCGTCCCGGCCCACTGCGCGCCCTGGCCCGGCAGCATGAACACGGTGCCGCCGCGGGACGCCGTTCCGGTGGTGACGGCGCGGGCGGGCCGCCCGTCGGCGACGGCGGCGAGGTCGTCCAGGAGCGCGGCCCGCCCGTCGGCGACGACGGCGGCCCGGTGCGGCAGGTGGCCGCGGGTGGTGGCGAGCGAGCCGGCCACGGCGGCCATGGTGAGGTCCGGCGCGGCGAGCAGGTGCTCGCGCAGGCGCGTCGCCTGCGCCCGCATCCCTTCGGCGGTCCGCCCCGACACCACGAACGGCATCGGACGGTCGTCGTCCCGCGCGGTGTCCTGTGCGCGGGGCTCGGGTGCGGCGGTGACGACGACGTGGCAGTTGGTGCCGCCCATGCCGAACGACGACACGCCGGCCACGAGCGGGCCGTCGCCCTGCGGCCAGCCGGTCAGCTCGGTCTGCACCCGCAGGCCCAGGTCCGGCAGCGGGATCCCGGGTGCGGCGGCACGGAAGTGCAGGCTCGGCGGCAGCTGCCGGTGCCACATCGACAGCACGACCTTGAGCAGGCCGACGATCCCGGCCGCGCCTTCCAGGTGGCCGATGTTGGTCTTCACCGAGCCGACCGGCAACGGGGGCGTCGAGGCGTCGCGGCCGGCACCGAGGGTCGCCCCGAGCGCGGCGGCCTCGACCGGGTCGCCGACGCGGGTGCCGGTGCCGTGCAGCTCGACGTACCGGACCGCTGCCATCGGCACGCCGCTGCGCTCGTACGCCTCCCGCAGGACCTCCTCCTGGCCGGTGCGGCTCGGCACGGTCAGGGCCTCACCGGGGCCGTCGTTGTTGACCGCGCCGCCGGCCAGGACGGCGTAGACCCGGTCGCCGTCGGCCAGGGCGCGTGACAGCAGCTTGAGCACCAGCACCGCGCCGCCCTCGCCGCGCACGAACCCGTTGGCCCGCTCGTCGAAGGTGAAGCAGCGGCCGTCGGGTGACAGCCCGCCGAAGCGCTGCGCGGTGAGCGTGCTCTCCGGGGCCAGGATCACGTTGAGGCCACCGGCGAGCGCGAGCCCGGTCTCGCCGCGGCGCAGGCTCTCGCAGGCCAGCTGCACGGCGACGAGCGACGAGGACTGGCCGGTGTCGACGATGAGGCTGGGGCCGCGCAGGCCCAGCACGTAGGAGACCCGGTTGGCGATGATGCCGCGGTGCAGGCCGGCCATGGTGTGCTCGCCGGGCGCGACCCGGCCGGCGAGCGTGCCGTAGTCGTCCCAGATCGAGCCGACGTAGACGCCGGTTCGGCTGCCACGCAAGCGTTCGGGCACGATCCGGGCGTCCTGCAGCGCCTCCCACGCCAGTTCCAGCGCCAGCCGCTGGCGCGGGTCCATCGCGCCGGCCTCGCGCGGCGAGATGCCGAAGAAGGCCGCGTCGAACGCGTCGACCTCGTCGAGGTATCCGCCGGGGAGGCCGGCGGTGTGCGCCTCCCGGCCGGCGGGCGCCGGGCCGACCGCGTCGACCCCGTCGCGCAGCAGGCGCCAGAACGCGTCGGGGTCCGGTGCCTGTGGCAGCCGGCAGGACATACCGATGACGGCGACCGTTCCTGCACCGTCGGTGTATTCGTTGTTCCCGTCTGCGTTCGTCATGTCGTCACCAATCCCCATCCGCGGCCCACGTTCGCGGGCGACCCGGCGGAACGAAATGCGTTCATCCTGGAAGAGAGGGCTGAAAGGCGGCTTGCCACCGGCTAAAGACAGGATGTGCCGGTGTCGTAGGGGCGGCTAGGGGTGTGGACGTGATCGGGTTGCGCCATACGCTCGGCGACAGATACGCCGATCAGTCCGTCGAGAGGAGGTGGCGCGATGCAGTCGCCGCCCTTGCGCATTCTTCTGGTCGAGGACGTCGAGGTGGTGCGGGAGGCGCTGGCCGCCTTGCTGAACTCGCACCCGGACCTCCACGTGGTCGCGCAGCTCGGCCGCGGTGACGTGATCGTCCCGGTCGCCGTGCGCAGCCAGCCGGACGTCGCTGTCATCGACGCCGATCTCGCGGGTGTCGACGGGCTGTCAGCGGCGATTCTCCTGCACCAGCAGTACCCGGGGTGCCCGACGCTGATCCTGTCGGGCGTGGACAAGCCGGCGGCCGGGGACAGCGCCGACGCCGGTGTTTCCGGCCTGTTGCTGCACGCCGCCCCGGCGGCTGACCTGGCCGGGGCGGTGCGCACGGTGGCCGATCGCGGCCGCTCCCGGGCGGCGGCGAGCGCGGTTGTCGCTCAGGCGGCCGCGCACGCCCTCGCCGCCGCACCGTGCCAAGGCGGCGCGGCCACGGCCGGCGGCCCGCCGCCGGTCGACGACCCGGTGCAGGCCAACGGCGGTGCGCCCGCACCGTCGTGCCCCTTGTCGCCGCGCGAGCTCGAGGTGCTGCGGCGCACGGCGCACGGCGAGTCGGTGCGCGACATCGCGGAGGTCCTCCGGCTCGCCGAGGGCACCGTGCGCAACCATCTCACGGCGATCGGCACGAAACTGCGGGCACGGACCCGCGTCGATTCCGTGCGCATTGCCCAGATGGCGGGATGGATTCCGGCCTGAGGTCGGGTCAGTAACGCCGCGAACCGCGAATCGCACTCGTCTTTGTTGAAATATCGGGGTCCTTCACCACCGATTTGCCAAGATTGCTTGAATTCATGGGGATAGATGTTAGGGGTCTGCCGGGAGCGCCGTTGTGCGATACTGGCTTCGCGCCTGATTCGGCTCATCGGGTGACATCGCCTTTGGGGGGCAGCGCGGTGCCGCTGACAGCTCCGGATCCCGTTGAGCGCAGCCGGCATTTCGACGCGCTCCGCGCGATGTATGACGCCTGCGCCGGCGGCAGCGGCCGGCTGGTCCTGCTCGGCGGGCCGGTCGGCACCGGCAAGACCGAGGTGCTCCGCGCGTTCATCGCCAGCGTCCGCGACCAGGGCGGCGAGGTGCTGGTCGCCGGCGGCTCGGAGTCCGAGCGCAACCTGCCGCTGGGGGTCCTGGAGCAGCTGCTCGCCCGTCCCGGCCTGCCCGCCGACGTGGTGGCCCGCAGCGCGGCGCTGATCGACGGGCAGCAGCCGCCGTGGCGCACCTATCTGTCCCGCCAGTCCGATCCGGCCGGCACCGTCCTGGACGATCTCTGCGACAGCCTGCTGCAGCTCGCCACGCCGCTGCCGCTGGTGGTCGCCGTCGACGACGCCCACCTCGCCGACCAGCCGTCGCTGCGCTGCCTGCACCGCCTCGCCCAGCGCCTGCCCACCGCCGCGATCCTCATCGTCCTGGTCGAGTCCACCACACCGACCACACCCGGCGCCGACGGCCCGGCGGCCGCCCTGCCCGGTACCGCGCCTGCCCCGCCCGGCACCGCACCTGCTCCTCCCGGCACCGCACCGGCCACGCCCGGCACCGCCGGGCGGGCATACGCAACGGGCGGTGGCGGCGGGCCGGCGGATGACCCGGCCGGCGCCGGGCCGCTCGGCGCCCCGTTGCCCGACGGCGTCGAGGTGTGCCGGCTCGAGGTCGAGCCGCTCACCCTCGCCGGGGTCGGGGAGCTGCTGCGCCGCCGCGAGGGCGACCGTGCGACCGACGCCGCCGCCTTCCACCACGCCGTCACCGGCGGCAACCTCGTGCTGCTGCACGCCGTCCTGGAGGACCGGCGCGCGGTCGGCGCCGCCCCAGACGACGTGGTGATCGGCGACAACTTCGCCGAGGCGGTGACGAGCTGCCTGTTCCGCTGCGATCCGGTCACCCTGCAGGTCGCCCGGGCCGTGGCGGTCCTGCGCGAGCCCGCCCGCCCGGCCGAGATCGCCCGGCTCGTCGAACTCGACGAAGCGGTCGTCGACCGGGCGCTGGAGCTGCTCACCGGTGGCGGGCTGCTCGACGGCGGCCGGTTCCGCCACCCGATCGGCCGGTCCGCGGCGCTGGGCAGCATGGCGCAGTGGGAGCGGGCCGCGCTGCTCCAGCGGGTCGGGCAGCTGCACGCCGGCGGCGAGACCGCCGAGGCCGCCGAGCAGCTCGTCGAGGCGGGCCGGCGCAGCGGCGACTGGATGCCGACGGTGCTGCGCGAGGCCGCCGAGCGGTCCCTCGCCGACGGGGACCTGGACCGCGCCCGCTCGCTGCTGCGCGCCGCCGCCACGATCAAGATGGACGAGGGACAGCGGGCCGGGATCGCCGCGGCGCTGGCAAACCTGCGCTGGCGCACCAATCCCGGCGAGGTGCTCCAGCACGTGCCGGAGCTGCTCGCCGAGGTCCGCGCCGGCCGGCTCACCGGCCGGGCCGCCGTCACCACCCTGCTCTACCTGCTCTGGCACGGCCAGCTGGACGAGGCCGTCGACATCCTGCCGCAGGTGGTGTCGGCAGCCGCCGACGACCCCGACGCGCAGCGGCTGCTGGCCCCGGCCTTGAGCTCGCTGGCGTTCACCTACCCGGGCAGCGCCCGCCGGCTGCCCGACCCGGTCGGCGGCGCCACCACCGATCCGCTCGCCGCCGCCCGCGCCGTGCTGCGCGACTGTGCCCCCGACGGCGACACGTTCGGCCTCACGTTCGCCGCGCTGTACGTCTCGTCGTTCGCCGCCGGTGACGACGGCTGGCAGGACCCGTGGGAGCCGGCGGTGCCGGGCAGCGACCTGCCGGTCTGGCAGGGGCTCACCGAGGCCGTGCGGGCCGAGGAGGCGCTGCGCCGCGGCGACCTGGCCGCGGCCACCGAGCACGCCCGCCGCGGCCTGACCGAGCTCGGCCTCGACGGGTGGGGGGTCGCCGTCGGCTGGCCGATCTCGGTGCTGGTCTGTGCCGCGAGCGAGGCCGGCGACTACACCGCGGCCGCCGGATACCTCAGCATGCCCGTGCCGGCCGGCATGTTCTCCACGCCGTTCGGCCTGCGCTACCTGATGGCGCGGGGGCGGTACCACTTCGGCACCGACCGCGTGCACGCCGCGCTCAACGACTTCTACGCCGGCAGCGAGACCGCCGCGGCGTGGCAGCTCGACCTGCCCGAGCTGCTGCCGTGGCGGACGGAGCTGGCCCGGGCGTACATCAAGCTGGATCGTGTCCGCCCCGGCCAGGATCTGGTCCGGCAGCAGCTGGCGGGCCTCGCCGACGGCCAGACCCGGCTGCGCGGTGCCGCCCTGCGGGTCCTCGCCGCGACGCTGGACCCGCAGGCCCGGGTCCCGGTGCTCAAGGACGCCGTGGACCTGCTGCAGATCGCCGGGGACCGGCTGGAGACCGCCCGCGCCCTCGCGGATCTCGGCGCTGCATACCAGCGCACCGGCCGGGCCGAGCTGGCGCGGACTACGCTGCGCGCGGCCGAGCAGCAGGCCCGGTTGTGCGGCGCCCTGCCGGACGCGCCGAAGACCCGCCCGCAGCCCGCCGAACCGGCCGCCGAGGCAGACCACCCCGACGCCGCACAGCTCACCGACGCCGAGCGCCGGGTCGCCGCGCTGGCGGTGAAGGGCTACACCAACCGGGAGATCGCACAGCGGCTGTTCCTCACGGTGAGCACCGTGGAGCAGCACCTCACCAGGGTGTACCGCAAGCTGCACGTGGTGCGCCGCCGCGAACTGCCGGCGTGGCTGCGGGTCGGTGTCTTCGACGACCCGGACTGAGCCGCGAAACGTTGCCGGGGGCGGGGATCAGACCGGCCGGCGCAGGTCCGGCGGCAGTTCGAGCAGCTCGGTCCGCCCGCGTACCCCCAGCTTCCGGTAGATGCGGGTCAGGTGCTGCTCCACGGTGCTCACCGTGACGTTGAGCTGCTGCGAGATCTGCCGGTTGGTGCGCCCCTGCACCGCGAGCGTCGCCACCCGCAGCTCCGCGTCGCTGAGGTCCGTCGGGCCGTTCGACGAGGACGGCGCCGCCGCGCCCGAGCCGTTGCCGTCGGCGGGCTCGGCGGTCGCGACCGGCTCGCCGGCGGCGTTGAACCGGTCGAACATCCGCATCATCAGCCGCGCCTGGGTCTCGTCGCCGAGCGCGTGCAACGCCTCGCTGAGATCCGCGAACGCGCGGACCAGTTCCAGCCGGTCGCCGCTGGCCTGCAGCTGGTCGATCGCCGTGCGCAGCAGGGTCGGGCGCTCCGGCAGGTCGGAGGCCGCGGCCAGGATGCGGGTGGTGATCCCGCGGGTGCGGGTGTTGTCCGGACCGAGCCGGCTGAGCTGTTCCTGCGCGAGTTCCTCGGCCCGGTGCCGGTCACCGAGGGCGAGCCGCGCCTCGGCCAGGTCCCCGCGCCACGGCAGCGCCGTCGGGACGTCCCGCCGCCACCGCTGGCAAAGGTCCCGGCACCGCTCGAAGTCGGCGACGGCATCCTGCGCGTGGCCGAGGGCGAGCCGGTGATGGCCGCGCGCCCGCAGGTACTGCAGCCCGATCGGCGTGCGGAACATGGCCTCCGGCACCGGGACGCGCAGCAGTGCGGCCGTCTCGTCGTGCGCGCCGCGCCGCGTGTAGGCCAGGCTCAGCGCCGACAGCGGCAGCCCGACCATCACGCCCCAGCCGTCGACCGGCAGCAGCGACAGCGCCCGCCGCCCGTCGAGCTCGGCCCCGGCCAGATCCCCCTGCCGCAGGCAGATCGTCGCCCGTATCGCGCTGAACAGCGCCGACCAGGTCGACGTGCGGCGGGCCTGCGCGCTCTGCTGGAGCACGTCGCACCAGGACTTCGCCCGATCCAGGCGTTCGGCGAGCAGCAGCAGCTCCAGGGAGACCCATACGGGGCCGAACGTCGTCTCGTCCAGCGGGGACAGCCGCAGGATCCGTTCGGCGTCGGCGACGAGCCGCTCCGGCCGGGAGTGCAGCAGCGTCTCGACCACGCCGACCGCCTGCTGGTACGCCCGGCGCAGGGTGGGCACCGCGATCCGTGACTGTGGCGGCTCGGCCTCGGCCTCGATCGGCTTCGACACCTCGGGGTAGAGGTAGTGCAGCTGCGCGACGGTGCTGTAGAGCGCCATCACCGTGTCCGGCGAGTCGTCGGTGGTGGCGGTGCCGACGATCCGGCCGAGCACCTCGATGGCCGCGTCGACCTGGCCGAACCACAGCAGGAACAGCACCAGCTCCAGCGCGGCCCGGCCGGTGAGCCGGCCCTGCCGGTCGGCGGCCAGCAGCGCCGCGACGCCGGACCGGGCGCCCGACGGGTCCATCCGCCAGTGCGCCCGCACCAGTTGCAGCTGAATGGCGACGCGTTCGTCCTCGACCGTGCACCACTCGTCGGCCAGCCGCAGGCATTCCAGCGCGAAGCGGGGGTCGTCCTGCTCGGCGTCCTGCCGGGCCGCGGCGAGCAGCAGCGGCACCCGCCACGGCTCGCCCGGCGGCATCGTCTCCAGCAGGCGCCGGGCGGCGACGAGCTGCCGGGCCGCGGCCGTGGCGCGGGCGCCGGTCTCGTGCAGGACCGCCGCGGCACGTTCGTGCATCGCGGCGAGCTCCTCCGGCAGCATCGACTCCAGGACGGTGGCCCGGGTCCGCGGGTGGCGGAACCGGCCCTCGGCGGTCAGCCCGGTCTCGTCGGCCTCCTGCATGGTGCGGGTGGCCGACCACCCGTCGGTGTCGATGAGGTCGCCGAGGACCGCGAGCTCGGCCGGTTCGTCGAGGACGGCGAGGGCCCGGACCAGCTTCACCAGTCGCGGGCCGCTGCGGTGCAGGCAGGTCAGCACGGCGCGGCCGAACGCCTCGCCGGCCACGGCCGGCCCGCCGTCGTTGCGGCCGTCCTCCAGCAGGGCCGTGAGCAGCCGCGGGTTGCCGCCGCAGATGCGCAGATGGTCGGCGACCACCTCGGGCGCCGGCGGTTCACCGCCCCGGCCGGCCAGCAGGTCCGCGACGGTGTCGGCGGTCAGCGGGCGCAGGCGCAGGCGGCGGCAGTACGGCAGGCTCTGCACCTCGGCGCGGAAGCGCGGGTCGAGGACCCGCCGGCCGGCGGACTCGGTGAGCACCACCAGGATCGGGGCGCGGTGCAGGCGGCGGGCGAGGTACAGCAGGAACTGCAGCGATCCCTCGTCGGCGAAGTCGACGTCGTCGACCCCGACGAGCACCGGTGTGGTGGCGGCGATCCGCAGCACCAGGTCGGCAAGGCCCTTGCGAGCCATGGGGGACAGCTCGCCGGACGGGCGCTCGGTGAGGAAGGGGTCGGCGTCGGGCACCGTCTCCAGCAGCCGCTTGGCGTCCTCGAGGTGGTCGGCGGGCAGGGCGCTGCCGGTGAGGAGCCGCCGGAGCAGGCCGAGCGGCGCCGGGCTGCCCACCCCGCCGGCGGCGGCCACCAGCGCCAGCGCTCCCTGGGCGCGGGCCTGCCGGGCGACGTCCTGCAACGCCTCGGTCTTGCCAGCGCCGGCCGCGCCGCTGATCAGGACGATCTCGCCCTTGCCGCCGGCGCTTCTGGTGAGGGCGCCGGCGAGCACGCCGCCGGGCTCACCTGCGCCGGGCCCACGCATCCCCGTTACCCTCCGGAATTCGGTGCTACGAGTGCGCAAACCGTTGGGCCACAAAAGACATCCGCCGCAATCGATCACCGCGGCGACAACTCAGATTTACAGCGGGGAATGGGTGCTGTCAACTGACACGACGAAGTGCCGACCGAACAGTGGATTGGTTGGATACCAGTCGGTGGAGATAAGTGATCATGAGTGATGCGCGTCGATGTTTTCGTATCACGATGTTTACGGCAGCGACCCCTGTCCGTCACGAATGGACGGCGGACAGGGGCCGGTGGGTGAAGGGCGGTTCACGCTGCCGTCACTCGGCCACCTTGGTGCGGGTCGTCCAGCGGAACACCGGCCGCTCCAGCGCCGGCTCGATGAGCTCGAAGTGCTCGTGACCACCCCGGTGCGGGATCTTGATCTTGGAAAGTTCGCTCGTCCACCGCACGCTCATCGTCTGCGGCAGTGTCGCCGGGCCCCCTTCGAGGACCACGACGACGGTGCTGTCGTAACCGTTGTCGGTCATCGCTGTGCCTCCGTTCACTCCTGCTGTTCGCCAATGTGTCTGCTCAGGGTTCCGGCACGGCCACCGGGTTCGCTTCAGCATCGACGCCCCCGCTAAAGGCCTGCCAAATTGCGGATTGCGGCCCCCTGGCGAGCCCGCCGCAAGCTGTTACGGTCGATGCGGCAGAGGGGGAAGATCACGATGACCGTCGACACGCCACAGCTCGCCACCGCGATACGCACACCCGCTTTCCTGCGCCCCCGGCCGGTCGGCGCCCCGGCGCTGCGCCTCGTCGGGTTCCCGCACGCGGGCGGCTCGGCCGCCGGCTACCACCCGCTCGGCCGGCTGCTGCCGCCCGACTGGGACCTGCTCCTGCTCGACCTGCCCGGCCGCGGCCAGCGGCACGCCCAGCCCAGTCTGGGGTCGATGGCCGAGGTGCTGCTGTGCGCGCTGAGCGACCTGCGCCCGTGGCTCGACGGCACGCCGCTGGCCCTGTTCGGGCACAGCTACGGCGCCGTCCTCGCCTACGAGGTCGCCCTGGCCCTGCAGGATCTCGGGCGCCCGCCGGTGTGGCTCGGCGTCTCCGGCCGGGTCGCGCCGGGCGTCACCGCCGGTGGCCTTGCCCGGCTCTACGACCTCGACGACCGGCGCCTCACCGAGCAGCTCGTGGCGCTCGGCGGGCTGCCACCGGCCCTCGCTGAGATCCCCGAGCTGCTGGAGCGGTTCCTCGGCCCGGTCCGCGCCGACCTGCGGGTGCTGGACACCTACCGCCCGCGGCCGCACCGGCCCCGGCTGTCCTGCCCGCTCACCGCGCTGTGCGGCACCGACGACCCGCTCGCCCCGGCCGCGGGCCTGCCCGCCTGGCGCGACGAGACGGACGCCCGGTTCCGGCTGCGGACGTTCCCCGGCGGCCATTTCTACCTGCTGGGTGACGGCCTGGATGCGTTCGCCCGCGCCGTCGTCGCCGACGCCGGAGGAACCGATGCCTGAGGAGCCGATGCCTGAGGCGCGGCTGCTTGCGGAGCGGACGCCTGAGGCGCGGCTGCTTGGGGAGCGGACGCCTGGGGAGCGGACGCCGGGGGAGCGGGTGGCTGAGCGCGGGCTGCTCGGCCTCGTCCTGCCGGACGGCGTCATGGCCGCCGAGGCGTTCGGCGACCCGCCCGAGGCGACGCTGCTGCCGCAGGAGGAGCCGGTCGTCGCCGGCGCCGTCGCGAAGCGGGTCCGGGAGTTCACCACCGTGCGGCACTGCGCCCGGGTCGCCCTGCGCGACCTCGGCCGCCCACCCGCGCCGATCCTGCCGGGTGAGCGCTCCGCGCCGACGTGGCCCGCCGGGGTGGTCGGCAGCATGACCCACTGCGACGGCTTCCGCGGCGCCGCCGTGGCCGAGGCCACCCGCTTCGCGGCGATCGGCGTCGACGCGGAGCCGCACGGCCCGCTGCCCGACGGCGTGCTCGGCCTCGTCGCCCTGCCGACCGAGCGGGCCCGCGACGGCGCGCTGCGGGCGCTGCGCCCCGAGCTGCACTGGGACCGGCTGCTGTTCTGCGTGAAAGAGGCCATCTACAAGGCGTGGTTCCCGCTGACCGGCCGCTGGCTCGGCTTCGAGGACGCCGATGTCACCTTCGACGCGGCCGGCGGCACGTTCCACGCCCGGATCCTCGTCCCCGGCGACTGCCGGCCGGGCGCCGGCACCGGCCCGCTCACCGCGATGCGGGGCCGCTTCGCGGTCGCCGGCGGGTTCGCACTGGCCGGCATCGCCGTCGAGAACACTGCCGGCATCGCCGTCGAGAGCGCTGCCGGCATCGCGGTCGGGAACACCGCAGGCGTCACGGTCGAGAACACTGCCGGCGTCACGGTCGAGAACACCGCAGGAGTCGCGGTCGGGAACACCGCGCGCGTCGTGGTTAACACCGCGGTGCCCGGGTTCGCACTGGCGGGCATCGCGGTCGAACACCCCGGCGAGGTCGCGGACGCCCCTCGGTAGACTCGGGGCCATCTACGAAGGGCGTGCCGGATGCCGAGTTCGATCGTCGGAAACCTCTTCTACAGCGGTCCGCCGCTGCACGTGCTGCACGACGAATACGCCAAACGCGGCCGGGTCGACGACAAGGCCCCGGTCCTCGCCTCCACCGAGATCGACATCGACGCGCCGATCGCCGACGTGTGGCGGCTGCTCAGCGACGTGGCCGCCTGGCCGACCTGGAACACCGACGTCGGCAAGGTCACCCTCGACCCGGCCGTCGCCGTGGACGCCGCATTCCATTGGAAGAACGGCCCGTCCAACATCAGGTCCCGGTTCGCGGTCGTCACCCCGGAGCGGGAGCTGACCTGGACCGGCGTCAGCACCGGCATCCGCGCGGTGCACCGCAACACGCTGGAGCAGCTGCCGGCCGGCCCGGTGCGGATGCGCACCGAGGAGAGCATGGCCGCCCCGCTCGTCGGTGTGCTGTACCCGAGCCGGAAGCTGCAACGCGGCCTCGAGCAGTGGCTCGACCTGCTGAAGCGGACGGCCGAAGCCGCCTAAGGGGAGCTTTAGCGCCCACCCACAGACTCACCCCAGTCGGCGTGCTGCCGGCGGTCACGCGTGAGCGGAGGGGTGATGGGCGCGATTGTCCGAGCTGTCTGCGGACGGCGGACCAAGTGGCTGACGCTGATGGTCTGGCTCGTCGTCGTGGTGGGACTCGGCGGGCTGGGCAGCCGGCTCGCCGAGGTGCAGAAGAACGACATCTCGGCCTGGCTGCCCTCCGGCGCCGAGTCGACCCGGACGCTCACCATCGTGCAGCGGCTGCAGCCCGACCACACGGTAGAGGCGCAGATCGTGTACGTGCGTGCGGGCGGGCTGACCGCCGGGGACAAGGCCAAGGTCGACGCCGACGCGCGGGCCTTCGCGTCGGTGCCGGGCGTGCGCGGGACCGTCGGCGCGCCCGAGGTCTCTGCCGACGGCAAGGCGATCCAGGTCCGGGTTCCGGTCGAGCTGCCGAAGACGGGCTGGGACCAGGTCAAGACGACCGCCGACGGGCTGCGTGGCATCGCCGCCGCCGACGCCGCCGGCCTGAGCGTGCACATCGCCGGGCAGGCCGGTTACACCGCCGACCAGGCCGCCGCCTACGGCGGGATCGACGGGGTGCTGCTCGCCGTGGCCGCCCTCGTCGTCATCGTGCTGCTCCTGCTCACCTACCGCAGCCCCGTCCTGTGGCTGCTGCCGCTGGCCGCCGTCTCGGTCGCCCTCATGGTCGCCCAGGGGCTCATCTACCTGCTGGCCCGCGACGCCGGGCTGACCATCGACGCGCAGGGATCGGCGGTGCTCACCGTCATCATCTTCGGCGTCGGCACCGACTATGCCCTGCTGCTCATCGCCCGGTACCGCGAAGAACTGCGCCGGCACGAGGACCGGCACGTCGCCATGGCGGTCGCGTTGCGCCGGGCCGGTTCCGCGGTCGTGGCCAGCGCCGCCACCGTGGCCGCCGGCATGCTCTGCCTGATGTTCGCGCAGATGCGCTCGACCGAGGGTCTCGGCCCGGTCGTCGCGATCGGGGTGGCCGTCACGGTGCTGGCGATGCTGACCCTGCTGCCCGCGCTGCTCACCGCCTGCGGCCGGTGGGTGTTCTGGCCCGTCCGCCCGGTGCACGGCGCGCCGGAACCGGCCGGCGGCGGCTTCTGGCACCGGCTCGGCACCTGGATCTCGGCCCGGGCGAGACTGGTCTGGCTGCTGTCCGCGGCGGTCCTGGCGGTCGCCGCCCTCGGCGCGGTCAACCTGCGCCTCGGCGGCCTGAACAACGAGGACACATTCGTCGACCGGCCCGACTCGGTCGTCGGCCAGCGAGCCATCGAGGAGCACTACGGCGCCGGCGTCGGCGACCCCGCCCTGATCGTGGCCCGCGCCGGGCAGGCCGACCAGGTCCGCGCGGCGGCGGCCGGCGTCGACGGGGTGGCCGCGGCCAGCACCGGCCCGGTGACCGGCGACGGCTGGGTCCTCGTCACCGCCGTCCTGCGCGACCCGTCCGACAGCGCCGCGGCCCGCGAGGCGATCGGCCGGCTGCGCACCGCGGTCCACGCCGTGCCCGGCGCGCAGGCGCTGGTCGGCGGCGACACCGCGGTCCGCCTCGACATCGCCGACGCGTCGCGCTCCGACAACCTGCTGATCATCCCGCTGGTCCTGTTGGTGGTCTTCGGGGTCCTCGCCGGCCTGCTGCGCTCGCTGCTGGCCCCGCTGCTGCTGATGGCCACGGTGGTGCTGTCCTTCGGCGCCGCCCTCGGCGTCAGCGCCCTGGTGTTCGACCACGTCTTCGGCTTCGGCGGGCAGGACACCCTGTACCTGCTGTTCGTCTTCGTCTTCCTGGTCGCCCTCGGCATCGACTACAACATCTTCCTGATGACCCGGGTGCGCGAGGAGGCGCTCGTGGCCGGCACCCGCCGGGGCGTGGTCGCCGGCCTGGCCGCGACCGGCGGGGTGATCACCTCGGCGGGCCTGGTGCTCGCCGGCACGTTCGCGGCCCTCGGCACGCTGCCGGCGGTGTCGTTCGTCGAGATCGGGTTCACCGTCGCGTTCGGCGTCCTGCTCGACACGTTCCTGGTACGCACCGCGCTGGTCCCGGCCCTCGCCAGCGACATCGGCCGGGCGATCTGGTGGCCCAGCGCCCTGGCCCGCCGCACCGAGAAGACGCCCGAGCCGGACGCCCCGGCTCCGGACGCTGCCCCGGTCCCGGTCAGCTGACCCCCCCAGCCAACCCCTGTAGGAGGACGATTCCTGTGACTGCTGTGCTCGAGGAGACCCCGCTCGCCCGGCTCCGCGTCCTGCACAACGAGGGCCGGATCGCCGCGGAGTACCGGGCCGTGCCGGGGCTCCTCGCCGAGATGACCGACCCGGTCGACCTGACCCGCGCCGGGCAGGTGCTGTCCCGGACCGAGCCGGACGAGATCCTGGCCGCGGGCGGCGCGACCGACGCCGACACGGTGACCGTCGCCATCACCGGCCACGCCACGCTCGGCACGCTCGTCGCCCCGCTCACCGCCCAGTTCGCCCGGCACGGGCTGCTGCTGCGGCCCCACGTCAGCGACTTCGACGCCTACATCCGTGACCTGCAGGACCCCGGCAGCGAGGTGTACAGCAGCGGCGCCGACCTGGTCCTGTGCGTGCTCGACGCGCAGATCGTCTTCGACGAGCTCGCGCCGGGCTGGACCGCCGAGGACGTGGCCGCGACCGCGACCGCGAAGCTGGCCCTGCTGGAGCGGCTCGTCGCCGGCTACGCCGAGCGGGCCGGTGGCCGGCTGGTGCTCAACACCGTGCCGCTGCAACGCATCCACACCGCGCAGCTGGTCGACCTGCGGTCCCGTGCCGCGCTCGGGATGGCCTGGCGGCAGTTCAACATCGGGCTGCTCGGCCTGGCCGAACGGCACCCGCGGGTCACCGTCGTGGACCTCGACCCCGTCCTCGCCGAGGGCGTCGCCGTGCACGAGCCGCGGATGGCCGTGTACGCCAAGGCCCACCTCGGCGACGACCTGCTCTTCGGCTACGCCCGCGAGGTCGCCCACCTGGCCCGCACGGTGCGCGGCAGGACCAAGAAGGTCCTGGTCCTCGACCTCGACAACACGGTCTGGGGCGGGGTCCTCGGCGACGACGGCCAGGACGGGATCGAGGTCGCGACCACGTTCCGCGGCGAGGCGTTCGGCCGGTTCCAGCGCGTCGTCAAGCAGCTCGCCGCGCAGGGCGTGGTCCTCGCGGTCAGCAGCAAGAACGACCTGGACCCGGTGCTCACTGCGCTGCGCGAGCACCCCGACATGGTCCTGCGCGAGAGCGACTTCGCGCGGGTCAACGCCAACTGGAACGCCAAGGACGTCAACATCCGCGACATCGCGGGCGTGCTCAACCTCGGGCTGGACAGCTTCGTCTTCGTCGACGACTCGCCGTTCGAGCGCGGGCTGGTCGCCCAGGCGCTGCCGGAGGTGACCGTCGTGGCGGTCGACGAGGAGCCGGCGCTGCACGTGGAGCGGCTGCTCGCCGACGGGTGGTTCGACGCGCTGGAGCTCACCGAGGAGGACCGGGCGCGCACCCAGTTGTACCGCGCCGAAGGCGCCCGGCAGGAACTGCTGGACGGCAGCGGCTCCCTCGCCGACTACCTCGACCAGCTCGACGTGCGGGTCGCCGTCTCCCGGGTCGGCGACGCCGAGGTGGCCCGGGTCGCCCAGCTGACCCTGCGCACCAACCAGTTCAACCTGACCACCGAGCGGCTCGACCAGGCCGACGTGCAACGCCGGGTCGACGACCCGGAGCACCTGGTGCTGGCGGTCCGCTCGGGCGACCGGTTCGGCGACAACGGCGTCGTCGGCGCGGTCTTCGCCCACCGCAGCGGTGACGCGCTGCACGTCGACAATGTCCTGCTCAGCTGCCGCGTCTTCGCGCGCGGCATCGAGCAGGCGGCGCTGTCGGAGGTGCTGCGCCTCGCGCGGGACACCGGCGCCGCGACCGTGCACGGGACGTACCGCCCGACCAAGAAGAACACGAAGGTGCGCGACTTCTACCCGTCGCTCGGCTTCGAGACGGTCGCCGACACCGACGGCGAACTGTCGTTCCGTCACGACCTGACCGACCTGCCCGGCGTGCCGGGCCACCTCACGCTCCAATCCGACCTCGGCACCGAGGCCGCCACCCCCGAAAGGACCCCGGCATGATCACCGAGACCGACTTCATCCGGATCGTGCGCGACGAGCTCGCGCTGCCGCTGGCCAAGAAGGACCTGGAGGGCGACCTCGACGGGGTCGTCAGCTGGGACTCGCTGCACATGCTGCGCCTGATCTCCGCCGTCGAGCGGGAGACCGGCAAGCGCGTGCTGATCGGCAGCCTGCTGACCGAGCGCAGCCTCCGCGGCATCTATTCCAAGGTGGCCGCGGCCTGACCCGCCGGTCGCCGGCCGGCGCCGCGGGAGCCCGCTGTGGCCCCGCGGCCCGGTCCGGCCACCAGTCCCGAGGAGGACACTCGTGAGCATTGTCGACGACGCGGCCCGGATCGACCCGGACGCCGCTCCCGCGACACCCGACCGGCGGCGCTGGTGGGCGCTGCTGGTCATCTCATTCGCCCAGTTCATGATCGTCATCGATGCGACGGTCGTCAACGTCATGCTGCCCCAGCTGCGCGCCGACCTCGGCCTCACCGCCACCGGCATGCAGTGGGTGATGAGCTCCTACGTGCTGCTCTTCGGCGGCCTGCTGCTGCTCGGCGGCCGGCTCACCGACATCCTGGGCCGCCGCCGCGTCTTCATCGGCGGCCTGGCCCTGTTCACCGTCGGCTCGGCCCTGGCCGGCCTGGCCGGCGGCGAGGCCGAGCTGCTCGCGGCCCGCGCCCTGCAGGGCCTCGGCGGGGCCGCGATCGCCCCCGCCACCCTGTCGATCCTGGTCACCACGTTCGCCGAGGGCAAGGAGCGCAACAAGGCGTTCGGCATCTGGGGCACCGTCATCGGCATCGGCGCGTCCATCGGCACCCTGCTCGGCGGCGCCGTCGTCAACGTCGGCTGGCGGTGGGCGTTCTACATCAACATCCCGGTCGGGGTGCTGCTGGTCGTCGGCGCCCTGCTGCTGGTCAGCGGCGCCCGGCCGGTTGGCCCACGGCCGCCCGCGGACACCGCCGGCGCGCTCACGGCCACCGGCGGCATGCTGCTGGTGGTGTACGCCATTGTCAGCGTCACCACCAACGGCTGGACCGACCCGGTGACCCTGGCCGCCGCCGCGGGCGGGGTCGTGCTGCTCGGCGCGTTCCTGCGCATCGAGCGGTCCACCCCGGCGCCGCTGCTGCCGCTGCGGCTCTTCCGGCAGCGCGGCGTGGTCGCCGGCAGTCTCGGCGAGTTCCTGACCGCCGGCATCATGCTGCCGTCGTTCTTCCTGTTGCCGCTGTACATGCAGACGGTCCTCGGCTACAGCCCGCTCAAGACCGGCCTGGCGTACATCCCGACCAGCCTCGCCCTGATGATCGTCGCGCCGATCCTGCTCCAGCTCATCGGACGGACCGGGCCCCGGCCGCTGTACCTCATCGGCACCGTCCTGCTCGGCGCGATGCTCGTGCTGATGCTGGACACGCCGTTGCACGCGAACTACTGGACGGTGCTGCTGCCGGTGACCACGCTGCTCGGCGCCGGTCTGGTCTTCTGTCTGGTGCCGACCCCGGTGGTCGGCACGTCCCAGGCGACCGGTGACGACGCCGGCGCCACGTCGGCGGTGCTCAACACGGCCACCCAGGTCGGCGCCGCGTTCGGCCTGGCGGTCATCGCCACCGTCGTGCAGGACCGCGTCGCCACCCTGGTGGCGCAGGGCGTCGACCCGACCGAGGCGCTGAACTCGGCGCTGCACCGCGGTTTCGCGGTCCTCGGCGTCTGGGTCGTGCTGAGCTTCCTCAACGGCCTGATCGGCTTCCGCGGCCTGCGCGGCGCGGAAGAGAAGCCCGGCGCGGCGGAGGTGAAGGAGGACCAGCCCGCGACCTGAGGCGTGCCCTGGTAGGTGGGGTCGGTGCGAGGCGAGGCCCGGGCGGCGTCCGGGCCCGCCGCGCCCCGGCATCCACGTGCCGGACCCGCCTTGGCCCTCGGCGGGGCTTCAGCGGACCGCGGGCGGGTGCGACCGCCCGCGATCCCTTGCCGATCCCCAGTCGGTCCCCAGCCGCCGTCACGGTGCGACTCAGGCGGCGCCGAACATCCAGACGCCCGGGCGCATCTCGACGGCGGCGGACAGGCCGCCACGGCCGGGCTCGCGGCGGATGCGGTCGGCGACGCGGTGCGCGAACTCGCGCCAGCGGGGGTCGCCGAGCTGGTCGGCCGCGCGGCCGCACTCGGCGAAGCGGTGCAGGGCCGCCTCCCGCTCGCCGCGGCGCAGTTCGACCAGGGCCAGGCCGCGCAGGGCGTCGGTGGCGCCGCGGACGTCGCCGTCGGCCCGGCACAGGATGAGGCCCTGGGCATACAGGCGGCGCGCCTGGTCCACGAGGCCGCGCTCCAGCGAGACGTCGGCCAGACCGATCATGCTGTGCGCCTCGACCGGTCGGCAGCCCTCGGACCGGGCCCAGTGGTGCGCCCGCTCGAACGCGGCGGTCGCCTCGGGGACCTGCCGGCGCTGCCAGGCAAGTTCGCCCAGGGACAGCTCGGCGACGGCCTCGGCGGTGCCGTTGCCGGCCCGGCGGGCCGCGTCCCGGGCCAGGTCGAGGACCTCGCCCCAGTCGTCCCAGCCGGCGCTGACCTGGAAGTATCCGCTCAGCGCGTCGGCGAGGCGCCAGACCAGCGGCCAGTGCCCGGCCTGGTGTGCCCGGCGCACGGCGGTGACCAGCCCGGCCGCCTCCAGGTCGAACCAGCGCAGCGGCGCGTCCCCGACGACCCTGGCCGCCGCGGCCGACGGGACCGGCTCCGGCTCGCCGAGCAGGTCCAGTGCCCGGCCCGGGGTGAGCAGGGCGTCGGCGTGCCGGGCGAGGCCGGTCGCGGTGCGGCACCAGCGTTCCACCGCCGCCGCGCGCACGTGCGCGGGCTCCTCCGCGAGGAGCTCCACCGCCAGGGCGCGCAGCAGGACGTGGAAGCCGAACCGGCCGGGCCGGCCGACCACCGAACGGTGCTCGATGAGCTGCGCGTGCACCAGCTCGGCGAGCACCTGCTCGGCCGCGTCAGGGCCCGCCCCGAGCAGCGCCGCGGCCGTCCAGGCCGCGAAGTCCTGCGCCGGCGCGACGGCGAGCAGCCGCATCGCCTGCTGCGCCGCGGGACTGACCTCGCGGTAGCCGACAAGCAGGTTCGCCCGCACGTCGATGTCGCCGATCGCCAGCATGCTCAGCCGGGCCGGCTCGTCGGCCAGCCGCCGGGCGAGGGTCTCCGCCATCCACTGTGGACGCATCGCGAGGCTGGCGCCGGCGACCCGCAGCGCGAGCGGCAGGTAGCCGCACAGCCGCGCGATGCGGGCGGACGCGCGCCGGTCCGCGGCGATGCGTGCCCCGCCGGTGGCGGTGAGCAGCTCGTGCGCGGCGGCCGGGTCGAGGACGGGCAGGACCACGTGCCGGGCGCCCTCGATGGCGGTGAGGATGCGCCGGCCGGTGATGAGGACCGTGCACTCGCCGGTGGCGGCGAGGATGCCGCGGATCTGCCCCTCGGTGACGACGTCGTCGAGGACGATCAGCAGCCGCCGGCCGGCGATGACCCGCTGCAGCGCGGCGAGCAGCCCGTCGAGGTCGCCGCCGAGGTCGTGCCCGGCGGCCGGTGGGAACGCCCGCAGCAGCCGCTGCACCGACTGGGCCGCGTCCAGCGGCGCCCCCTCGCTGCTGCGCAGGCTGGCGAAGATCCGGCCGTCGCCGAAGCGGTCGCTGAGCCGGTGCGCGAGCGCGAGCGCGAACGCCGTCTTGCCGACCCCGGCCTTGCCGGCGATGCTGAGCACCCGCGCGGTCCGGGGTCCGCCGTCGCCGAGCAGCTCGGCGGCCTGGGTGAGCTCGGCGTCGCGGCCGACGAAGTCGGCGACCGGCCGGGGGAGCCAGACGACCGGGTCGGCGGGGCGGGAGCCGCCCCCGCCGCGCCAGTCCAGGCCCGGGTCGAAACGCAGGATCCGCTGGTGCATTTCGCGCAGGTCGGCGCCGGGGTCGGTGCCGAGCTCCTCGGCGAGGCGGCGGCGGACCCGGCCGAACACCCGCAGCGCGTCGGCCTGCCGGTCGCTGCGGTGCAGCGCCAGCATCAGGTGGGCGTGCAGCCGCTCCCGCAGCGGGTGCTCGTCGGCCAGCGGCAACAGCTCGGTGACGATCTCGCGGTGATGGCCCAGCTGCAGCTCGGCCGCGAACAGGTGCTCCAGGGCGTCCAGCTGCAGCTCCTGTAACCGCGCCGCGGCGGACATGAGCACCGGCCCGTGCGGGATGTCGGCCAGCGGCGGGCCGGTCCACAGCGCCGTCGCCGCGCGCAGCAGCCGCGCCGCCTCGGCGTGCTCCCGCCGTTTCAGGGCGGCCCGGCCGTCGCGGCGCAGCGCCTCGAACCGGGTCAGGTCCAGCTCGTCGGGGCCGACCTGCATGACGTATCCGGGCGCGCGGGTGACGATCGGCCCGCCGGTGGCCGGCTCGAGGGTCTTGCGCAGCTGCGAGACGTACACGTGCAGGGTGGTCGTGGCGGTGCGCGGCGGGTGCTCGCCCCACAGCTCCTCGATGAGACAGTCGGCGGAGACCACGTCGCCGGCCCGGATGAGCAGGGTCGCCGCCACCACCCGCAGCTTCGCCGCCGACGGGGTGCGCTCGCCGAGCCGGACCGGGCCCAGCAGCCGGTACCGGGCCGGCACGTCCTGGCGCTCCACCGGGATCAGCCGTCTTCCAGGACGGTGACCGACGCGGTGCCCAGCGGCGTGCCGGTCTGGGTGAACCGCAGCTCCACCGGCACCACCGGCTGGCCGTCGCGGTTGCGGGTGGCGGTGCCGGGCCTGGCCGTGCACCGCACGGTCGCCTCGCCGGCCACCGCGGCCGTGAACCGGCCCGACCACAGCGTCACGGTGCAGTGCCCCGAGGCGAAACCGCGCAGCCGGCCCGCGGTCAGGATCGCGGCCTGCCGCCCCGCTTCCAGCAGGTCACCGTCGGGAGTGTCCCGCCACGGTGCGGCGCTGCCGCCGGCGGTACCGGCGAGATCCAGCCGCAACTCGTCGTCCTCGCCCCGGGCAGGCTGGCCGACCAGCACGTTGCGCGCGTCGGAGCGGCCGACCGAGTGCGGGGACAGCAGCCGGAAACGCCCCCGCCCGGCGGCCCCGGGCGCCGGCACCGGATCGCTGCCCGGCGGCGGGAACGCCACCTCCAGCCGGGCGCTGCCGCACGGCACGCCACCGATGGTGATCGTGGCCCGGCAGAGCAGCCCCGACGGCGCGCCGCCGCCGCCCGGCTCCGCGGCCCGCACCCGCAGGTCGACGGTCGCGTGCGCGGGGCGGGCCGAGGCGCGCCACGGCGGCAGGCTGGTGATCCCGGCCTCGAAACGGCCGAAGACCGCGGGCCGGTCGGCGGGCACCCGGAAGTATCCGTGGCCGATGAACACGACCGCCTCGCGCAGCGCCTCGGCGAGGAACAGCGGATCGTGCCGCTTCCCGGGGCCGTCGTTGTACAGGGGGTGCGCCGACGGCAGCTCGGCCGACAGCGCGAACCCGTGCTCCTGGGCGCCGGCCGTGTCGGCGAAGGTCCCGGTGGCCGAGGACGAGCGGTGCACCAGTCGTTGCAGGACCGGTGTGCGATTCATGCCGTGCATTCTTCATCCCACCCGTGTATGTATCACGTCGACCGTGAATTCTTCATTTTCCGGGCTGTTCGAATATCGGTTTCAATGGCGCTCTGCGGGCCAGAATACTATCGATATCGATCGCATACAGGTGCCTTGAGGCCGCTGCGGGCCGCATTTTTGCCGGACGCAAGGCACGCTTTAGCGGGCCGAACCATGGTGACGGGGTCAGCTCAACCGATCGCACTGGAGGCACCTGATGCGCTGGGAAAACGTGTACGTGGCCGGGCTCGGCGCGTACCTGCCGCGGGAGGCGGTCAAGGCGGACGACGCCGTCGCGGCCGGCCTGTACGACGCGGGGGAGCACGAGGCCAACGGCATCCGCGAGGTCCGCGTCGCCGGCGAGGGCGAGGCCCCGGCCGAGATGGCCGCCGCGGCCGGCCGCCAGGCCGTGCAGCGCTCCGGCCACGCGCCGGAGGACTTCGGCCTGGTCCTGCACGCCTGCTGCGCCCATCAGGGCCAGGACTTCTGGACCCCGGCGTCGTTCGTGCAGCGGGAGGCGGGTGCCGGCACCGGCGCCGCCATCGAGATCCGCCAGGGCTCCAACGGCGGCCCCGCCGCGCTCGAGCTCGCCGCGTCCTGGATCACGTCGCGCAACGACTCCCCGGCGGCGCTGATCACCACCGGCGACTCGTTCAAGCTGCCGTACTTCAACCGCTTCACCACCGACGACCAGCAGATCTACGGCGACGGCGCGGGCGCGGTGGTGCTGTCGACCAGCGGCGGCTTCGCCAAGGTGCGCTCGACCGCGAGCGTCGGCGACCCGTCGCTGGAGCCGATCTACCGCGGCGCCGACGCGTGGAACGACGCGCCGTTCTACGACGGCAAGCCCGGCGACATGCGGGCGCGCAAGCACGCGTACCTCATGCAGAACCCGAACGGCTACGAGGAGGCCATCGAGCGGATCGGCCGCAACTTCGGCGGGGTGCTCCAGCAGGCCCTGACCGACGCCGACACGACGCTGCCCGACACCCAGTGGTTCGTGCACGCCAACGTCGGGCAGACCGTCGCCGACTGGGGCTTCTACGGCCAGCTCGGCCTCGACCCGAAGCAGACCACCTACGAGTGGGGCAAGGACTACGGCCACATGGGCGCGGGCGACCAGTTCATCGGCCTGAACCACCTGATCGAGACCGGCCGGCCGAAGCCGGGCGACCTGATCGTCACCGTCGGCGCCGGCATCGGCTTCATGTGGACGGTGGCCGTGCTGGAGGTCCTCGATGTCCCCCAGTGGTGAGGCGGCGACCCTGGCGCCGGTGACCGAGACCGCCGCGGCGGACGACTTCGTCCTGCCCAACGGCATGGTCGTGGCGCACCAGCGGGCGTACGAGACCCGGTACCTGTACGACGAGATCTTCGCCCGCAACTGCTACCTGCAGCACGGCATCACCCTGCCGCCCGCCGCGGTCGTGCTCGACATCGGCGCGAACATCGGCATGTTCAGCATGTTCGTGGCCCAGCAGTGCCCCGGCGCGACGATCCACGCCATCGAGCCGGCCCCGGCCCTGATCGGCGTGCTGCGCACCAACCTGGCCCGGCACGTGCCGGGCGGCGTCGCGCACCACTGCGGCGTGTCGGCCGTCGACGGCTCGATGCTGTTCACCTACTACCCGAACTCGTCGGTCTTCTCCGGGTTCCACGCCGACACCACGGTCGACCGGGCCGTGCTGCGCAAGGTCATCGAGAACGCGGCCGAGGAGAGCGGCGAGACCGAGCCGGTGCCCGACTTCCTGCTCGACGACCTGCTGGAGAACCGGCTGTACGCCGAGCAGCACGAGGTCGCGACCCGCTCGGTGAGCTCGCTGGTCGCCGAGTGCGGCCTGGACCGCATCGACCTGCTCAAGATCGACGCGGAGCGCAGCGAGATCGCCGCGCTCGACGGGATCACCAACGCGGACTGGTCCAAGGTCCGCCAGGTGGCGCTGGAGTCGCACGCCGGCGCCCAGGAGCACGGCCTGCTGGCCGAGATCCTGCGCCAGCGCGGCTTCGACGTCGTGGTGGACACCTACGGCCCGCTGCGCGACACCGGCTTCGCCAACATCTTCGCCCGCCGGGTCGACTGAGACCGGCCGGAACCGACCGAAGCCAACCGAAGTAACCGAAGCAACCGGAGCCGGCGACGCCGGCCGCACCCCACGAACCGCCGGCCGGCGGCACCGCCCCGGCCGGCGGGGAACTCACCGTGCACACCCGCAACCCCGACGGAGCACCATGTCTGAGCAGCCCCTCTACCTCGCCGCCGCGGCGGCGTGGCTTCCGCCGCCGATGGAGCTCACCACCCTGGCCGGCCAGGGCGCCGACGAGTTCGTCACCAACGGCATCGTCAGCATTCCGGTCGCCGGCCCCGACGACGCGCCACCGGTCATGGCGGCACGCGCCGCGCAGACGGCGCTTGCCCGGGCCGCCGCGCTGCACCAGCAGGACGACGTCGTGCTGGTGCTGTACGCGAACACCTACCACCAGGGCCAGAACTCCTTCTGGTCGCCGGCCTCCTACGTCCAACGCAGCGCCGGGGTGTCCGGCGCCGCCGCGATCAACGTCGGTCAGGCCTCCAACGGTGGCATGGCCGCGCTCGACCTCGCCGCCGGTTACCTGTCGGCGCGGGGCAGCGGCGCGGCGCTCATCACCGCCGCCGACCGCTTCTGCGAGCCCGGCATCGTGCGCTGGGCCGCCGACTACGGCGCGGTCTACGGCGACGGCGCCGCCGCGGTCGTGGTGTCCACCAGCGGCGGGTTCGCCCGCATCGTGTCGGTGCACACCAGCACCGACGCCGAACTGGAGCAGATGCACCGCGGCAACACCCGGTTCCAGCCCGCGCCGACCGGCGCGCTGGTGGACGTGCGGCTGTCGAAGGTCCAGTTCATCACCGACTTCGGCCTGGACAACCTGCTGCACCGGCTGTCCACCGGCATGCGGTCGGTCGTCGACGCGGCGCTCACCCGCGCCGGCTGCGACCTGGCCGACATGGCGGTCGTGGTCCTGCCGAACCTCAACCGCAAGATGCTCACCGACCAGTACCTCGAACCGCTCGCCCTGGACCCGGACCGCACCCTCGTGGAGTGGTCGTCGAGGGTCGGGCACCTCGGCGCGGCCGACCAGCTCGCCGGCGTGGCGCACCTGGTCGAGTCCGGCCGGGTGGCGCGCGGCGACCGCGTGCTGCTCGTTGGCACCGGCAGCGGCCTGTCCTGGTCCGCCGCCGTGCTGGAGATCCTCGACGTGCCCGTCTGGGCCGAGCGCACCGCGGAGCCCGCACCGGTACCGGTGGGCTGAGCCGCAACGACCGGTCACCGGATTGGCAGACGCGAATCCGGTGGCGTACGAACGCGCCCTCGAAATGTGGTATCCGCACGAGAGCAAAGGACAGTTCTTTGCGAATCACAGCCCTCAGTGAAGTGCTTCCGGGAGAACCGGTCACCAATTCCGACATGGCTGCCCGGTTCGGCCTGCACGAGCAGTGGCTCGAGCGGATGACCGGAAATCGCAGCCGCTATTTCTGCAATCCCGACAGCCCGGCCGGGGTGCCGAAGAGCACCGGCGACCTGGCTACCGCCGCGGGCGCCAAGGTCCTGGAGGCGGCCGGGATCGGCCCGGCCGACATCGAGTTCCTCATCCTGACCACCGCCTCGCCCGACCACCTGATGCCGGCGACCGTGAACCTGGTCGCCGACCGGCTCGGCATCGACGGCGTGCCGACCCTCCAGCTCACCTCCGGCTGCGCCGGGGCGCTGCAGGGCCTGTACACCGCCCGCGCGCTGCTCGCCAGCGGGCTGCGCCGCGGCCTGGTCATCGGCGCCGACACCTGCCTGAAGTTCTGGCCGTCGAAGCGCGACGTCGCCGACATGCGACCGGCCGAGATGATCAACTTCGCGTTGTTCGGCGACGGCGGCGGCGCCGCGGTCGTCGAGGCCGACATCGAAGGCCCCGGCTTCGTCGTGGAGCACATGGTGCTGCGCGCCGTCGGCCTCGGCCGCAAGCCGGCGCAGGTCGTGCGCTGGTACGGCGCCGAGGGCGCGCCGATGGTCACCGGCCCGAACGGGGTCAGCGCCCCGGAACCGATGGGGGAGGAGGACTACAAGGCGATCGAGCGGCACGTCCCCGAGGCCGCCGCGCTGGTCCTCAGCGAGCTCGGTGAGCTCACCGGCTGGTCCCTGGAGAAGGTCGAGCGGGTTCTCACCCCGCAGCTCAACGGCGTCATGACCGAGAAGATCCGGGAGTACCTCGGGGTCCGCCCCGAGCAGGCCGTGTCCTGCGTGGCCGAGACCGGCAACAACGGCAACGCGCTGCCGTTCATCCAGCTGCGCCGCGCCCGGGCCGGCATGAACGGCACCGCCGACGGCGCCCGGATCATGGTTGCCACCATCGAGTCCTCCAAATGGGTCATCTCCGGGATGGCGCTGCGGCACCAGGGGGCCTCCGATGGCCGTTGACGTGAACGTCGCGCCCCTCACCCCGCCGGGCGGGGTCGCGCAGCTGCGCGCCCTCAAACGCGCCGGCGGGCTCGGCGGGGCAGGACACGAGCTGCGCCGGCTGCTCGCCGGCCTCACCGATCCCCTCGACCTCGAGGCCGCCGGCGCGCTGCTGTCCGGCGGCCGGGCGCACGCCCAGCTGGCCGCCGCGGGCGGGTTCGTCGAGCAGCGGGTCGCGCTGCTGGGCAACTCGACCCTCGACGCGCTGCCCAACCTGCTGACCGCGGCGCTGGTCCGCGACGGCTTCCTGCCGCAGGTGCGGCTGGCCGGCTTCGACCAGTGGCGGCTGGAGATCATGACGGGCGCGCCGAACCTGGCCGACCTCAGTCCCCGGGTCACCGCCTGCCTGCTCGACGACAACGCCGTGTTCGAACGGGTCGGCGACCCGCTCGACTCGGCGCAGGTCGAGGCACGCTGCGCGGCGTTCCCGGCCGAGCTCGGCGCCTGGGCCACCGCCTGCCGGCAGGCCCTCGGCGGCCTCGTCGTGCTGGCCACCGTGCCGCTGTCGGCGCTGCGCCGCGACCGGTACCTCGACTACGCCACCCGGGCCCGGATCGAGGCGGCCTGGGACCGGATGAACGCCGCGATCCTCGACCTCGGCGCCGAGCAGGGCACGGTCGTGCTCAGCGCGGCGGCCATCGCGGCCCGGTTCGGCACCAGCGCGACCGGCGGTACACCCGGATCCATCTTCGGCGCGGACCGGATGCGGCACGTCGCCGGGCAGACCTTCTCCACGGCGTTCCTGGCGGGATACGCCGACGAGCTCGGCCGGGTCGCCCGCGCCGACCTCGGCAGGGCCGCCAAGTGCCTCGTGCTGGACCTCGACAACACGCTGTGGGGCGGGGTCGTCGGCGACGACGGCCCGGCCGGGATCAAGCTCGGCGGCGCGTACCCGGGCTCGGCCCACCGCGAGCTGCAGGACCTCGCCCGCGACCTGATGCGCCAGGGCGTGCTGCTCGCGGTCGCGTCGAAGAACGACGAGGCGCTCGCGCGCGAGGCGATCGACACGCACCCGGAGATGGTGCTGCGCGGCGACGCGTTCGTCGCGTTCGCCGCCGACTGGAACCCCAAGCCCGGCAACGTCACCGCGATGGCGGCGCAGCTCAACATCGGCAGCGACGCGATGGTCTTCCTCGACGACAACCCGGCCGAACGCGACCTCATGCGCCGCGCCGCGCCGCAGGTGACGACCGTCGAGGTGGGCACCGACCCGGCCGGGTACGCCGCACAGCTGGCCGCGCGCGGCGACTTCGCGCTGCTGCGGGTCACCGACGAGGACCGCAACCGCACGGCGATGTACCGAGCCGAGACCCAGCGCGCCGCGCTGTCGCGGACCGTCGTGGACCTGGAGCAGTACCTGCTCGACCTCGGCTCCCGGCTGAGCGTCGAACGGCTCGCCCCGGTCAACGCCGCCCGCATCATCCAACTGTTCGGCAAGACCAACCAGTTCAACCTCACCGGCCGCCGCTACAGCGACGAGGAGGTGCGCCGGCGCGAGCACGACGGCACCGGCGCCTACTTCGGCGCCCGGCTCGCCGACCGGTTCGGCGACCACGGCCTCATCGCCGCGGTCGCGCTCACCCGGTCCGCCGACGGCGCCTGGGAGATCGAGAACATGGTGCTCAGCTGCCGCGTGTTCAGCCGCAACGTCGAGGACGCCCTGGTCGGGCTGATCCTGCGGGCGGCCCTGGCGGCGGGCGCCACCGCGGTGCGCGGCGGCTTCGTCGAGTCACCGAAGAACGGCAAGTTCGCCGGGTTCTACCCCGGCCTCGGGTTCGCGCCGGTTGCCGGCACCCCCGGCCGGTTCCAGCACGACCTGCGGGATCTGCCGACGCTGCCCCGCTGGATCCAGATCACGCCGGACGAAGAGGTGTTCCATGTCTACTGACGTTGTCGTCGAGGTCGTCGCCCAACTGCTGGACGTCGACGAGGAGGAGCTCACCGCCGACCGGTCGCTGGCCGCGATCGCCGGCTGGGACTCGGTCAACTCGCTGCGGGTCCTCGTGTACCTCGAACGCGAGCTGAACGTCTCGCTGGACTACGAGCGGTTCGTGGCCGCCCAGACGGTCGGCGACCTGGCCGCGATCACCGCCGACGCGCAGCGGGCAGGCGCGCGGCCATGAGCCGGACCACCGTGCCGTTCCCGCCGGCCCGCCGGCAGACGTACACCTTCCTGCGCGACGCGCGCCGCACCGCCCACGTCTACCTCCTGGCCGAGGTCGACGCGGCGGCGCTGCGCGCGGCGCGCGAGGCGGCGGGCCGGCCCAGCTACGTCAGCTACGTCATCAAGGCGGCGGCGGAGGTCCTGGCCGGCTACCCCGACGCCCGTGCCGTGCTCAGCGACGGCGCCCGGCCGCGCCTGACGGTCTTCGAGGACGTGCACGCGAAGGTCCTGTTCGACCGGACCATCGACGGCCAGCGGTGCGTGCTGTCCGGAACCGTGGAATCGGCGCAGGCGCGCACGATCGAGCAGATCCAGGCGGCCATCGACGGCTACAAGCAGGCGTCGGTCGACGGGGCCGGCCCGTTCGCGTCGGTCCGCCGGTTGCAGCGGCTGCCGCTGCCCATCGCGTGGCTGCTGTACCGCATCGTGCTGCGCGACCCGGCGCGGCGCAACGCGCTGCAGGGCACCTTCGCGGTGACCTCCGTCGGGCAGGAGCCGGTCCAGGTGATCCTGCCGATGATCACCGGCACGCTCGGCTTCGGTGTCGGGCGCATCGCGGACAGCCCGGTCGTCCGCGACGGCGAGATCGTCGTCGCGCCCGTGCTGACCCTGTCCCTCACCTTCGACCACCGGGTCCTCGACGGCGCCATGGCGGCCGAGATCCTCGGCCGGGTCAAAGACCGACTCGAGCACTGGGAGCAGTGATGAGCGAGTTTTCCGAACTGCCCGACAGCACCGACGTGCTGATCGTCGGCGGCGGCCCGGCCGGTGCGCTGCTGGGCTGCCTGCTGGCCCGGCGCGGCATCGACGTCGTCGTGGCCGAGAAACAAAGCGACCTGGAGCGCAGCTTCCGCGGCGAGAACATCGCCCCGCGCTCCGTGCACACCCTGCGGGAGCTGGGCTTCGGCCCTGCCCTGGACGAGCACGGCTACCTGTCCATCAACAGCGTCACCGCGATCGAGCGGGGCAAGCGGCTGCTGCGCCTGGAATACGGCAAGTTCCCCCTGGCAACGCTGCCGATCGACATCCCGCAGCCGGCGCTCATCGGCATCTTCCTGACCGCAGCCCAGGCGCACCCGGGTTTCCATCTCGCCATGGGTACCGCGTTCACCGGCCTCGTCGAACAGGACGGTGCCGTCACCGGGGCGACCCTGCGCGGGCCCGGCGGGGCGAAGACGACCGTGCGGGCCCGGGTCGTGATCGGCGCCGACGGCCGTTTCTCCAAGGTCCGCCAGCGCTCCGGGCTGGCCGCCGACATCAAGCCGATGGCGCGGGACTTCCTGTCCTTCAAGCTGCCCCGCCCGGCGGGCTGGGGCGACGACGGCTACCTGATGATCGAGGACGACCGGCACCTGGTCGTCCTGCCGACCTGGCCGGACTTCCTGCGCATCGGCCACAACCTGCCCAAGCGGCAGCTCGGCGAGCTGCGCTCGGCCGGCCTGCCGGCGTTCAAGGCGGGCATCGCCGCGCTCGACCCGCGCCTCGCCGACCTCGTCGAGGAGCACATCAAGAGCTGGGACGACACGTCGTTCCTGGAGATCTTCACCGCCGAGATGGAGCAGTGGGCCCGCGACGGCCTGCTGCTCATCGGCGACGCGTCACACACCTGCACGCCGATCCTGGGCCAGGGCGTGAACCTCGCCATCCAGGACGCGGTGTGCCTGGCCCCGGTCCTCGCCGGGGCGCTGGAGCGCGGCGGCGACCGGCCGCTGCCGGCGGACACGTTCACCGACTACATCGCCATGCGCCGCCGGCACAAGACCACGGTCACCCGCTACCAGCGGTTCCAGGAGGGAGCCCTGGCGGAGAAGCACCCGCTGAAGCTGATCCTGCGCCGGGTGCGCTTCACCACGCTCAACCAACTGCCCCTCAAGTACCGCCTGCTGGATCGGGTGGTCAACGCCGCCCACCCGATCGACCCGGTGGACATCGTGGCCGGGGCGCCGACCCTGGTGCCGTCAGTCAGGAGTGGTCAACGATGAGTCAGGACCCACGCCAGCGCATCGCCGTCGTCGGCATGGCCGGCCGGTTCCCCGGAGCGTCCGATGTGGACGGTCTGTGGCGGCTGCTGACGGCCGGCGACGAGGCGATCGTGCCGATCCCGGCCGACCGCTGGGACCGCACCGCCCAGCTGGACCCGGAGAAGTCCGTCCAGGACGTCGGCGGGTTCATCGACGGGGTCGACCTATTCGACCCGACGTTCTTCGGCATCTCGCCGCGCGAGGCCGAGGACGTCGACCCGCAGCACCGGGTGCTGCTCGAAGAGGTCTGGCGGGCCCTGGAGGACGCCGGGACACCGGCCGCCGCCCTGCACGGCAGCCGCACCGGCGTCTACGTCGGCTCGTCATGGCACGACTACGAGCTGCTGCGCAAGGACCGGGGCACGCCGACGACGCAGCACAGCACCGTCGGCACCGCCATGGACATGCTGTCCGCCCGGATCTCCTACCTGCTCAAGGTCACCGGCCCCAGCCTCACCGTGGAGACCGGCTGCTCGTCGTCGATGGTCGCGCTGCACCTGGCCTGCCAGGCGCTGCGGCACGGCGAGGTCGAGGGCGCGTTCGTCGGCGGGGTGAACCTCATCCTGTCCTCCGACGGTTCGGTCGGCCTGACCCACTTCGGCGGGCTGTCGCCGGACGGGCGCTGCAAGGCGTTCTCCGCCTCCGCCAACGGTTTCGTGCGCGGCGAGGGCGTCGTCGCGCTGTACCTCAAGACCCTCGACCGTGCCATCGCCGACGGCGACCACATCCGCGGGATCATCGTCGCCACCGGCGCCAACAACGACGGCGGCGGCGACGGCCTGGTCGTGCCGAACCCGGCCGGCCAGGAGGACCTGCTGCGCCGCGTCTACGACGAGGCCGGCGTGCCGCTGTCCGACGTCGTCTACATCGAGGCGCACGGCACCGGCACCGGCCGCGGCGACCCCATCGAGGCCACGGCGATCGGCCGCGCCCTCGCCAGCCGCCGCGACCCGGGCGCCGACCCGCTCGCCATCGGCTCCGTCAAGACCAACATCGGCCACCTCGAACCCACCGCCGGCCTCGCCGGCCTCGTCAAGGTGCTGCTCGCGGCCCGGCACGGGGTGGTGCCGGCGAGCCTGCACAGCGCCGAGCTCAACCCGGAGATCCCGTTCGACGAGCTGCACCTGACCGTCGCCCGGCAGCCACTCCCGCTGCCCACCGACCGTCCCGTGTACCTCGGCGTCAACTCCTTCGGTTGGGGCGGCACCAACGCCCACGCCGTCGTCGCCGCCGGCCTGCCGGTGCCGGACCGCGCCGACGAGCCCGGCGGCGCCCGCGGCATCCCGGTCGTCGTCGCCGTGTCCGGGCACACCGAGGACAGCCTCCGCGAACGCGCCGCCCAGCTGCGCGACACCGCCGCGGCCGTCACCGACCCGGCCGGCCTCGCGGCACTCGCCGGCACCCTCGGCAACCACCGGGACCACTTCGCCCACCGGGCCGGGGTCGTCGCCGAGACCGCCGAGGCGCTGCGCGACCGGCTGGCCGTCCTGGCCGAGCCGGCCGCCGACGGCGGCGTCGAGCAGGCCGGTGTCCACACCGGACGGTCCCGCCCGCACGGGCGGACCGCGTTCGTCTACCCGGGACAGGGCGCGCAGTGGGCCGCGATGGGCCAGCAGCTGTACGCCCAGAGCCCCACCTTCGCCGCCGAGATCGACCGGTGCGCGGAGGCGCTGTCCGAATACGTCGACTGGGACCTGCGCGCCGTCGTGGCCGGCACCGCCGGCGACGGCTGGCTGGAGCACCTCGACATGATCCAGCCGACGCTGTGGGGCGTGTCCGTCGCCCTCACGTCGCTGTGGCGGGCTGCCGGCGTCGAACCCGACGTCGTCATCGGCCACTCCCAGGGCGAGGTGACGGCGGCGACGATCGCCGGCATCCTGCCGCTGCGCGACGCGGCCCGCATCGTCGCCACCCGCAGCCGCCTGGCGCTGCGGGCCACCGGCAAGGGCCGGATGCTCGCCGTCGACCTGGACCTCGACGGCGCCCGCGCCGCCCTGGCCGGCTTCGAGGACCTCGTCTCCGTCGCCGTCAACAACGGCCCGACGTCGTGCGTGCTGTCCGGCGAGACCGACGCGGTGCTCACCCTCAAGGAGATCCTCGACGCGGAGGGCACCTTCTGCCGGCTCGTCAACGTCGACTACGCCTCGCACAGCCCCCAGATGGACGTGCTGCTGGACGACCTGCGCGAGCAGCTCGACGGCGTCGCGCCGCGGACCGGCACCGTCCAGCTCATGTCCACCGTGGACCTGCGGCTGTGCCCGGGGCCGGAGCTCGGTGCCGACTACTGGGCCCGCAACCTGCGCCAGCCGGTCCTGTTCGCCGACGCGATGACGGCACTCTTCGACGACGGCGTGACCCACGTCGTGGAGATCAGCCCGCACCCGATCCTGGTGCCGGCGCTGGAGCAGCTCGCCGCGCTGCGCGCCGAGCCGCCGACCGTGCTGAGCACCATGCGCCGCGACACCGGCGCGCCGGCCGACATCGCCGGTGCCTTCGCCCGCGCCTACGTCGCCGGCCTGACCCCGTTCGCCGGGCTGCCCGGCACGCCCGAGGTCGCCGTCCCGCCGTACCCGTGGCAGCGCAAGCGGTACTGGCTCACCAGCGGCTCCCGCGCGGCCGGTCCGTCGACCGGGTTCGAGCCCGTCCTGGAGCCGGCGACCACCGAGGCCGGCGTCTGGCAGGGCACCCTCGACGTGTCCGTCGGGGCGTTCCCGTGGGTCGCCGACCACAAGGTGCACGACGCCGTCGTGCTGCCCGGCGCGGCGATGATGGCCCTCGCGCTGTCGACCGGCCGGGCCCGCACCGGGACCTTGCCGGGACGGCTCACCGGGGTCGCGTTCCACCGCGACCTGACCCTGCCCAGCGGCACCGACGAGCCGGCCCGCGTCGCCGTCGTCCTGCGCGACGACGTCACCGACGGCGGCAGCTTCACGCTGCTGTCCCGGGTGCCGGGCGCGAACGACTGGACCACCCACGCCACCGCGCGGCTGGCCCCGGGTGTCCCGGCCGAACCGCCGGCGTTCCCGGCCCACCTGAGCAACGGCCGCGGCGGCGCCGAGGACTATCCGGCCGACACCCTGTACGCGGCCTGCGCGGCCCGTGGGCTCAACTACGGCCCGGCGTTCCAGGGCGTCACCGGCATCACGGTCGTCGGCGACGAGGCCCTCGGCGCGATCAGGCTCCCGGACCGGTGCCGGGCCGGCGCCCGCCCGCACGGGCTGCACCCCGCGCTGTGGGACGCCGCCCTGCAGGTGTCGCTCGCGCTGTACCCGGGCGACGCGGCCGTCGTGCCGACCGGCGTCGCGGCGGTGACCGTGCTGCGCGACCCGGGCGAACCGGTGACCGAGCTGTGGTCACACGTCGTGCGCCGCGACGCGACCACCTGCGACCTGGTCCTGTTCGACGCCGACCGGGAGCCGCTGCTGGCGATGACCGGGCTGACGTTCGCCGTGCTGCCCGCCGGCGACGACACGTCCGGCACCGCCGAGCGGCTGCACCGGCTGCGCTTCGACCTGGACCACAAGCCGGACCCGGGCACCGGCGACGGGCCGGTCGGCTCGTGGCTGCTCTGCGCGCCCTCCGGCGACCCGCGGGCCGAGGCGCTCGCGGCGGCCATGCGCGCCGCCGGCGCCGACGTCCTCGTGTCCACCGGCGCGGCCGTCCCGGCCGGGGCGGAGCCGGGCGCCGTGGCGTTCCTGGCACCGGACGCCGGCACCGGCCTCACCGCGCAGCGCGACGGGCTGCTGGAGCTGACCGAGCTGGTCCGCACCTGCCTGCGCCGGGCGGTCCCGCCGCGGCTGGTGGTCGTCACCGCCGACGCGCAGGCCGTCACCGCCGGCGACGTCCCGGACCCCGGGGCGGCGCTGTACTGGGGGTACACCCGCGTCCTGCGCCGCGAGCACGGCGAGCTTTCCCCGGTCGTGCTCGACGTGGCCGGCGCCGAGGAGGGCTGGGCCGCGGCGTGCGCGGCCGAGCTGTTCGCCGCCGGCTCGGGTGACCCGGCGACGGCCGAGGACCAGGTCGTGCTGCGCGGCGCCGAGCGCTACGTCGGCCGACTGGTTCGCGGTACCGCCGAGCCCGACGCCGACCGTCCCGCCCCGCAGTGGCAGACCCCGCCGCAGCCGTTCCGGCTCGTCGCGGACCGGCCCGGCTTCTGGGACGGGCTGAACTACAAGCCGCTTGCCAGGGTCACCCCCGGCCCGGGCGAGGTCGAGCTGGAGGTCGACGCGGCCGCGCTCAACTTCATCGACGTGATGAAGGCGATGGGCACCTACCCCGGCATTGAGGGCCGCGCCGCCCAGCTCGGCGGCGAGTGCGCCGGCCGGGTCACCCGGGTCGGTCCCGGCGTCACCGGCCTCGCGCCCGGCGACCGGGTCGTCGGCTGCGCGTTCGGCGCGTTCGCGTCGCACGTGACCCTGCCGGCGGCGCACTGCGCCCCGATCCCCGACGCGATGGGCGCCGCCGACGCGGCCGCGCTCCCGCTGGTGCTGATGACCGCCTGGTACGGGCTGCACGACCTGGCCCGCCTCGAGGCCGGCGAGACGGTCCTGGTCCACTCGGCCACCGGCGGGCTCGGCCTCGCCGCGATCGCCGTCGCCCGGCACCTCGGCGCGGAGGTCATCGCGACCGCCGGCACCGAGGAGAAGCGGGCGCTGCTGCGCGACATGGGCATCGCTTCGGTGTTCGACTCGCGCGACCTGACCTGGGCCGACGGCGTCCGCGCCGCGACCGGCGGGCGGGGCGTCGACGTGGTCCTCAACTCCCTCACCGGCGCCGCCATCCCGCTCGGGCTGGATGTCCTGGCCGAGGACGGCCGGTTCATCGAGGTCGGCAAGAAGGACATCTACGCCGCCCGCACGATCAGCCTCGACGCGTTCCGCAAGGGCATCAGCCTCGCCTCGGTCGACCTGGCCGGGATCATGGAGCGCCGCCCGGCCCGGTTCGCGCGGCTGCTCACCGACGTGTGGGCGCACGTCACGACCGGGGCGGGCTGGACCCTGCCGGTCCTGCCGTACCCGTTCGCCGAGGCCGCCGACGCGCTGCGCACGATGGGCCGGGGCACCCACGTCGGCAAGTTCGTCCTCGTCGACCCGGCCTCGGTGCGCTCCATCGCGCCGGACCCGCTGCCCGGCGGCCGGCTGCGCGCCGACGGCACGTACGTGATCAGCGGCGGCCTCGGCGCCCTCGGCCTGTCCCTCGCCGAGGACTTCGCGGCCCGCGGCGCGGGTGCCCTCGCCCTGCTGGGCCGGCGCGAGCCGGGCCCGGACGCGGCCGCGCGCATCGACGCGATCCGCGCGACCGGCACCCGGGTCACCACGCTCGCCGTCGACGTCGCCGACGAGGCCGCGACGGCGACCGCGCTGGACAAGGTCCGGCGCGAGCTGCCGGCGATCCGCGGCGTCGTGCACGCCGCCGGCCTGCTCGACGACGCCACCATCCTCAACCTGGAGGCGGCGCAGACCGAGCGGGTCCTGCGGCCCAAGGTCGACGGCGCGCGGCACCTCGACGCCGCCACCACCGGCGACCCACTGGACCTGTTCGTGCTGTTCTCCTCCGGCGCGGCCCTCGTCGGCAACGCCGGGCAGGCGGCCTACGCGGCCGGCAACGCCTACCTCGACGCACTGGCGGCCCGCCGCCGCGCCGAGGGGCGCCCGGCGCTGTCCGTCCAATGGGGACCGTTCGAGGCGATCGGCCTGGCCGCCGCCGACGACAACCGCGGCGCGCGCCTCGCCGAACGGGGCATGACCGGGTTCACCGTCGAGGAGGCCTGGCCGGCCCTGGCGGAGCTGCTCGCCGACCCCACCGGCGGGGTGCCGGTCATCGGGTACCTGCCGCTGAACCTGCGGCAGTGGTTCGACGCGTACCCCGACACCGCGGCCCAGCCGAGCTGGCGGGTGCTGCGCGAGGCGGCCCGCTCCGGCGGCACGGCCGGCGGCTCCGGCAGCGCCGCGCTGCTGGCCCAGCTGCGCGCCGGCACCGAGGCCGAGCGCCTCGTGCTGGTGGAGAGCCGGGTCAAGGAGCTCGCCGGGCGGGTGCTGCGCCTCGACCCGTCCGACATCGACCGCGACGCGCCGTTCAAGTCCCTCGGCCTCGACTCGCTGATGGGCCTGGAACTGCGCAACCGCCTCGAAGGGGCGTTCGGCCTCCGGCTGTCGCCGACCCTGCTGTGGAGCTACGGCACCTCGCAGGCACTGGCCGGCGTGCTCTGCGACCGGCTGTTCGCCGAGCCGGCGGCCTGATCGCACCACCCGGCCCCACCCGGCGGCGCGCCCGCGCCGCCGGGTGGGGGCCACCTCCAGCAACGACACTCGTGTGAGGACCGACATGGACCAGCGTGGAACCGACCAGGCCGCCCCGACGCCGTTGTCGCGCGCCCTGGACACCATCAAGAAGCTGCGCGCGCAGCTCGACGAGCAGGGTGGCGCCCAGCCGATCGCCGTCATCGGCGCCGGGCTGCGGTTGCCGGGCGGCATCGGGACGCTGGACGGTTACTGGGCGGCGCTGACCGCCGGCCGGGACCTGGTCCACGCCCGCCCACCGGGCCGCAAGTGGCCGTTCGCCGCCGAGTGGGACGCCCTGCCCAACCGGGGCGGCTGGCTGGAGGAGGTGCTCGGCTTCGACGCGGAGTTCTTCGGCATCAGCCCGCGCGAGGCCCGCGCCCTCGACCCGCAGCAGCGGCTGCTGCTGGAGGTGTCGTGGGAGGCCCTGGAACACGCCGGCCTGCCGCCGCGCGCGCTCAAGGACGTCCGCACCGGCTTCTTCCTCGGCATCACCAACGCCGACTACCGCGACTGGGAACCGGCCGGCTCCGACGTGTACTGGGCCACCGGCAACGGCAACTGCTTCGCCGCCGGCCGGGTCGCCTACACGCTCGGGCTGACCGGCCCCGCCGTCGCCGTCGACACCGCGTGCTCGTCGTCGCTCGTCGCCGTCCACCAGGCCGTGCAGGCGCTGCGGCGGGGGGAGTGCGCGGTCGCGCTCGCCGGCGGCGTGAACCTGCTGCTGTCGCCGCGCTCCACGCGGTACGGCAAGGAGATGGGCTCCCTCGCCCCCGACGGGGTGTGCAAGACCTTCGACGCCCGGGCCAACGGTTTCACCCGCGGTGAGGGCTCCGGCATCGCCGTGCTCAAGCGCCTCGCCGACGCCGTCCGCGACGGCGACCGCGTCCTCGGCGTCATCCACGGCTCCGCGGTCAACCAGGACGGCCGCTCCACCGGCTTCACCGCCCCGAACGTCCTGGCCCAGATCTCCCTGCTCGAGGCCGCCCTCGCCGACGCCCGGCTGACCCCCGCCGACATCGGCCTGGTCGAGGCGCACGGGACCGGCACCGCGCTGGGCGACCCGATCGAGATGGACGCCCTCGCCACCGCCCTCGGCCGGCGCAACGGCGGCGCCCCGCTGCACACCGGCGCGGTCAAGACCAACCTCGGCCACCTCGAGGCCGCCGCCGGCATCGCCGGTCTGCTCAAGACCCTGCTGAGCCTGCGCTTCCGGCAGATCCCGCCGCTGGTGCACTTCGACACCCTCAACCCGCGCATCGACCTGTCCGGCACCGGCATCACGGTGCCGACGGAACTGACCGGCTGGTCGCCGGCCGCGGGCCGGTATGCCGGGGTGAGCGCGTTCGGCATGAGCGGCACCAACGCCCACGTCATCCTCGGCCCGGCTCCCGACGCCCCTGACACCGCCGCCGGGCCGGTGGCCGAGGTGACCGGCTTCGAGATCTCCGCCCGCGACGAGGCCGCGCTGCGCCGCCTCGCCGGACGGTTCGCGACCGTCGCCGAGACCCTCGATGCGGCCGGCTACCCGGCCTTCGCGTACACCGCGACCCGTGGTCGCGCCGCGCATCCGGTCCGTGCCGCGATCCGCGCGACCGGACCGGCCGAGGCGGCCGCCGCCCTGCACGCCCTCGCCGCGGGCGCCGAGCCGCCGGTCGCCGGCACCACCACTGCCGACGACCTGCCCCGCAGCGTCGCCGACCTGCCCCCGTACCCGTGGCGGCGGGCCCGGCACGCGCCCGAGGAACTGGACGCCCCGGTCCCCGCCTACGAGCTGGCCTGGCAGCCACTCGACCCGCCGCCGGCCGCGGTGACGACGTCGCTGGTCCTCGCCGGTGACGACGCGGCGGTCCTGGCGCCCCTGGCCGCGGCCGCTCGCGCGGCCGGACGGGAGGTGACCGTCCTCGGGCCGGTCCCCGGCAATGCCGGCCCGGTGCCCGACGGCGACGCCGAGTGGGCCGCCTTCTGGGTCGGCCGCCCGGCCCCCGCGGTCCTGGCGCTCGCCTTCACCGCCCCGCCGCTGCCGGCAACCGACGCGCCGGCGACCGGCTCGGACGCGCTGGTGGCCGGCTCGAACGCGCTGGTGGCCGACGGCGCGCGGCTGTGCGCGGCCGTCACCACGGCCGTGCGGTCGCTGCCCGCCGGGGGCACCGCGCACGCCCTCACCCGCGCCACCCGCGCCGCCGTCCCCGGCGACGTCTGCGTGCCCGGCGCGCACGGCCTGCTCAACGGGCTGGGCGCGGTCCTCGGCCTGGAGTTCCCGGCGACCTGGGGCGGCCTGATCGACCTGCCCGCCGACCCGGCCCCGGCCGACGTCGCGGCCCTGCCCGCACTGCTCGGCGCGGCCGGCGTCGAGGACGTCCTGGCCGTGCGCGGCGGCGTCGTGCACACCGCCCGGCTGCGGCCCGCGGCCGTCACCGCCGGCGCCGGCGGGCTCAACGTCGACGGCGACGGGACGTACCTGATCACCGGCGGCCTCGGCGGCGTCGGCCGCGCCGTGGTCGGCGACCTCGTCGCCCGCGGCGCCCGGCACCTGCTGTTGATCGGCCGCACCGCCGAGGCGGACCTGCCGGCCGCCGGGCGGGACGCGCTCGCCGCCTGGCGGGCCGCCGGCGCGACCGTCACCTACCGGGCCGCCGACGTTGCCGACCCTGCCGCCCTGGCCGCCGCGTGCGCCCGGATCCCCGGCGCGCCGCCGGTGCGCGGGATCGTGCACGCCGCCGGCACGCTGCGGGAGACCCCGCTCGCCACGGCCGGCGAGGCCGACTTCGCCGAGGCGCTGGGCGCCAAGTACGCCGCCGCCTGGCACCTGCGGCTGCTTGCCCGCGACCACCCGGTCGAGTTCGTCGTGCAGCTGTCGTCGGTGACCGCGCTGTGGGGGACCGCCGGCTACGGCGCCTACGCCGCCGCGAACGGTGGCCTAGACCTGCTCGCCGCCGCCCCGGGCGGCCCCGCGACGCGCACGGTCGCCTACGGGCCCTGGGACGTCGCCGGCATGGTCGACGAGGCGTCGCTGGGTGGCCTGGCCCGCCTCGGCGTCGGCGCGGTGACCGCCCCGATCGGCTGCGTGGCGCTCGGCGCCGGACCACCGACCGGCTACCTCGTCGTCTGCCCGGTCGACTGGGACCGCTTCACCGAGGTCACCGCCGCCCGCCGCCCCCGCGCCCTGTTCGCCGGTCTCACCACCGCGCCGGCCCCGGCCGCCGCGGGCACGGTCTCCGCGCCCCCGGC
>NZ_JBFAPO010000072.1:0-49015 GCF_040676755.1 Dactylosporangium sp. NPDC049525 | reverse complement strand
GCCCCGGCGGCGGCGTCGTCTCCAACTGCAGCGGCATCGCCCAGAACAACTGGCAATTCACCCAGATCACGGCAACCTTCACCGGGTAGCCGCGAGGTAACACCCGACAGGGGGCTGGTCCTACAGGGCCAGCCCCCTGCTGTTGCTGGGCGCGTGTCCGGAGTTGCTCCACGCGGCTCGGTCAGACCGGCAGTGGTTTCGTGCCGAGGCCTTTGATCGAGGCGCGGGCCTTCTTGCCCGGGTCGAACAGGGCGAAGCAGCGCACGTATCGGTCGCCGGCGTCCCATTGGAACTTGCTGATGCCGTCCCAGACGAGCCCGATGTCCTCGCGGGCGTCGAACTGGGATTGGGTGAGGCCCATGAACTTGGCCACGACCGGATAACACCGGTCGACCGTCCACTTCCTCAGTATGTCGGCGGCGGGGAACGTGCCGCCGCCGCTCATCTGGATGGTGCCGACGAACTCGGCCTCGTGCGGGTTCGTGCAGCCGATCGGGGTCAGCTCGGTGAGGTCGTCCCACCATCCGTCGGACTTCTTGGTGCCCCGCACGTCCAGGCAATGGATCGCCTTCGGCGCGTCCCCGGCCAGCGCACCCTTCAGTGACCCGGAGTTGAACGACATCCGGCTGTACACGTTGTTCAGCGCGAAGACCGAGCAGACGTAGGAGTGCAGACCGCCCTGCCACGGCGCCGGCAGCGGCATCTGCACGTTGATGCCGAGCATGCCGTTGTGCCAGTCGCCGCCGACGTAGTCGCTGACCGCCGCGCTGCAGGCGGTGTACGCCGCCTGGAACCCCTCAGAGCCCGCCGCCGGTGGCTCGGGCGCTTGCCCGGCGCTGCCCTCGACGGTGCCGACCAGGACGACCTCGAGCGTGTGCGCGCGCTCGCACTCGATCGGGGAGGCCGGCACGAACGCCGGGTCGAAGGACGCCTTCGACGGGCTGTCCAGGCACATCCCGACGCTCGGCACGTCGAACTTCGGCGCCGCCATCGGCTGCCAGTCGTCGAGCAGGTTGCCGTCGGTGCCGGCGACGCGCGTGCCGCAGCCCGACACCCCAAGCAACACCCCGACGAGCACGACTGCGATCAGCGCCCGGACAGTCGATGCGATCGTCGTCTTCCCCCGTGAAACCACCGGGCGACTCTCCGCGACCGTGCCCGGCGTTGTCAACGGCCGGGCGGTCATTGCGCCAACCCCGAACGGGCCGGGACAGGCTACGCGGTCAGGTGCGCGCGTCGAGGACGTCGACGACGACGCGCAGCGGGCCGGCCGGCGCCTGCGGATTCACGTCCCGGTCGTACGTCATGTCCGGTGGGACGTCGAGCTGGACGCGGCTGCCGATGTGCACCCCGACCAGCCCGCGGTCGGTGGCACTCGCGGTGATCGTCGGCGCGGTCGCGAGGCGCTCGTCGAACCCGTCGCGCAGCGGCGGGAACTCAGCGCGTGGTTCGCGGCTGCAGGACGGATCAACGCTCGGACTCGGCGACGCGACTGCACGCGAGCTGGTCTGCGCAGGACTGGACGACCGAGTACAGCCCGCCGCTGCCGTGAGCACCAGTGCAGCGAGAGCGGCGGCGACCAGCGGGCCGGAGCGGATGACCATGCAGAGGTGTATACCAGGCGGCGCGTGGTGGAGAGGGCCCACGTGACGATCCGGTCACGTGACGACAACAAAGGGATCGGCGCCGGCGCGCGTCAGCAGGTTCGGAACATCATGATCGGGCATGTCGTGCAGCATCAACGCGGTCTTCCCCTGCTCGAACGCCTCGTGCACCGACCGGCCGAAACCGAGGGCCGAGTAGAAGGCGGCGGCAAAGATCGCGGCCGACCGGTCATCGATCGGTCGGCGCATGCCGACAACGTGATCGATGTGTTGGCCGATTGCCTGCGCCTGGATGTCGGAGTAGCAGGCGTTGAGGACGACTATGCGCACCTCGTTCCTCACGATTCGGAACATCTCAGCGAGCGCGGCCGTGGTGACCGGTCGGCTGTTGCCCTCACCGGCCGACAACGCGATCATGCCGGTCGAGTCTCCGTGACCGCTGAAATGCACAACATGCGGGCGGTGCTCGTTGAGGTGCTGCAGAAGATCCGCGGGACGAACGGCCCAGCGCGTGATGAGTTCGAACACCTCCCGGTCACGCGCCAGCCGCAGCTTCTCGGTGACCTCACGCGCCTCCTCGTCCAGCGCGAGCCGGGCCGTACTGAGCGGGTTCGCGGCGAGCCACAGAATCCGGATCCGTGAACTCCCATCCGGCACCAAGGGCCGGGCGCCGGGCGCACCCTGGATCGCCTTGGCGTTGGTGCCGTACGCCGTCGGGCCGTTGTGCTGCACGGGGCCGTTGAAGGTGAACTCGTCGCCGCCTCTCGACGTCATGCCGATGGTCCCGTCCCGGGTTGGCCGACCTGCTGCGCGAACGACTTGGAGCCGAACGCGGTTGGGCCGTTCATGGTTGCGGAGCCGTTGAAGATGGTCGTGGTCTGCACGCTCATCATCTGCATCCGGAACTCCGAGGTGTCCACCCCGGAGTGCTCGAGATAGTCCAGCACCGTCGACAGGACGGTCTTCTCGACCAGCTTGAGGTACTTGTTCGCGTCGAGGTCCTGCAGGAATGTGAGCCCTTCATCCGCCGCGGCAAGCTCGCGCACGGACACCCGGGCCCCGTGCTCGTACAAGCGGAACAGCTTTGCGTCCTCGCGCGCCACTCGGGCCCAGTAGCTGATGAAGGCGATCTGGCGTAGGTGCCGCCAGAGGCGAGCGGGCGCGGCAGCGGAATTGAGCCAGTCCGACAGCACGGCGGGCAGGGACCGCGCGACGAGGTACCCCATTGCCGGCCGGAGCCGGTCGACGAGGCGGTACCGGTCCGCGACGGGCGGTAGGACACTGCGGATGAACTCGATGTACAGCTTGCCGCCCTCGACCGCCACGTGGACGAACGCCGAGATGACGACGTCCTGCGCCTGCGCCGGCAGGGCGACGCTGCCGTCCTGCATGTGCACGTCACGCCCGTCGACGGCGACGAGAACGTGCAGGTAGTAGCGGATTCCGCCCTGTGGCTGCTCGGTGATGGCAGCGATCGCCTCCGGCGAGGCGATCTGTAGCGGCGTGTGGTGGTGCGGGTCGATGAGCGGGTCACCGTGAGGGCGCTCCCCATCGGCGACGATCCGGTCGAGGAGACGGACACCTGGGACCCGCTGGTGCGGCGGCAGCGCCGGGTCATGCAGCCGCAGCAGCGACGCGCGGATGAGGTGCTGCAGCTGCGCCGCCGAGATGGTGCGCGGGTCGAAGGCGTCGCGGGTGAAGCGTTCCTCGCCGTGCCGGCCGCCGTCACGGACCGCGGCGCCCTGCAGCAGCACGGCCATCGACCACTGCAGCTCGCTCTGGCCGGCGCCCATGAACGGGTCGCGCGAATGCAGGGAGACGTTGCCGCGCTGGGCCCCGGCCAGCCAGGCGACCCGCTGCTCGACCCGGGCGCTCGACAGGCCGGGCAACGGCGCTGTAGTACCGGGTGCGAGCGTCTGGGTGAGCGTGTGCAGGCTGCGTACCCGGGTGACGAGCGCGACCACCACGGTCGCGAGGGCGAGCATGAGCGGCAGGCTGAAGATCAGCATCAACAGCGACGTGTTGTACAGCTCCGAAACCCGGCTGGACAGATCACCGGTGGCGTCACCGGTGTCATAGGGGTCATATGGGGAGGCCGCCGGCTGCTCGGACTGCGCCAAGAGCAGCAGGGGGCTCGCCGTGCTGCTGCAGCAGTACAGCACCACCGACAACGCGATCAACGTCCAGCCGGACCGCGCCTGCAAGCGGTAGCCGCGCCGCTCCCGCCGCAGCCGGCGGATGCCGGCGGCAAGGGCGAGCCAGGCGAGCGTGGCACCCGGCACCAGCACGAGCCCGACCACGACGACAAGGGTCAACAGAGCCTCGCGGACGACGAGCATCCGTCGGGCCCGGAATGAGTGGCGGATCACCGGCTCGACGTCGAAGCCGAGGGAAAGCGGCACGGAACGCTGGTCGTCCCCGGTGGTCTCGCCGATGACCTGGTACGCGAAGTCGTCGTTGAGGTAGGCGGCCGCGCACAGCCGGCGGGTGGTGTCGTTCAGCGGCGGCCGGTGCCCGGCGGCGGGGTGCGCAAAGAGCTGCCGCCGCCCATCGACTGGCCGAGGCTGGCCGGGAACGACTGGGTAGCTCGACTGGGCCGTCGTCATCGGCGCGGTCCGACCGTGATCACCAACGCGGACTCGACAAAGCGCTTCGGCCGACCCGTCAGTCGCGACCGCGCCTGTTCATCCGCCGGTGTCGGTGTCGGGGTCTGCGAATCATCATCCACTGTCATGCGGCGTCCTCTCGGCGTGCTTCCTACGCACACCTGACGGACGGGCCTGCGGCGTCCTCACATCGACGAGAGTGCCGGCCGGTCAGTGCCCGCTCATGTCGCCGAGCAGTGCGCTGCCTGCCGGGCCACTGAACTGCCGAGATGTGCGCGGAGAGCCGTGGTGATCTCGCCGTGGAACTGAGGACTTGACCGTCGCGGACGGGCGCAGGTACCGTCCGCATCGGTAGCAGCGATCAGTCTGGGTCGCTGATTCGTGAGGTGTCGAGGTCACTCCACTTCACATGTTGCCTCTTCATGCAGTGCCGGTCGACGGCACCTGCTGACCACCCACCCTTGTTGCCCGGCATCCCTTTCAAGGAGTCTCCATGTCCGCATCCGATGACCAGCTGCGCGCCTCCGTACGCCAAGGCTGGCAGGCCGCACGTCGAGCCGATCCCGCCCCCACCGTCCGGTACTTCGAGGAGTTGCTGGCCCAGCATCCGGACAGCGCGTTCGCGCGATACCAGTGCGCCCGCGCCCACGACTTCGCCGGTGAACCTCACCTCGCCGCACCGCTGTACGAGCAGGCATTCGCAGCCGGCCTGCCGAGAGCGGAACTGCGTCGAGGGCTGACCAGCTACGGCAGCACCCTGCGCAACCTGGAGCGCTTCGACGAGGCGGTCACGGTGCTCGAACGCGCGCACAGCCTGTTTCCCGACGATGTGCTCATCCTGTGCTATCTCGCGCTGGCCCTGCACAGCGCCGGCCAGCCGGCACGCGCCTTGGCCTGCCTGCTCGACCTGATCATGGCCCGAGTTGACGACCCCGACCTGCATGCCAACCGGTGGGCACTGGGCAACTACGCCGCGGCCCTCATCCACGGCACGTGGTCGCCTGACGGAGCGAAGTCACTCGAACTGCTCGGGCCGCTGCTGGACAGCACCAGCGCCGACCAGACAGCCTCCACCCGCTCCAACTGACCGAGAACCGAGGCCGGCACCCGTCCCACCCCCATGATCCGATTGACCGCGGTCTTCTCCGGTGAGGATCGGCACTGAGCGATGGCCGGGGAAGGCTCGGCGGTCACGGGGCAGACGAACGGGCGTAGATCACGAAGGCGGTCAGCAGCACGATCGGGGCGAGGATGCCGGCAAGCACCTGCGGGCGGCGCAGCAGCGGCCGGCCGGCGTCCATCGGCTGGACGGGTGCGGCGCCCGGCTGCGCGGCCGGGGCAGCCAGCCCTGTCACCTTCGTCATGGCCGCCCAGTTGAGCAGCAGGACGAACAGCGCGACCACGGAGAAGATGCCGTACCAGCCGAACGTGAACATCTTCTGCTGGAGGTTCCGGAAGACAGCAGTGCCGCAGTCGCGGCAGAACGGGCCCGGGCTCCGGGTGTAGCCGATCCAGATCAGCACGGACTGGACGGCGCGGAACTTGGTGTCCGCGGCCGGGACCGCACCGCAGCAGCGACACTGCAGGACCGGCGTCGGCGGGCCCGGGTCCGCGCCGGATGCTGACGCGTAAGCGGTGAGGCTGCCGGCGGCGCCGGTGGAAAGGCGGTGCATCACCTGCTGCACGGGCCGGATCCGGGCGCCGTCGGGCAGGTCCAGGGCGGCGTGGTCGCCGTCGCGGACCCAGGCGCCGCCCAGCTGGCGCCGGATCACTTCGCCGACATAGCCGCCCAGCATCGACAACCGGGTGTCCAGGTCCTTGCCGAGCAGGCCGCGCGGGCGCGGGCGGCCGTCCGGCGCCTCGGTGCTCAGGAACCGCTCGATCTCCCACAGTGACGACGGCGAGAAGTCGGCGCGGTAGCCGGCACCCGTCAGCGCGGCCGCGGTCCAGTCCGCGCCCGCGCGCACGTCGTTGTCGATGCCCACGGGCACGATCTTGGCACACGCATGTGTCGACCCGTGGACCTGTCTCGCCGCGCTTGATCTTCGGCCTTTAGGCTGCCCGCATGCCATACATGCCAGATCTTGGCGCGTTGTTGAACGCCGGGTATCGCGTGGAGCGTGACGGGCTCACCTACGTTGTCGAGCCCCACGATCTTGGGCCGGTCGTCCTGCCGACCGGCAAGGTCGTGGCCTGCGACCCGCTGATCGCGCACACGACGCCGTTCGTCGACGCGGTGACGCCGGGCCGGTACGACCTGCGGGCCTGGGTGGCGGTGCTGCACAAGGACGGCGCCGAGTGGCAGCGCCGGATCGCCGCGCTGCAGCTGGTGGTGGCGGACACGCCGACCGCGTCCTGGACCATGGCGTTGCTGCCGGGCCAGGATCCCACGTCGCTCGGCAATGACGACTTCTTCGGTTACGCCGTCGGCGCCGGTACCGCGACGCTGGCCGACCAGGTCGCGATCGAGCTGCTGAACGAGTGGGACTACGACCAGCTCGACGAGGTGTTCATTCCAGCGCAGATTCCGGACGACCCGATCGAAGCCGTCATCGGCGCGGTCATCGACGAGCCGACGGCGGCGAACGTGTACGTCGTCGGCGCCGGCTGGGGCGACGGCAGGTACGCGACCTACGTCGGCCGCGCTGAGGACGGGCAGATCACGACCTTCGTCACCGACTTCCGCGTGGTGCCGCTCGCCTAGCGTCGCGGGTTGGCGGGGTGCCCGACGTTGCGCACTCGTCTAGGTCCTGGCCAGGCGTTCGGACAGGCGGGCCTTCGCCGCCGGCCACTCGGCCTGGTGGATCGCGTACAGGAGCAGGCCCGGCTCGCCGGCGACCTCCGGTTCGGGGCCGATCAGGGTGGCCCCGATGCGCGCGATCGCCTCTCGTGAGCGGAGGTTCCCCGCACCGATGCGCCAGACCACGGCGGTGTAGCCGAGCGTCTCGAAGGCGTAGGTCATCGTGAGGAGCTTGGTTTCGGTGTTCGCCGCGGTGCGCCACCACTTCCTGCCGAACCAGGTGCCACCGATCTCGATGCGGCCGTCGCCGCGATGCCAGCTGTGCAGATTCGTGGTGCCGATCGCCGCGCCCTCGTCGCGGCCCAGCACGGCGAACGCGACGCGCTTCCGGTCCTCGACGTCCTTGAGGCGCCTGGAGACGATCTCGTGCAGGTCCGATTCGGTACGCGGCGTCGGCGCGCTCAGCCAGCGCCAGACCTCGTCGTCCCGGCCGCCCGCCGCGAACAGGGCGGGAACATGGGACAGTGCGAGCGGCTCGAGACGTACGAAGCGGCCTTCAAGGACCGTCAATTCAGGAGCCAACGGCATGACGGCGACGCTACCGGCAGTCGTTCGGGTGCGCGGAGGAACCCGGGGCGTCCCTGTTGCCCCGTAACATGTGGCCGGTGGGGTGGGAGGCACTCGGGCAGTGGGGTGAAGACGCCGCGCGCATCGAACCGCTCGCTGGCGGGGTCGCCAACGACGTGTGGAGCGTGTGTGTCAACGGGCGTCTCGCGGTCGGTCGACTCGGCTCCAGGAGCGACGCTGATCTCGCGTGGGAGACCGAGCTCATGCAACACCTTGACCGTGAAGGTCTGACCGTGCCGGTGCCGATCCCGACCACGGACGGCCGGCTGTTCGCCGACGGTCTCGTGGTGATGACCTACCTGGAGGGCGGACCTCCCGAGACGCAGGCGGACTGGCGTCGCGTGGCCGGCGTGCTCCGCGAGCTGCATCGGTTGACGCAGGGCTGGCCGCAGCGCCCAGGCTGGCGATCCTCGACCGACCTCCTGCACGTCGAGACCGGGACGAGAATCGACCTGGGCGCGATGCCCCCGCAGAGCGTTGCTCGATGCCGGGCGGCGTGGGCGCGGCTCACCGGACGTCAGACCTGCGTCGTGCACGGCAACCCCAACAACCCTGGCAACGTCCGCGTGACCGCGGATCAGGTCGCGCTGATCGACTGGGACGAGTCGCACGTCGACGTCCCCGACCTCGACCTGGTGCTGCCCGGCAACGCCGCCGGCCTCGACGACCCCGCACACGACGTCGCCGCGCAAGCCTCGGCCGCCTGGGACGCCGCCGTCTGCTGGGGCGGCGAGTACGCAGTCAAGCGGCTCGCCGAAGTCCGACCGGCCTGACCGGCCTGACCGGCCTGACCGGCCTGACCAGGCATGGTCGCAGCACGTCGGATGGTGCGGCGAGGATGATCAGCGCGGCCGACCCCGGCGACCTGTGCGTGCGGCCGGCACTCCTCATTGGTCGTGGGCTTCCAGCAGCGCCGCGCCCTGGGCCCACTCGATTCGGTACTTCTTGGCCTGGTGCAGTCCCCGAGCCGCGTCGACCGGCCGGCCCTGCGTGCCGCGCGCGGCGATGCGGTGGTCAGCGCCCCGATCGAGCAGGTGCTGCAGGACGCGGCAGCGGGCGGTCTGCTGCTCGGCCGGCCACGGTGTGGTGCCGGTGGCCGCCGCGTACCACAGCGCGGTGCGTCCGACGTTGTCCACGGCGTTGAGCGGGCAGCCGGCGGCGAGAAGCCTGTCGATGACCTCCACAGCATCCGCGGCAGCGCCGACTCCGCCGCGGGCCACCTCGTGCAGCGGCGTGGTGTTGCAGGTCGTAAGGGCCCCGGCGTCCGCGCCGGCGGCCAGCAGCACCGCGACGGCCTCGGCCGCCGCCATCCCGGCGGCGACGTGCAACGGCGTGTACCTGCGGTAGTTGCCGGCGTCCACGACGGCGCCCGCGGCGATCAGCCGGGCCACCTCCGGCCCGTCGCCCGCCTGGGCGGCAACGTGCAGCGGACCCTCTCGCAGCGCGTCCATGCCTGCACCCTAACTTTGCTCGATCCTCGCCGAACCCGTCGTCGGTTGCCCCGGTCGCACCACGTTCAGGTTCGGGCGTTTTACAGTGCCGGCACGGCGCCGACCTGCTTCACGTGGCGCAGGGCCGGGGCGGTCTCGACGCGTTCGACGCCGGGCAGCGGGCCGATGCGGTGGGTGAGGTACTCGTACAGGCCGGCCATGTCGGGGCAGATGACGGTGGCGACGAGGTTGGTGGCGCCGGTCGTCGCGGCCGCGAACACGACCTCCCGGTGGCCGGCCAGGGCCCGGCCGACGGTCTCCAGGTGCGCGGGGGCGACGGACATCCACAGCAGGATCCGGGCGTTGTAGCCGAACAGGACCGGGTTCACCTCCACGTCGAAGAACAGCGCGCCGGTGCGCAGCAGGTGATCGAGGCGGCGGCGGACGGTCGACTCCGACCAGCCGGTGGCGGTGGCGAGCTCGGGCAGGCCGGTGCGGCCGTCGCGGGCGAGGGCGGCGACGAGGGGCTGGTCGGAGTCGAGCAGCACGGCGGGGCCCTCGTCGGACGGTGGCAGCACCGCGGCGGCCTGCTCCGGGGTGAGGGCGGTCGGTCCGGAGGGGTCGACCGCGCCGCCGGCGAAGTAGTGGATCAGGCAGTGTGCGCGCACGGACACGATCCGCGGGGTGTGCGGCAGCTTCTGCAGCAGCAGGGCGTCGCGGTCGGCGGTGCCCGGGTTCTGCACGATGCAGGTCACCTCGGTGCCGCCGGAGGCGATGGTGACCCAGGTCGTGTCGGGTCGGCGGGCGAGGGCCTCGCCGATGGCCGACGCCCCGCCTGGGGTGCTCTGCACCCGGATCATCCACTTGTCGTAGCCGAGCCGGATGCCGTTGGGCAGGCCGACGACCCGCACCCCTGCCTCGGCGCGCAGGCGGCGGAACCGCCTGGCCACCGTCTGGTCCGAGACGCCCAGGATCTCGGCGATCCGGCTGAAGCCGGCCCGCCCGTCGACCCGTAACGCGTCCACGATCTGCCGGTCCAGCGTGTCGATTTCCACCAGCCCACCGTAGCCGACGTCGAATTTCGCCATCTTCCTTCTGCTGGCTTCGCGTGGCGGTCACCGATACCGCAGAGTCGTCGGCATGCGGAAATGGTCTCCCCTGATAGCCGTGTCCATCGGCACGTTCATGCTGCTCGTCGACGTCACGATCGTGACGGTGGCCCTGCCGGCCATCGCCGAGGACCTGCACGCCTCGCTCGACGGGCTGCAGTGGGTCCTCGACGGGTACGCCCTGGCGCTCGCGGCGCTGCTGCTCGGCGCGGGTGCCCTGGCCGACCGGCACGGCCGGCGCCGGATGTATCTCGCCGGGACGGTGGTGTTCGCCGCCGCGTCGCTGCTGTGCGCGGTCGCCAACAGCGCCGGCGTCCTGGTCGGGGCGCGGTTCCTGCAGGGCATCGGCGGGGCCGCGATGTTCGCCACCACCGTGGCGCTGCTCAGCGTCACGTACAGCGGCAAGGACCGCGGGATCGCGTTCGGCGTGTGGGGTGCGGTCAACGGCGCCGCCGCGGCGGCCGGCCCGATCGTCGGCGGGCTGCTCACCGAGCACCTCGGCTGGCGCTGGATCTTCCTGGTCAACCTGCCCGTCAGCCTGCTCGCGGTGTGGTTCACGGTCCGCGGCATCACCGAGTCCAAGGGTCGCACCGACGCCCGCTTCGACCTGCCGGGCACCGTCACGTTCACGCTCAGCGCGGCCGCGGTCACCTACGGCCTCATCCGCGGCGGCGAGGCCGGCTGGACCGCCCCGTCGACGCTGACCGCGTTCGGCGTCTCCGCAGCCGCGCTCGTCGTGTTCGTGCTGGTGGAGCGGGCCACCGACCATCCGATGCTGGACCTGCGCCTGTTCCGCCGCGTGTCGTTCAGCACCCTGATGATCGCGGCGGTGCTCGCGCAGGCGGCGGCGTTCGCGTACCTGCCGTTCGTCACCGTGTGGTTGCAGCAGTTCCTCGGCAAGGGACCGGTCGACGCGGGGCTGCTCGGCGCGCTGCCGTTGAGCGTCGCGTCGTTCGTCGTCGCCGCGTTCGGCGGCCGGCTCCTGCAGCGGGTCGCTCCCCGGTGGTCGATCGGGGTGGGGCTGCTGCTCGTCGGCGCCGGCGACCTGCTGCAGGCGCGGCTGACCGCGACCAGCCCGGGGACGGCGTTGATCCCCGGCCTGATCGTCGCCGGCGTCGGTGTCGCGATGGTGCTGCCGGTCCTCGCGTCGGCGGCGCTCGCGGCGGCGCCGCCGGAGCGCAGCGGCATGGCCAGCGGCGCGGTGAACACGTTCCGGCAGCTCGGGTTCGCCCTCGGCGTGGCCGTGTTCGGTGCCGTGTTCAGCCACCGCCTGGCCGCACACCGCGACCCGCGCGCGGGCGTCGCCGACGCGCTGGACCAGACGCTGCTCGTCGCCGGGATTCTCGCCCTGGCGGCAGGCGTGCTGGTGATGCTGTTCGTCCGCCGCGAAGCCGCCGCGGGGGCGGGGGCGGAGGCGGGCCCGGGGACGGTCACGTCAGGCGGGGATGGGCCGCAGGTCCGGCTCGACCCAGCCGCTTCTGGCGGCCACTGACGCGAGGGTGCGGCTGCGGTAGAAGTGGCTCAGCAGCCGCTTGTCGAGCAGGTCCGGGCACCGGGTGAGGAAGGCGTCGAAGTCGTCCTCGCCCGGGTCCGCATGGCAGGCGACGAGCTCGACCCAGGCGCGGCTGATGGTGGCGTGATATTTCTGCGGCGCGCCGGCGTACCTGGCGGTGCGCCGGATCCCGTCGCTGATCACGTCCACGGCCTCGGCGGTGCCGAAGCGGCGCACGGCCAGCCAGGTGACGTGCACGTGCTCCCGGTGCCCGAACCGGCCGGTGTCGCCGACCACCTCGGCGAACAGCGCGTCGAACGCAGTGCTCATCGCGCCACCTCCGCGAACAGCGTCGGATGCGGCGCTCATCGGGTCAGCGCCCGCAGGACGGCCAGGGCGCCTTCGACGGCCGAGGCGGGCAGGCCCGCGAGCGTCTCGGCTTCGAGGTCGGCGATGGCTCGGGTGATGACGGCCGCGGTGGCGGCGCCGTCGTCGGTGAGGGTGATGAGGACGGCGCGGCGGTCGCCGGGGCGGGCGCCGCGGGTGATGAGGCCACGCCGTTCGAGCCGGTCCAGGACGCCGGTGAGCGTGGTGGGCCGGCTGCCGACGGCGGCGCCGAGCTCGGAGACGGTGCGGCCGGTGCCGTCGGCGAGGTTGCCGAGGGCATTGAGCTCCGACGGGGTCAGGTCCAGGTCGACCAGGCGCGCCGAAAGGACCTGCAGGGTGGCGTGCGTGGCACGCTGCAGCTCAAGTATCACGGTTTCGGATTATACGGATCCGTAGTATCAGGGCAAGGCTTTTATCCAGTCGTCGTCGAGGTGCTCGGCGTACGGGCCGCCGGGCGGGTCCACCACCCAGACGTGGATCATCTCCGGCAGCGTCGTGGCGAACGTGAACCCCGGGCACGACCCGAACGGTGATACCACGCCGAACCCGGGCGGCAGCAGGCCGACGCACACGTCGTGGGCGTGCCACCGGGTGTCGGCGCCACCGATCGCCGGGCCGGCCGCGCCGGCGACCGGCACCTGGAACACCACCCCGAGCAGCCGCGCCCGGTCGCCGCGGACGGCGTACACGAGCTGTTCCGGCGCCGCGGGGTCGAGGATCCGGTCGTCGTTCTGGTGGCCCTTGTGCTCGAAGTGCACCTGCGTCCCGGTCCGGGAACCGGTCACGCGGTACCCGTCGGCCTCCGCCGCGGCCAGGGTCGCGTACCGGGTGGTGGACGCGCGGACCTGCGCGGCGAGGTCCCGGGCCGCGGCCCGTTCGACGGCGCTCGGCGGCGGGCCGGCCGGGCGCTGCACCGTGCCGGCCTGGATGCGGTCGACGCCCTCGTGGTCGTGTCCGGCGATCGACACCACCCACATCGCGGTGCCGAACACGAACACCAGCGCGACGGTGCCCACCCGCGCCAGGGCCCGCCGGCAGGAGATGGACAGCAGCGCCAGCTCCAGCACCGCCACCGTCAGGCCGACCTGATCGGGGGTCGCCGCCCGTACCCCGGACGCCGCGACGAACAGCAGCAGCTGGGCCGTCACCAGGAACCCGCTCTGCACCCGCCACGACCGGCCGCCGAGGCACCGCACGGCCAGCCAGCCGAACAGCCCGGCGGACAGTACGGACCCGAACCACGGCGGGAGTCCCAGATGGACGATGGCGAGAGTGCCGAGCAGGCCCGAGCACCACCGCTCCTCCAACGCCGCGGCCCGCCAGCGCCGCACCTGGACGAGCAGCAGCGGCGAGGCGAGGAGGCACAGCAGGCCGACGCGGTGCTCGGGGGCGATGCCGAGCCAGAAGTCACGCACGGGCGGTCACCCGCCGGGCACACAGGACGAGCACCGTCGCAGGCAGGGCGAGGGTGGTGAGCAGGCCGGTGAGGTTCACCGTGAAGTCCAGCTGGGGCAGGAACCCGAGCAGCAGCTGCAGCTGCCAGCCGCCGACCGCGAGGACCTCGGCGACGATGACGGTGACGAGCGCCCACCGGCGGCGTTCCAGCAGCGCGCCGAGCGTCATGAGCAGCGCGGCATGCGCGACCGGCACGATCGCGTACACGGGGTTGAACCCCATCAGCGTGAGCACGCCGAGGGTACTGGTGAGCCCGAACGCCCCCTGCAGCACGAGCAGTCCCCGCAGCACGGCCATACCGTGCAGCGTCGCCCCCGACGATGAGCCGGGGATGAGCGGGAGTTAAGAAGACGATGAGAGCGGCAGGTCGGCGACGAACGACGCGCCGCCGGTGGCGTTGTTCGCCGCGACGATCGTGCCGCCGTGCGCGTCCACGATGGACAGTGCGATGGCGAGGCCGAGGCCGGCGCCGGGGCCGGTGCGGGCCTCGTCGCCGCGGTGGAACCGTTCGAAGATCTGCCGCTCGGCGCCGGGCGGGATGCCGGTGCCGTCGTCGGTGACGTTGAGCTGCGCCCGGTCGCCGCGCTGGGTGACGGTGACCCACACGTTGCCGCCGGCCGCGGAGTACTTCACCGCGTTGTCCAGCAGGATCCACACCAGCTGGGTGAGCGCGTCGAGGGAGCCGTGCACCGGCGGCGTGGGCGTGATCGCGCGGTGGAAGCTGCGGTCCGGGTGCTGCGCCTCCGCCTGCCGGCACACGTCGGTGACCAGCGCCCCCAGGTCCACCGGGGCGAGGTCGAGCCCCGCGGCGTCGGACCGGGCGAGGGTCAGCAGGTGCTCGACGAGCCGGCTCATCCGGGCGCTCTCCCCCGCGATGTCCCGCACCGCCGCGGCCACGTCCTCGGGCGCCGCGTCGGGATGCCGTTGCAGGAACCCGGCGTTGTTGCGGATCGTGGTGAGCGGCGTGCGCAGCTCGTGCGACGCGTCGGCGACGAACCGCCGCTGCGCGGCGTAGCTGCCCTGCAGCCGTTCCATCATCGTGTTGAACGCGGCGGTGAGCCGGCCCACGTCGTCGCGGACCGGCACCGGCGGCAGCCGCCGGGTGAAGTCCTGCTCCCGGCCGATCTGCTCGACGTGCCCGGTCAGCTGCCGCAGCGGCCGCAGCGCCCGGCCGGTGACGAGCCACGTCGCGCCGGCCGCCGCGGCGAGGGCGAGGACGGCGTAGACGAAGACGAGCACGAACAGGCCACGCCGGTCGTCGGTGACCTTCCGGGTCGTCTGCGCGGCGACGACGTGCCCGCCGGCGGTCTCGCGTACCGCGACCCGCACCGGCACCCCAATGTCCACAGTGGACTGTCGTTGGTGGAGCGTCGCCGCCGGTACCGACGGGAAGCCGCCGTCCAGAGTGCCGGTGCTGAACAGGACCCGGCCTTGCGGGTCCACGACCATGACGAAGATGTCGGCGCTGGTGCGCACGTCGACGGACGCCGGCGCCGGGCCCTGCGCGGCGGGCGGCAGGCCGGTCAGTGACCGCGCGACCACGTCGGCGCGGGCGGCCAGTGCGGTGTCCTGCCCGGCGGCCGCACCGGCGGCGAGCAACAGGTACACCGCGGCGCAGAACAGCCCGAGGACGGCACCGGCGACGCCGAGCCCGAACAGGGTGATCCTCAGCCGGATCGACATCAGCCGCCCCCGGCCCGCAGGACGTAGCCGACACCACGGATCGTGTGCAGCAGCCGCGGCTCGCCGAGCTTCGCCCGCAGGTACCCGACGTAGACGTCGACGACGTTGCTGCCGGTGGCGAAGTCAATGCCCCACACCGCTTCGAGCAGCTGCGCCCGGCTCAGCACCTGCCGCGGGTGGGTGAGGAAGTGCTCGAGGAGCCGGAACTCCAGCGCGGTCAGGTCGAGGACGACCTCGCCGCGCCGGCACTCGTGCGCACCCGGGTCCAGCCACACGTCCCGGAACTCGAGCCGCTCCGGTCGGACCCGCCGCAGCAGCGCCCGCACCCGGGCGAGCAGCTCGTCGTATTCGAACGGCTTGACGAGGTAGTCGTCGGCGCCGGCGTCGAGACCCTCGACGCGGTCGGCGGTGGCGTCGCGGGCGGTGAGCATGAGCACCGGCAGGTCCCGGTCGGTCGCCCGCAGCCGCCGGCACACCCCGACCCCGTCGAGCCCGGGCAGCATCCGGTCGAGCACCACGAGGTCGGGCCGCTCCGCGGCGACGGCGTCGAGCGCCGCCGGGCCCGTGGCGGCGACGGTGACCCGGTAGCCGCCGTAGACCAGGGCACGGCGCAGCGAGTCCGCGAGGGGCGGATCGTCGTCGACCACCAGCACGTGCACCACGGCACGCATCGTAAGCTCAGCGGCTGCTGGCGTGCAGCTGTGCCCGCTGGTCCGGGTCGAGCATCTCGGTCGCCGGGTGCGGCAGCCCGGCGCAGTGTTCGCGGAACAGGTTGGGCGGGTCCGGGAACCAGCGCTGGACGAGCCAGCCGAGCACCGCGCTGAACAGCAGCCCGAGAAGCACGGTCAGGCCCACGCCACCGGCAAGCCCTCCCGGCGGCCGGTGCTCGCCGAAGAACACCAGCAGGACCGCGTAGCAGCCGCCGAGCAGCAGCGTGACCACACCGGCGAGCGCCGCGGCGTGGTTCGGCGCCGGCCGCATCCACTGGGCCTGCCGCAGGTCCTGCTCCCGCACGAACTCCGCGCAGAACTCGCGCAGCTCCGGGTCCCGGCGCAGCTGCGACATCGCGGCCGGCCGTTCGGCGCGGGACACGCGCTCCAGCCACACGACCGAGACCGGGTGCACGGGAGCCCAGTGCGGGTCGCGGCCGCGCTCGGTCACCGCCATCCTGCCGTCGGCGTCGATGGCGACCAGGTCGTCGAGCAGGAGCGTGGCGACGGCGGCGTCGTCCATCGCGCCGGGCGAGTCGTGCGCCGCGGCGAGCGCGTGGAAAGGGTCGACCTCGACCCCCGGAAGGTCCGCGCTCACCCGGCGCTGCGCGGCGCTGGGCCGCCGCCACCGCACGGCGAGCACCGCATACAGCACCGCCGCGACCGCCGTCGCCACACCCGCCAGCACCAGACTCGACACGCGTCAATGATCGCAGAGCGGCCCCGACGCGACCGGCTCAGGCCTTGCGCAGCCAGAAGGTGAGGCCGAGCGACTCGTCGGTGAACGCGGCGGCGTCCGGCCACGTCGGCTCGCCCTCGGCGTAGCCGGTGGCGAGGACGTCGTCGGTGACCAGGTCGCGGTGCTCCGTCAGCGCCAGGGCGGTGTCGTCGCGGGTCGTGGTGTAGCGCAGCTCGATCCGGTCGACCACGTCGAGGCCGGTGGACTTGCGGGCCTCCTGGATCTGCCGGACGGCGTCGCGGGCCAGGCCGGCCCGCTCCAGCTCCGGCGTGAGCCGCAGGTCCAGGGCGAGGGTGGCACCGGAATCCGCGGCGACCGTCCAGCCCTCCCGCGGGGTCTCGGTGATGAAGACCTCGTCCGGGGTGAGCGTGACCGGTTCGCCGCCGACGAGGACCGTGGCCGTGCCCGTGTCGCGCAACGCGTCACGCAGCTCCAGCGCGTCCGCGGCGGCGATGACCTTGGCAACGTCCTGGACGCCCTTGCCGAACCGCTTGCCCAGGGCCCGGAAGTTGGCCTTGGCGGTCGCGTCGACCAGCGACGACCCGGCCGCGTCGACCGGGACGACGGAGGCGACGTTGAGCTCCGACGCGATCTCCGCGAGGAGGTCCGCGGGCAGCTTGTCGAAGCCGCTCGCCGAGGCGAGGGCCCGCGACAGCGGCTGGCGCACGCGGATGCCGGAGTCGGCGCGGGCCGCCCGGCCCAGCTCGACCAGCCGCCGGGCCAGGATCATCTGCGCCGACAGCGCCGGGTCGACCAGGGTGGCGTCGACCGCCGGGTACGCGGCCAGGTGCACCGACGGCGCCGAGCCGGGTGCGGCGGCCACGACGATGTCCTGCCAGACCCGTTCGGTGATGAACGGGACGATCGGGGCCAGCAGCAGCGTCACCGTCGACACGACCTCGTGCAGGGTCGCGAGGGCCGCGGGGTCGCCGCGCCAGAACCGGCGGCGGCTGCGGCGCACGTACCAGTTGGACAGGTCGTCGACGAACGCGGCCAGGAGCTTGCCGGTCTCGTGCGTGTCGAACGCGTCCATCGCGGCGTCGACCCGGCCGACCAGCGTGTGCAGCTCCGACAGCACCCAGCGGTCCATGACCGGACGCTGCGCGGCCGGAGGGTCCGACGGCGACGGCGTCCAGCCGGCGGTGCGCCCGTACAGGGCCTGGAACGCGACCGTGTTCCAGTAGGTCAGCAGGGTCTTGCGGACCACCTCTTGCAGGGTGGTGGGCCCGACCCGGCGTGCCGACCAGGGCGAGCCGACGGCGGCCATGAACCAGCGGACCGCGTCGGCGCCGTGCTGGTCCATCAGCGGAATCGGCTGCAGGATGTTGCCGAGGTGCTTGGACATCTTGCGGCCGTCCTCGGCGAGGATGTGGCCGAGGCAGACCACGTTCTCGTAGGAGTTGCGGCCGAAGACGAGGGTGCTGACGGCCATCAGCGTGTAGAACCAGCCGCGGGTCTGGTCGATCGCCTCGGAGATGAACTGCGCCGGGAAACGCTTCTCGAACACGTCCGCGTTGCGGTACGGGTAGCCGAACTGCGCGAACGGCATCGCCCCCGAGTCGTACCAGGCGTCGATGACGTCCGGGACACGGGTCGCGGTCGCCCCGCAGTGGCAGGCGAAGGTGACCTCGTCGATGAACGGCCGGTGCGGGTCGAGGTCCGACAGGTCCTTCTCCGCGAGCGCGCCCAGCTCGGCCAGGGAACCGACGCAGGTCAGGTGCTCCTCGGGGCAGCGCCAGATGGGCAGCGGGGTGCCCCAGTAACGCTGCCGGGACAGCGCCCAGTCGACGTTGTTGACCAGCCAGTCACCGTAGCGGCCGTGCTTGACGCTCTCCGGCTGCCAGTTGGTGCGTTCGTTCTCCCGCAGCATGTCGTCGCGGATGGCGGTGGTCCGCACATACCAGGACGGCTGCGCGTAGTAGATCAGTGCGGTGTGGCAGCGCCAGCAGTGCGGGTAGCTGTGCTCGTAGGGCACGTGCCGGAACAGCAGGCCCTTCGCGTCGAGGTCCTCGACCAGCGGCGCGTTCGCATCCCGGAAGAACAGCCCGCCGACGAGGGCCAGCTGCGGCTCGAACGTGCCGTCGCGGCGCACCGGGTTGATCATCGGCAGCCCGTAGGCGCGGCAGCTGGCGAGGTCGTCGGCGCCGAACGCCGGCGACTGGTGGACCAGGCCGGTGCCGCTGTCGGTGGTGACGTAGGAGGCGAGGATCACGATGTGCGCGTCGGGCACGTCGACCAGGTCGAACGGCGGCCGGTAGGTCCACCGCTCCAGTTCCTTGCCGGTGAAGCTCTCCCCGGTGAGCGTCCACCCGTCGCCCAGCACGGACGCGACGAGAGGCTCGGCGAGCAGCAGCTGCTCGGTGCCGTCGGTCGCGACCACGTACGTGACGTCGGGGTTGACGGCCACGGCGGTGTTGGACACCAGCGTCCACGGCGTCGTCGTCCACACCAGCATCGCGACCCGGCCGGCCAGGGGGCCCGACGTGAGCGGGAACCGGACGAACACCGACGGGTCGACGTCGGTCTCGTACCCCTGGGCCAGCTCATGATCGGACAGCGCGGTCTGGTCCCGCGGGCACCACGGCGCGACCCGGAAGTCCTCGACAAGCAGGCCCTTGTCGAAGATCTGCTTCAGCGACCACCAGACGGACTCGATGTAGGGCGGGTCCATGGTCCGGTACGCGTCGTCCATGTCGACCCAGTAGCCCATGCGGTGCGTGAGCTCGGCGAACGCGTCGGTGTGCCGGGTCACCGACTCGCGGCACTTCGCGTTGAACGCGGCGATGCCGTAGTCCTCGATGTCCTGCTTGCCGGTGAAGCCGAGCTCCTTCTCCACGGCCAGCTCGACCGGCAGCCCGTGGCAGTCCCAGCCGGCCTTGCGCTCGACGTGGAAGCCCTTCATCGTCCGGTACCGCGGGAAGACGTCCTTGAACACGCGCGCCTCGATGTGGTGCGCGCCGGGCATCCCGTTGGCGGTCGGCGGGCCCTCGTAGAACACCCATTCGGGTCGGCCGCGGGACTGCTCGAGGCTGCGGGCGAAGACACCGTCGCGCTGCCAGAAGCGCAGGACGTCATGGTCCAGGGCGGGCAGGTCGACCTGGGCGGGCACGGCACGGTACATGTCAGGGCATGCTACCCGCTGCGCCATCCCAGGTCCGCTCACCTCCGGCCGGGCGGTGCCGATGAGCTACCGGAAGGCCAGAAGAGGGAGGCCAGGAGAGGGAGGCACGGGTGCCGGCTGCGTGGGGGCTGCCGTCGTCGCGACGGCTCGTCGGTGCGGTCGCCGGCTGCCTGCTCGCCGGCGCCAGCTGGACCGCGGTGTACGCATCGGGGATGCCGGTGCCGAAGGTGCTGGCGTTGCTGGCGGTGCCGGTGGCGATGGGCCTGGCCGCGATCATCGCCCACGTCGCGTCCGGCACGCCCGGCCTGCCCGCCGCCGGGCGCCGGTTCTGGCGGCTCATCACCGCCTCCATCGCGCTCGTCGGGATCGGCGCGACCATCATCGGCCAGGCCAGGCTCAACCCGGCCGCCCCGGACGCGCTGCGGCTGGTCAAGCTGTCGGCGCCGGCGCTCGTGCTGGGCGTCGGGCTGGCCCTGTACGCGCTGCTGCGGCTGCCCACCCGCACCCAGTCCCGGGGCGAATGGGTCCGTCTGGGGCTGGACGCGCTGACGGTGCTCATCACCACCGCCCTGTTCCTGTGGCACCTGGCGCTCCGGCCGATGGTGGAACGGCACACCGACGTGCGGCTCGCGCTGGGCCTGCTTCTGCTGTCCACCACCTGCCTGGTGGCGCTGGTCGCGGTGACGAAGGTCGTGCTGCTCGGCAGCGGCCCGGTCAGCCCCCGCTCGATGCGGCTGCTCGCCGCCGCGGTCCTGGCCGGCGGGCTCGGCTCGGCCGTGTCACCGCTGATCGCCTCGCCCCGCTGGGTGGGGCTGCAACCGATGATCACCCTGCTCGAGGCGCTGCTGGTGGCGTGCGCCGCGCACGCACAGACCGTGCCGCTGCCGGAGCCGGCGGCGCCCGCGGTCGCCGCCCGCGGTCGGGCCTACAGCAAGCTGCCCTACTTCGCCGTCGCCGCCACGTCGCTGCTCCTCGCCGCGGTCGCCTACGGTGACCACGCCGACGTGGGCCCGGTCGCGACCGGCGCCATCGCCGTCAGCGCCGTCGTCGGGCTGCGGCAGCTGGTCGCGCTGCGCGACAACGCGCAGCTGCTCACCTCGGTCCGCCGGCACGAGCAGCGGCTGCGCTACCAGGCCAGCCACGACGCGCTCACCGCGCTGGTGAACCGGGCCCGCTTCACCGAGCTGCTCGACGAGGCGCTGGCGCTGCCCACGGTGGCCGCGCACCCGGTCGCGGTGCTGCTCATCGACCTCGACGACTTCAAACTTATCAACGACACGCTCGGGCACGGCGTCGGTGACGAGGTCCTCGTCACCGTCGCCGAACGGCTGCAGCGGGCGGTGCGCCACGACGACGTGGTCGCCCGGCTCGGCGGTGACGAGTTCGCGATGCTGCTGCGCGACGTGGACGGCGAACACGCCGTCGACGTGGCCGGGCGCATCCGCGACACGCTCAGCACCCCCATCCACACCGCCGGGCACGACCTGCTCGTGCATGCCTCCGTCGGCGTCGCCACCTCCGCCCACGGCGACCGGCTCGACACGCTCCTGCGCAACGCCGACCTCGCCATGTACGCGGCGAAGGAACGCGGCAAGGGCGGCCACTTCGTGTACGTGCCCGGGATGACCACCCGGATCGTCGCGCACGCCGAGCTCGGCGCCCAGCTGCGCGACGCGATCGAGCAGGGCCAGCTGTTCCTGCTGTACCAGCCGATCGTGCGCCTCGACGACGGGCACACCACCGCCACGGAGGCCCTCGTGCGGTGGCGGCACCCGGAGCGCGGAATCGTGCCGCCGTGCGAGTTCATCCCCGCCGCCGAGCAGACCGGCCTGATCGTGACGCTCGGCCGCTGGGTGCTGCGCGAGGCGTGCCGGCAGCAGGCACAGTGGCTGCGCGACCTCGGCGCCGGCGCGCCGCAGTCGGTGAGCGTCAACGTCGCCGGCCGGCAGCTGACCGACCCGCAGTTCGTCGCCGACGTCGCCGCCGCGCTCGACGACGCCGGCCTCGACCCGTGGCGCCTCACCCTCGAGGTGACCGAGACCGCGGTGCTGGACCGCGCCGAGGCGATCGCGACCCTGCACGCGCTGCGCGGCCTGCAGGTCAGGCTCGCCCTCGACGACTTCGGCACCGCCGCGTCGTCGCTGGGGCTGCTGCTGACCTGCCCGGTGACGTCGCTGAAACTGGACCGCACGTTCGTCGACGGGATCACCGCCGTCGCCCGGCAGGAGGCCGTCGCGACCGCCGTCATCCGGATGGCGCAGGCGCTGGACCTGTCCGCGGTCGCCGAGGGCATCGAAACCGAGGAGCAGGCGCGGATGTTGCGGCACCTCGGGTACCGCTTCGGTCAGGGCTACCTGTACGCGCGCCCGCTCGCGGCGGCGGACGTGGCGGCGCTGCCGCTCACGGCGGCGTTGCCCCTCGCGGTGGCAGACGGCGCGGCGGCGGCGGACGGCGCGGCGCTGCCGCTCGCGGCGGCGGACGGCGCGGCGCTGCCCGCACCGGCACTCGCGGTCCGCCGTCAGGAGCCCTAACCGAACCGTTCGTCGATACGATCTCCGTCGATTGCTGTGCAACGATCCAGGCTTGCGGTCTTCCGCGTTCTTTGCCGGGCATGGAGGTCAATCAATGGTGGAACGGATCGTCGTGCCCTTCGAGGGTGCCGGGGCCGGCGTCGGCGGCCTGACCTGGGGGCAACAGCAGGTCTGGCGGGCGATCGTCGAGGTCGGCTCCTCCATGAGCATGGGCGGGGTCGTGCCGGTCACCGACGGCCGCGTCCTGGCCGACTTCGTCGAGGAGCTGCGGTTCCTGATGAGCCGCTACGGTGCGCTGCGCTCCCGCCTGATCTTCGACGAGCCGTGGCACGTCACGTCGGTCGACGCGTGCCACCTCGTGCGCCAGGAGACCTTCGCCCGCGGCGAGATGGTCCTGGAGATCCACGACACCGCGCCCGGCGAGGACCCGGCCGCCGTCGCCGCCGCGGTGTTCGCCGCCTGGAAGGCCCGCGACTTCGACTACACCGGCGAGTGGCCGATCCGTGAGGCCGTCGTCCGGCACGACGGCGCGATCACCCACGTCATCGTGCTCGTCTGCCACCTCGCCGCCGACGGCAGCGGCCTCGGCACGATGATCCGCGAGATGGGCGAACGGGACCCCGTCACCCGGCAGGCGGCCCGGCCGTACACGGCGATGCAACCCCTCGCACTCGTCGCCGCGCAGCGCACCGCGCAGCGGCAGACCGACACCGCAATGCGCTACTGGGAGGCGCAACTGCGCTCGATCCGCCCCCGCCGCTTCCCCGGCACCGTGGACCGGGGCCAGCCGCGGTGGCGCCGAGTGGTGTGGCGCTCCACCGCGCTGATGCTGGCCGCGGAGCGGGTCGCGGACGCGCTCGGCACCGACACCGCGCCGGTGCTCCTCGCCGCGTACGGCGTGGCGTTCAACACCGTGACCGGCCAGACGGCGCCGTTCGCCACCCAGGTCATCGTCGGCAACCGCTTCCGGCCGGGCCTCGCCGACGTCGTCACTCCCCTTGCCCAGAACGGCCTCGTCGTCGTCGACGTCACCGGGGTCACCGCGCAGGAGGCGATCGACCGGACCCGCCGGGCGTCGATGAACGCCTCGAAGCACGCCTACTACGAGCCGGCCGCCCGGCTGGCCCTCATCGACCGGCTCGGCGTCGAACACGGCGAGCCGGTCGACCTCGCCGTGTTCTACAACGACCGGCGGGTCGGCGTGATCCAGGCGCCGGACCCGCTGGACACGGTGCCGGCCGTCGCCGACATCCGCTCGGCGCTGCCGCTGACCGAGGTGGTGTCGGAGACGCCGATGGTCTTCTTCAACGAGAAGCTGATGGTGAACGTCGACGACGTCGTCGGCACCGTGCAGATCACCGTCGAGGTCGACACGCACCACCTCGCGATCGAGGACCTGCACCGGCTGCTCGCGGAGATGGAGTCCTTCACCGTCTCCGCGGCCACGGCTTCAGATCAGGCGGTCGCCTCGATGTAGATGCTCTCGTCGTTGCGCAGGACCTGGTCGAGGTCGGCCACGTCCTGCCGCGCGCCGTCCCGGTAGCCCCGCACCGTGATCCCGTCGGGGTCGAAACCGGCCGCGGTGAGCACGTGCTGGAGCTCTTCGAGGTCGTAGATCCAGCGGTGCCCATACACGTAGAACAGCTGGTTGAACATGAACGCGCCCCGCGGCGGCATCTTCGGCGCCACCCCCGTCAGCGCCCGGTCGACCCGGCGGCGGTGCTTGCCGAAGAAACTGTCGCCGTTGACGTAGCTCTGCGCGTAGATCTTCAGGTCGGGCGTGGTGATCCGGACGAACCCGCCCGGCTTGAGCACCCGCTTGACCTCCTTGAGCCACCCGATGCCGATCTTCATCGACACGTGCTCGATGAGGTGCTCCGCGTAGACCCAGTCGACGGCGTCGTCGACGACCGGCAGCGTCTGCGAGATGTCCATCTCGGCGAAGAACGCCGACCCATCGACCCGGTAGATGTGCCCCCGCTCGGACGTGAGCTCCGGGCTGCTGACCGACACCAGGTCGGTGCCGAGTGCCTGCGGGTGGTCGGTCTTGAACGCGGCGAACTCGATGCCGGTGATGCCCAGCTGCTCGAGCTGCTCACGGGTGATCAGATCGGTGCTGAGCAGCAGCTCGAGCTTCTCGCACTTGCCGAGGTCAGCGGTGAACGAATCGACCACCGCCTCGATCCCCTGCGGGTCTTCCCAGTCCCAGGCTAACGCCGGCGTATCGGTGGACATCGTTGGGGATTCCTTCCGCACAAAAGTTGATTGATCTAAACATGTCGTGCAGTGCCCCACAAGCAGCGGAGCGTGACAGCCCGTCGGGCAGTATTAGGTCCATGAACATCACCTGGTGGGGCCACGCCACGGTGGCGGTGGCCGACCGCGGCACCACGATCCTGACGGATCCGGTGCTGCGCAACCGGCTCGCCCACCTGCACCGCCGCCGCGGTCCCCGCCCCGTCCTGGCTGCCACCCCGGACGCCGCGGTCATCTCCCACCTGCACGGCGACCACTGCGACCTGCCGTCGCTGCGGTCCCTGCCACCCTCGACCCTGCTGGTGGTCCCGCGTGGCGGCGGCGCCTTCCTGCGCTCCCGGCTCGGCGCCGGCCGCGACATCGTCGAGCTGGCCGCCGGCGAGACCGTCGACGTCGGCGAGCTGCGCGTCCGCGCCGTGCCCGCCAACCACGACGGCCACCGGACCCCGAAGTCCCGCATCCGCGCGCTCGCGCTCGGCTATGTGATCGAAGGCACCCGCTCGGCGTGGTTCGGCGGCGACACCGGGCTCTTCGACGAGATGCAGTCCCTCGGTCCGCTGGATCTGGCGCTGGTACCGGTCTGGGGATGGGGCTGGACGCTCGGGGCCGGCCACCTCGATCCGGCTGGCGCGGCGGAGGCGATGCGCATCATCAACCCCGCGCAGGCCGTCCCGATCCACTGGGGCACCCTGTGGCCCGTCGGCTGCAAGCGGGTCCGCCCGGACCGGTTCCACCGCCCCGGCGACGAGTTCGCCGAGCTGACCGCGGCCGCCGCACCGAAGACCGACGTGCGGGTCCTGGCCCCTGGCGAGTCGCTCACGGTCGCCGCGTGACGACGTTCGCCGGCCTGCTCGGGGCGCTCGCCGGACTGTTCGCGATCGTCGCCGTCGGCTCGACCGTGCCGATCCTGCCGACCGGCGCCGCGGTCAGCGCCACCGCGGTCGTGGCCGCGCACCGCAGCCCGCTCGCGCTGCTCGCCGTCGTCGCGGTCGGTGCCGCCGGGGCGTACTGCGGCGACGCCGCCACCTACGCCATCTGCCGGGCCGGCGGCGAGGCGCTCACCCGCCGGCTGCGCCTCCTGCGACAGCCGCTGCAGCTCGCCGAGACGGTGAAACGGCGGCTGACCGCCCGCCCGGTGAGCGCGCTACTCGTGTCGCGGCTGGTGCCCGGCGGCCGGATCCCGGTGCTGCTGACCGCCGCGATCGTCGGCCTGTCGTGGCGGCGGTTCGCGGCCGCGAACGTGGCGGCGTGCGCGCTGTGGTCCGCGACGTACGCGGCGATCGGCCTGCTCGGCCGCAGCGTCTTCCCGCAACCGTGGCAGGGTGTGGTGGCGGCGCTGGTCATCGCGCTCGGCGCCACCCAGCTGGCAAGCTGGATCCGGCACCGCCGGGAACGCCGCGCCACGAATCGGACCCCGGACCAGGCCCCGTCGGAGACCGCCTGACACCACCGCTCAGCACGGTAGACTACGGACAGCGACGACGCCGAAGATCAATTAGGACGGCGGGGGTAGGGTCTGGAAGACGGCCCGCCCAGCACCACCGGACGCCATCCGGGTGAGCTGCCTCGCGAGCCTGGGCCTTCCGTCTGGATCTCAGTGCGGGCTGTCGGCGGGTTGCAGCGCGCGGCCCGGTTCGCGGGCCGTTCTCAGTGCGGGCTGTCGGCGGGTTGCAGCGGGCGGTCCGGTTCCCGGGGTTCGGGCAGCGCCTTCGCGGCGTCCTGGGAGTCGGCGTCCTGGAGGTCGCTGCGGTCCTGGGGGTTGCTGCGGTCCTGGGGGTCGGCGTCCTGGGGGTCGCTGCGCAGGCCGAGGTCGTCGAGCCACTGGACCAGCTGCCGGTGCACCGCCGCCGGGCCGACCGGGGCGCGGTCCAGGCACGACCACGCCGCCGGGTAGACCAGGATCGCCTCGGTCTGCCAGCCGCCGATCCCGCCGTGCGAGCCGACCAGCTCCTCGAACGCCGCGACCTCGTCGGTGCCCTGGTCGACCCGGCTGACCAGGACGAGGTCGCCGACGTTCGCCATCGCCTGGTGGGCGAGCAGGTCCCGGGCGGCGCGCGGCCCGTAGGGCAGCAGCGGGTCCACGCCGTCGACGTGGCCATCGCGGAGCCGGTGCCGGCCGCCGGGCCCGAACGCGACGGGGCCGTCGACCTCGGACAGGCCGACGACGAGCCCGATCCCGGGATGTTCGGCGAGCCCCTGCACGAGCGCGGGCCGGGCGGCGCCGATCTCCTCGACGGTGGCGCGGCCAGGGAGCTCGGTCAGGTAGAGCATGGCGAGGTTGCCCGAGGCCACGGTGACGATCGGCGCGGGCGGGGCGGGCGGCGGCGACCGGTCGGGCCGGCCCGCCACGGCCAGCAGCAGGTTGTGTGCCCGGGCGCGCTCGTCGTCGTTCGGGTCCGGTGTCGAGGCTGCCACGTGGCCCGCGATGGAGGCGACGACCTGCTCGATGGTCTGCCCGTAGCGCTGCTTGAACGTGGCGCCCTGGCTCTGGCCGTGGTCGGACAGCACGACGATCTCGTAGTGCCGGCCGGCCACCTTCGCGAGGCGGTGCAGCGCGCCGAGGACCCGGTCGAGCCCCTCCAGGGTCTGCAGCGCCTCGGGGCGCAGCGGGCCGGCGTGGTGGGCCACCTCGTCGTAGTCGACGAAGTCGCAGAAGATCGCCGGGGCGCCGCGGGTCATCTGCTCCGCGATGAGCGAGACGTTGAGGTCGCGCAGCAGCACGTTGGTGACGGCCCTCAGCGCCACGTAGGCGCCAGTTCGCGGCACCCGCGGGTACACGTTGCGAAACCGCTGCCGGCGCGCCTGCTGGATCTCCTTGAGCATCTCGCCGACCGACAGCACGATCGCCCGCGCGAAGCCGTATGGGCTGGCGACGAACGCCAGGTAGCCGCGGGCGGTGCGGCCCGGCAGCCCGGCGTTGCTGAAGGTGAGCAGGCTGGTCGGTGCGTCGCCGGAGAAGACGTTGCTGATGCTGGCGCCGCCGTCGGCGAGCAGCCCGCGCCCCGTGGAGATGCGGGCCTCGACCTCCGCGGCGTCCCTGGGCCGGTTCGTGACGACGAGCCGGCTGGTCGCCTTCTCGTACCAGCGAAACGCCGGCACCTCGGACTCGCTGCCGTGCAGGATGCCGGCCTGGCTCGCCGGTGTCGTCGCGGGCATCCCGGTGTGCCACGGCACCAGTGCATGTGTGCCGGTGCGCAGCCACTTGCCGAGGTTGGGCAGGTTGCCGGCCTTGACCGCCCACGACAGCAGCGGCGCGGACAACCCGTCGAGCTGGACGAACAGCACCCCGGGCTCGGTCGCGGGCCGGTCATGGTTGCGGCGCACCATCTGCCGCAGCGTCTGGCCGAGGAACACGTCGTCGCTGCCGGCGTCGGCGAGCCAGTTGACCAGGGCGGTGAGGACGGCGGCGGTCCAGCTGGCCACCCACGCGTCCAGCACGCTGCCGACGGAGATGCCCTCGGCGACCCGCAGCGCGGTGAACATGACCCCGGTCTGCAGCAGCACCCCGACGAGCAGCACCCCGAGACCGCCGACGACCACGGCGACGCCGAACAGCACGAGCCGCATCAGGGTGCCGATGAGGGCGAGCAGGACGGCGAGCTCCACCAGCGCGGCCGGCCCGCCGGTCGCGGTGACGCCCGGCAGCAGCCAGAACGTGACCGCGAGGACCACGACGGAGGTGACACCGCTGCGCAGCAGTGACTTGCCCCAGATGACGGTGAGCCGCCAGTCCCGCAGCATGCGCGCGGCGAAGCGGACCCGCTGCCCGATCACGGACGACGTCACGGCACGCATCAGCCAGCTCACCTGACCTAGGTTACGTCCCGCCGATCACGCGCATTTCCGAACGAAACACCTTCGAAACAGTACGCTCAATCGAGAGGGTGACGCCGGGCGTCCCGCCGAGCGGGCTGGGCCCAGACGCACTGTCGCCCCCGCACCGATGACGGAGCGGGGGCGACACAGAGCGGGCTGAGCTACTTCTTCTTGCCCTTCTTGCCCTTCTTGTCCTTCTTCGACTTCTTCGCCATGGTGCACTCCTCTCCCCGGGAACGGTGCGACCTCCGGAGCCCTCAGCGAGCCCGGATCGGTGCGCTGCCAACACCGTAGCCGCATCCGGCCGTCAGCGACAGGGTAAGTAGCCACCTTTTCTTGGCCTGCTGTTTACCTTTTCGCGACGAGGCGTTCGCTCGGTAGGGTGTCAACATGGCCGAAAAGCTTGAGGTGGAACGGAAGTACGAGCTGCCCGACGACTTCACGATGCCCTCGATGATCGGAATCGCTGATGTGGCCAGGGTTACAGCTCCCGATGACCAACATCTTGACGCAACCTACTACGACACCGCGGGACTGCGCCTCACCTCCGGGAGGGTGACCCTGCGCCGCCGCAGTGGTGGCAACGACGCCGGTTGGCACCTCAAACGGCCGTCCGGCGGCGAACGCAGCGAGCTTCAGATGCCTGCGAAGCCGAAGCAACGGACCCCACCGCCGGAGATCGCCACGCAGATCCGCGCCCTCACCCGCGGCGAGCCGCTCCACCCGGTCGCGCGCATCCGCACCCACCGCGTCGAGCAGGGCCTGCAGGACGCCGCCGGCACCACGATTGCGCTCGTCGCCGACGACATCGTCGACACCGAGTCGCTGGTCGGCGCCGGCGTCGTGCAACGCTGGCGGGAGCTGGAGGTCGAGCTGGTCGACGGCTCCCCCGCCGACCTCGCCCGCATCGACAAGGCGCTGCGGGACGCCGGCGCCCGCCCGTCGGCGTCACCGTCGAAGCTGTCCCGCGCCCTGGGCCCCGACCACCCGAAGCCGTCGACCGCACCGGCACCGCGCTCCGCCGCCCGGCGCGCCGTGGTCGACTACGTGACCGCCCAACGCGACGCCGTCGTCGGCCACGACCCCGAGGTCCGCCTCGGCGACGCCGAGGCCGTGCACAAGATGCGGGTCGCGACCCGCCGGCTGCGCTCGACGCTGCGCACGTTCGCGCCGCTGCTGAACGCCTCCGAGGGCCACCTGGACCACCTGCACGACGAGATCAAGTGGCTCACCGGCCTGCTCGGCGAGGTCCGCGACGGCGACGTCATGGCCCAGCGCCTCGCGGACCTGCTCGCCGCCGAGCCACCGGAGCTCGTCCTGGGCCCGGTCCAGGCGCGGATCACCCAGCTGCTCGCCGCCCGCACCGAGGGCGCCCGCCGGCGGCTGATCGCGGGGCTGGACAGCCAGCGGTACCTCACCCTGCTCAACGACCTCGACGCACTCGTCGTCGTCGCGGTCCGCGAAGGCCGGGTCGCGAAGCGGGAGCTGCACCGGCTCGCCCGCCGGGCGGTGCGCCGCGCCGACCGCCGCCTCGCGTCCGCGGACGCCGGCCCGGCCGGGACGTCGCGGGACGAGCGCCTGCATGAGGCGCGGAAGGCCTACAAGCGCGCACGGTACGCCGCTGAGCTCGCCACGCCCGTCGCCGGGCCGGCCGCGGCGGCGCTCGCGGACCGGATCACCGACCTGCAGGACGTGCTCGGCGCGCACCAGGACGCGATCGTCACCGCCGAGCTGCTGCGGGACTACGGGTTGCGGGCGTTCGCCGACGGGGAGAACGCGTTCACCTACGGGTTGCTGCACGCCCGGCAGGCCGAACACGGCCGGATCGCGTTGGCGGCGCTGCCCCGGGCCCGGCGCCGGGCGTCGCGACCGAAGGTGCGCCGCTGGCTGTCCTGAGACTCGACGCGCCCCTGCCGTCCCGCGGGTGATGCGGGAGGTCGCGGAGTTCCTGGGCAACACGCCCGCGGTCGCCCGGGCGTCCTATGTGGACCCGCGGGTGGTGGACCTGTATTCCGACGGCGTGACGATCCCGAGGCCGGCCGCGGGCACCAGGCGGCGGAGCGAGGCGGCCGTGCTGGACCTGCTTGCCGACGCTGAAGGTCGATGACAGTATCTGCGGGTGCGGCTCGATCTTGCAGAACTTCGTGACACGTTCCACGGCACGCTGGTGACCCCCTACGACCCGGGTTACGAGGCGGCAAGGGTGCTGTTCAACACCCGGGTGCGGACCCGGCCGGCCCTGATCGCGCAGTGCGCGGACGCCGGCGACGTGGCCGCCGCCATCGCCTTCGCCCGGGAGGCGGGGCTGCCCCTCGCCGTGCGCGGTGGCGGACATCACGCGGCGGGGCTGTCGCTGGTCGAGGGCGGCGTCGTCATCGACGTCGGCGGCCTGCGGTCGATCAGCCTGGACGCCGCGGCGCGCACGGTGACGGTCGGGCCGGGCGTCGGGTGGCGCGACATCGACAAGGTCACCTACGTCGAGCACTCGTTCACCGGTGACGACGGCCTCGAGTACGGCCTCGCGGGCCCCGGCGGGGAGTGCCCGACGGTGAGCAACGCCGGCTACAGCCTCGGCGGCGGCTACGGCCCGCTCGGCCGCACGTACGGGCTGGGCTGCGACCACATCGTCGCCGCGGAGGTCGTCGACGCGGGCGGCAACGTGCTGCGGGTCTCCGCGGACGAGCACCCGGAGCTGTTCTGGGCGCTGCGCGGGGCCGGTGGCGCCGGGTTCGGGGTGGTGACGTCGCTGACCTACCGGCTGAACCCGCTGCCGAAGACCGTCGTCGGCGGGGTCGTGGCGTGGCCGCTGGCGAAGGCCGACGAGGTCTTCCGCGCCTACCGCGACCTGTACGAGGGGCGCACCGACGAGCGGCTCGCGTTCTGCCTGCTGCTGACCACCGAGCCGTACCCGGACGGGGAGCAGGTCGTGGTCATGTACGGCCTGTACGTCGGCCCGCCCGCGGAGGCGGCAGAGGCGTTGAAGCCCATCGAGGCGCTCGGGGAGCCGCTGTTCAGCTCGATCGGGGAGACGTCGTACTTCGACCTCATGCAGGGCATGGGTGAGGAGATCGTCTACGGGCTGCAGTCGAAGTGGCTCGGTGGCTACTTCACCCCGGCGGGGTTCGACGAGGCCGCGTTCGCCACGATCCTGGACAACTTCCGGCGGATGCCGTCGGGCTACTCGATGGTCCGCTTCGACCTGCTCGGCGGCGGCGCGATCGGCCGGGTCGCCCCGGACGCGACCGCGTTCGTGCACCGGGCGCCGCTGCACTACATCTCGGTCATCGCGCAGTGGCAGGGCGACGAGGAGACCGACGCCAACGTGACCTGGGTCGACGACTTCGTCGAGCAGCTCGCCCCGCACCTGACCGGCGAGGTGTACCAGAACTACGCCAGCCGCGACCTGACCGACTGGGCGGGCGCCTACTACGGCGCGAACTACCCCCGCCTGCAGCAGGTCAAGCTGCGCTACGACCCGGAGGACGTGTTCTCGACCCCGCAGTCGGTCCGGCTGCCGTAGCGGGCGGCGAGCGACGCGGCGGTCGCGGCAACCCGGGCCCGCAGCTCCGGCGGGGCCAGGACCTCCAGGTCGGTGCCGAAGCGCAGCAGCTCGCCGTGCGCGTGCGTGACCGACTCGATCGGGATGGTGAGCCGCACCCAGCCGTCCGCGTCGGGTGGCCCGGCGGACGCCAGCGCGGCGGTCGCGACGGCCGGCGCGCACAGGTCCGGGATGCGTCGCACGCCGTCGGCCGACATCCGGACCGTGGCGGTGCCGGTGTGCCGCCGCTCGGCGAAGTCGTCGAGGTACCGCTGCCAGTGCGCGGCGAGGTCGAAGTCGTCCGGGCGGTCGAAGCGCTCCCCCGTCGGCGCGGCGCTGAGCAGGTTCGCGACCTTGTAGGTGCGCACCTGCCCGTCGGCGCGGGCCACCACATACCAGCGGCCGCCCTTGAGCACCAGGCCGAACGGGTCCAGGGTGCGGGTCACGTCCTGGGGCTCCTTCCAGCGGCGGTACCCGACCCGTAACCGCTGCTGCCGCCACACGGCGTCGGCGACGGGGACGAGCAGCGGCTGATCGTGCTGGTCGGCGTACCAGTTGGGCAGGTCGATGTGCAGCCGCTGCTGGACGTGGTCGGCGCGGGCCCGCAGGTCGTCGGTGAGGGCGGCGCGCAGCTTCGTCGCGGCGCCGGCGGCGGCCGGGCCGAGGCCGAGGTCCGCGGCGGCGGCCGGGAGCATGCTCAGCGCCAGGGCCGCCGCCTCGTCGCCGGTGAGGCCGGTGAGCTGGGTGCGGTAGCCGGGCAGCAGCCGGTAGCCGCCGTCGTGCCCGGGTTCGCCGTGCAGGGGCACGCCGGCGCCGTGCAGGGCCTCGATGTCGCGGTAGACGGTGCGGACCGACACCTCCAGCTCGGCGGCGAGCGCCTCGGCGGTCATCCGGCCGCGCGCCTGCAGCAGCAGGATGACGGAGACGAGTCGACCGGCGCGCACACCGCCATCTTCCACTGACAGAAGATGTCAGGGAATATGGGCTACCGTCCTGATCATGAACAACTCCTTCGACTTCATCGTCGGCACCTGGACCTCGACCCAACGCCGGCTGCGCAAGGTCCTCGCGGGCAGTGACGACTGGTATGAGTTCCCCGCCACCTCCCGCGCCTGGAACGTGATGGGCGGCGCCGGCAACGTCGACGAGATCGACTTCCCGACGCAGGGCTTCAGCGGCGTGACACTGCGACTGTACGACCCGGCGACCGAGCTGTGGTCGCTGTACTGGGCGAGCAGCCGCACCGGGCTGACGCTGCCCCCGATGGTCGGCCGGTTCGGCGAGGACGGGCGCGGCGTGTTCAGCGGCGACGACGTGTACGACGGCGTGCCGATCAGGTGCAACTACATCTGGTCGCGGATCACGCCGGAGTCGGCCCGGTGGGAGCAGGAGTTCTCCGCCGACGGCGGCCAGACGTGGGAGACGAACTGGATCATGGACTTCACCCGGGCCTGACCCCGGGGTTGAGCGCTGCCTCGACGGCGGCGGACTCGATGCCGCGGGCGCACGCCTCGACCTGCGCCGGCGACAGGCGGTGCGTGTCGGCCCAGATCGCCAGGTCGACCGCGTCCTCGGGTCCGCCGCCGGCGTCGACCTGCAGGTAGAAGGTGCCGTCGTAGGTCGGCAGGGTCCGGTCCCAGCGCAGCGTGGTGCGCGGCAGCGCGGCGCGGACCTGCCCGGCCGTCGGCGGCACCGCGGGCACCGCCGCCGACGGGCCGCGCCGGTCGTTGACGAAGCACGAGATGTCGATCGGCTCGCCGCGGTCGGCGGCGAGCCGGTCCAGCATCGCCCGGTGGTCGGCGGGGTCGAAGTAGCCGTGCAGGTAGGCGCTCGTCGCGGCCCGCCAGACCCGCTTGGCCACGGTGTCGAGGTCGCCGTCGACGTCGATGACGCAGATGCCGGGCTGCGTCAGGTGGCAGACCGCGTCCGCGAAGCCGGGCCGGAACCGGTTGCTCACCAGGACCTGCGCGACGCTCGGCGCCCGGCCGGTGACCCGGGACAGGGCGACGCCGTAGGCGGCGAGCAGCACGTGGCCGGTCTCCACACCGGTCCGCGCGGCGACGACCTGCAGGGCGAGGTGCAGCGCCGGCGAGTGGCAGACGAGCTCCCAGAAGCGCGGGGTGCGCGGGTCGTCGGACGTGCCGAACCGGGCCGCCGGCAGGTCCCGCAGCGCCGCCTCCCAGTATCGCAGCGACTTCGCGCTGTGCCGGCGTTCGGCGGGCAGCGCCTGGCGGTGGGCGAGTTCGAGGGCGCGCACCCCGGCGACCGGCACCGCACCTGCGGGGTCGAGGTGCGGCAGGTCCCGCACGAGGGCCTCGATGCCGAGGCCGTCGACGGCGAGGTGGGAGTACTGCACGACGAGGTGGCTGGGCACGTCGTCGACGGTCACCACGCCCCACCGCACCGGGAACCCGGTCTCGAAGTCGAACGGGGTGAACTCGTAGTGGCTGCGCAGCGCCTCGGCGGCCGCCTCAGCGCCGTCCGATGAGGACCCGACGATGTCGAGGTTGACGACGCCCGATGCGGCGACGGTCTGCCGCGGTGGATCTTCGGTGAGGCTCAGGTGGGTGCGCAGCGCCTGGTGCCGGCTCACCAGACGGCCGAGCGTGGCGGCGAGCTCAGCGACGGTCGCGTCCGGGCCGAGCGGCACGGTGCCACCGATGTTCAAGGTCCGGCCGGTGCGCCGCATCGTCTGCCAGATCTCCCGCTGCCCCCAGGTCAGCGGGCCGGTGCCGGCGCCGTCGCCGTGGAACGGCACGGCGAGGCAGGACGTGGCAAGGGGCATCGGCTACTCCAAGAGCGCGGCGGCGACCACCAGTTCCTCGATCCCCCGAAGAATCGCCACCAGATCGTCCGGTGCCACCCGCCGGGTGTCAACGCGCAGGGTGATGTCGACCGTGTCCGGCACCGCGTTGATCAGAAAGAACACCGTGGCGTAGGGATCGTCGGAGTTCGTCCCCCACCGCAGCCGGCTTTTCGACAACGCCTCGGTGATGTCGTTCGCGCTCACCTGCGGCAGGACTTCCGCTGTCGCCATGCTCCGGCGCCGGTCGTTGAAGTAGGACTGCAGGTCCAGGGTGGCGCCGCGCTCCTCGCCCACCCGGGCGATCATGTCCCACAGGTCGCGCGGGTCGTAGTAGGCGTGCATGCCGGCGGTCAGCTGCGTCTTCCAGACGCGGGCGACGACCTCGTCGAAACTGACGTCGGCGGTGTCCACCACGCACAGAGCGCTCTGCGCCAGGCCGGCGACCGACTCCTTGAAGCCGGGCCGGAAGCGGTTGCTCACCAGCATCCGCACCACGGTCGTGGGGTCGCCGGAGACCCGCGCCAGCATGAGCACATACGCGGCGAGCAGGATCGTGCTGCTGTGCGCCTTGGTCCGCTCGGCGATCCGGCCGAGCGCCAGGTAGGCGGCGGGTGATTCGTAGCTCGCCTCCCAGTACCGCGGCGACGGTGGGTCCGGCACCGGCGGGAAGCGCTCCGGCGCGATCTCGCGCAGCTGCTTCTCCCAGTGCCGCAGCGACGCGTTGTGCTGCCGCCGCCCCGCACCCCCGCGCTGCTGGCGGGCCAGGTCGGCGGGCTGGACGCCGGCGACCGGGGCGAGGTGCTCGCCGGTGGCCCGGTCCAGGTTGGCCATATCGGCCACCAGCGCCTCGATGCCGTAGGCGTCGATCGCCATGTGGGAGTACAGCACGACGAACCACGCCGGGGTCCCGTCGCGGCACACGACCGCGGCGCGCACCGGCCAGTCCTCGGCGTTGTCGAACGGCGCGTCCTGCAGTGCGACGTCGAGGGCCGCGGCGACCTCGGCCGGGTCGTCCGCGCCCGCCTCGACGAGCTCGATGAAGAACTCACCGGAGTCCGACAGGACCTGCCGGGGCAGGCCGTCCTCGCCGAGCCGGTAGCGGGTCCGCAGCGACTGATGCCGGCCGATGAGGAACGCGAGCTCCATGACGATCTGCTCGATCGTCTGCCCGTCGAGCAACGGCATCGTGCCGCCGGCCCAGTCGACCCGGCCACCGCCGAGCTCCATGGATCTCCACGCGGCCCATTGGCCCCACGTCAATTCCTCGACACCCGATCCCGCACCCTTGAAGTGGACCGGGATGCGCTGCGCCGTTGCAGTCTCCGCCATGACCTCTCGCCTTGTGATCGTCGTGTCCGCGCAGGCGGAAGTGCCCGCGACTGTGGGACGGCCGGCGTCGCCTGCGCCGCGCCGGCCGCCCCGACAGGTTTAGAGTCGGGCGTTCCGGAGCTGAGCGTTGTTGCCCCGGAGCTGAGCGTTGCTACCACGCAGTCGAGCAGCCTTCATTTCGCACCTCCCTTGCCTGGTCACTGGAAAGTGCTCGAAAGGGACCGCCTGCACGTTGTCCGGTTCCCGACCTGTTCGGACCCGGACGACCTCGCGGGCCCACCCTGCAAGCACTGCGCCAAAGCCTATCGGCTGTCTTCTACCTGACGAAAGAGGCGAATATTGATCTCATCCAATCAATGCCTGAAGGTCCGAATTTTAACGATCGTTATGTCCGATTTCCGTGGAAGCGTCGGGGAAATGCGGAACGCATTGAAAACTTCCTAAGTCGTTAGGTGCGCGGTTGACACGATCCACACACCGGGTGATGCTTCTGGCGGTCATAGACTTCGGTCGTTCAGAATGACCGCAGGGACTTCTGCAGATTCGTCGTGAAGTCGACGGATGAGATGCGCCCTGCCATTCCATATCGCACTGTGATGTGCCAAACGATATGAGGAGGTGAGCATCATGCGCGTTGTCTCCAGCCGGGTCGTGTCCAGCCGGGTCGTCTCCAGCCGGGTCGTGTCCGGCGGCTGAAATCAGCCCTTGCATCGCACGTATGCACCACCGATTGAGTAGGGAGCCCGGGTCGGCACGGGCGGGGCGGCACCCGACGGGCATGGGTGTCATCCGCGTTCCGGCCCGGGCTCCCCACCGCATGCACGACCCACCGCTTGCACGACCACCGCATGCGTGACCACCGCACCGAGCAGCACCCTGGAGGCGCACCTTGTCCGGCGACGAGACGTATCCGGCCAGCGTCGGACAGCTGTCCGTCTGGCGCGACATCGAGAGGTTCCCGCCCGACCGGCTGTGGGAGGCCAACCTCTCCTTCGTCTGGGACCTGCCGGAAGGCACCTGGAGCGAGGAACAGATCTGGTCCGCGCTCGGCGCCGTGGCCATGCGGCACGCCTCGATGCGCACCACGTACGTCATCGACGACGAGGGCTTCCCCCGCCAGCGGATCGCCGCGGACACCGCCGAGGAGGTCCTCGCCCAGGTCCGGCAGGGCACCGCGGACGCCGCCGACCGCGAGGCGAAGGACGCCGCCGAGCTCCACCGCGGCATCGACGCGCTCACGGAGCTGCCGTGGCGGGCGTGGATTCTGCTCGACGAGGGCGTCCCCCGGCACGTGCTCGTCGTGCTCAACCACATGGCCGCCGACGGGGTCGCCGGTGTCGTGCTCCGCGAGGACTTCGAGACCATCCTCGGCGGCACCGACCTGCCGCCCGCGCCCGGCCCCCTCGAGCTCGCCCTCAACCAGCAGGGTGAGGGCAGCAGCCGGCTGCGCAACGCCGAACGGTACTGGCGGCGCACCTTCGGCGCGGCACCACGCCGGCACGAACCCGAGGACGTCAACACCCTCGGTGCCGTGCTGCAGACCGGCATCCCGATGCCCCTGGCGCACGAGGCGATGGGCAAGTACGACGTCACCCTGGCCAGCCTGCTGCTCGCCGCCTACTACCGCGGCATCCAGGCGGCCACCGGCGATCGTGAGGTGCTGCTGTTCCCGATGTCGGCCAACCGGTTCGACGAGCAGCACGCCCGCGTCGTGACCAGCCTCAACCAGTGGGCGCCGCTGCTGCTGGACCTGGAGCCGGACGAGCCGTTCGAGGCGATCCTGCCGAAGGTGCACTGGAAGGCGTTCAACGCGCTGAAGAACGGCGTCTGCTCCCCCGACGCGATCTGGCAGATCCGCGACGAGCACACCAAGCTCGACCCGCCGGTGGACCGGGGGTTCTACTACAACCCGATGCTCGCGCCGCCCGGCTTCCCGTCCGAGGACCGGCTCGAACCGCCGAAGATCGACTGGTTCGAGCACGGCCGCACCACCGGCCCCGGCTTCTACCTGATCGTGCGCGGCCTGACGTCGCTCAACCTGATGTTCCGGGTCAACCGGGGCGGCATCGACCGCGAGGCGCTGAGCACCATCATGACCACGATGCAGGCGTGCCTCGCCGAGACCATCGGCGGCGAGAAGTTCTGACCCGCACGGACGAGGGGGGGGGCCCCGCCCGGGGGGGGCCCCCCCGCGGGGGGCCCGGGGGGGGGGGCGGCGCGGCCGCGCGGGCCCGCCCCCCCCCGCCGCACAAACCCGAGAACAACAGCCCGCTGAGATGGGGGGGGGGGGGCGCCGGGGGGGCGGCCGGGGGCCCCCGCCCCCCCCCCACCCCCCGCGGCGACTATTCCACCCCCCCGCCCGCGCGGCGCCCCCCCCCCCGCCCCGCCCCCCCCCCCTCGCTGTCGCACCCTGGGTCAGTCGCGCAGCGAACGACCGGTCTTGGTGAGGAAGACGTCGTCGAGGGTCGGGCGGTGCAGCCCGATCGTCTCCAGCTTGATCCCGGCGCCCTCGAGCGTGCGCATGATCTGCGGGATCGCCGAGTCGCCGGCGTCGACGTTGAGCCGCACCTCGTTGTCCTCGCGGACCTCGACACCGCTGGCGAAGGGCTCCTTGCCCAGTAGCTCACCGGCGCGTTCGGCCTCGTCGGCCACGACCACGGTGACCACGTCGCCGGAGATCTCGCGCTTGAGGTCCGACGGGGTACCCTCGGCGACGATCTCGCCGTGGTCGATGATCGCGATCCGGTCGCACAGCGCGTCGGCCTCGTCGAGGTAGTGCGTGGTGATGAAGACCGTCATGCCCTCGGCGCGCAGCCGGCGGATCTCGTCCCACATGTGCGCGCGGCTCTGCGGGTCCAGGCCCGACGTGGGCTCGTCCAGGAACAGCACCTGCGGCTGGTGGATGATGCCCATCGCGATGTCGATGCGGCGGCGCTGGCCACCGGAGTACGTCTTGCACTTGCGGTCGGCGAACTCGGTCAGGTCGAACGCGGCAAGGGCCGCCTCCGCGCGCTGCTCCGCGTCGGCCTTGCCGATGCCGTACATGCGGGCCTGCAGGATCAGCTCCTCACGGCCGGTGACGTCGTCGGTGGTGCCCCCGCCCTGGGCCACGAAGCCGATGTTGCGCCGCACCACACCCGGCTCGGTGCGCAGGTTCGCCCCCGCGATGGTCGCCTCGCCGTCGTCGGGCGCGACCAGGGTCGCGAGCATCCGTAGCGTGGTGGTCTTGCCGGCGCCGTTGGGGCCGAGGAAGCCGAAGATCTCGCCCTGCGCGATGTCCAGGTCGATGCCCTTGACCGCCTCGACGCTGCTCGCCTTCTTGCCGCGGCCGGACTTGTAGACCTTCTTCAGCCCTTTGATCTTGATCATGAGTCTGCTCCCTTACCGGACCGAACGCGAGAATGTGCGGGCCGACCAGATCACGGCGACCACCATGAGTCCGCCGGCGATGGCGATGCTCTGCCAGATGGCCGGGTCGCTGGTGTGCCCGATGTACAGCGCACGCAGGCCCTTCGCGGCCCAGTTGAACGGGTTGAAGTCGGCCACGGTGCGCAGCCACAGCGGCGCGAGGGCGAGGGGCAGCAGGGTGCCGGACAGCAGCATCAGCGGCTGGGCGATGTTGTTGACGACCTGGCCGAGCACGTTCGGGTTGGCCACCCGGATCGCGATGCCGTAGGAGATCGACGCGGACGCCAGCCCGACGAGGGCCAGGATCGCGTAGCCGAGCAGCAGGCTGCCGATGTTGACGAACACGCCGAAGGGCAGCGCGAGGATCGTGATGATGATCGACTGGACGATGACCACGACGACGTCGCGCATCGAGCGGCCCAGCAGCAGCGCGACCCGGCTGACCGTGGTCACCCGGGACCGCTCGATGACGCCGTTGGCGAGGTCGCCGAGCAGGCCGAAGCCGACGTACAGGCCGCCGCCGAGCGCGAGCGCGACGAGCATGCCGGGCACGTAGATGCGGTACGCGTCGCTCATCGTCTCCGCGCCGACCGAGGAGAGGGCCGGCTTGAGCAGCGGCGCGAAGAGGATCAGGTAGACCGCCGGCTGGGCCACGCCGAGGACGACCCACAACGGCGACCGGAGCATCAGCAGCATGTGCCGTTGGAAGATCAACCAGGTGTCACGCAGGAGTTTCACGCGCTTGCTCGCTTTCAGACGTCGAACGTTGCAGTGGAGAGCCGGCAGTTGCCAGCTGGATCAGTGCCGTCGCGGCGGCATCGGCGCCGCCACCCGCGAGCAGTCGCTTGCCGGTCACCCGCGCCGCCTCGGCGTAGCGGGGGTCGTCGAGCAGGTCGAGCAGCGCGGCGCGCAGCGCTTCGGGCCGGCTGTGGTCGATCGAGAGCCGCAGCCCGGCGCCGGCCCGCGCCACCGCCGAGGCCATGAGCGCCTGATCGCCCTTGATCGGGGCGAACAGCAGCGGCACGCCGTGCACCAGGCACTCGTTGACGGTGTTGGCGCCGCCGTGACTGACCACCGCGTGCAGCCGCGGCAGCAGCTCCAGCACCGGCACCGGGCGGCGCACCAGCACGTGCTCCGGCTCGCCGGTCACGGTGCCCTGCGGCGCGACGACGACCGCCTGCAGCTGCTCGCCGAGCGGTTCGAGCGCGGCCAGGATCCGCGGGTAGAAGTGCGCGGCCTGGTCCATGTTGAGCGTGCCCATGGTGACCAGCACGTGCTTGCGGTCCGGGTCGAGCCAGTCGAACGGGAAGTCCGGATCGGGTGCGCGCTCGGCGATCGAGGGCCCGACGGTCACGGTGTTCGCCGGCAGCTGCGACGGGTCGTCCAGGAGGTCCTCACCGAGGAAACTGATCAGCAGGTCCGGGGAGAACCGCAGGTCCCACGGCGGTTCGCCAGGCCGGCCCGCGGTGCTCCACGCGGTGCGCAGCTGCTGCTGGATCCACGCCTCGACCTTCGGTAGCCCCCGGGCGAACGGCCTGGTCAGCTCCATCGCGCTGGACGCGACGGTGGCCCACGGCAGGCCGAAGCGGTGCGCCACGATCGGCCCCGCGATCGCGTGCTGGTCGACGACCAGCAGGTCGGGCCGGAACGCCTCGACCGCCGCCTCGACGCCTTTGCGGGTGTACTTGGTGTGCGGCAGGATGTAGCCCTCCCACCGCGAGCGGGTCGCGTCGAGGCCCCGTTCGGCCTGGCCGCGGTGGGCGCGCAGCGGGATCGGATGGATCACCGCGTCCGGCCCGGCGAGGGGGCGCAGGAACGACTCCGACCCTGCCCACAGCACCTCATGGCCGCGGGCGAGGAGCACGTCGGCCACCGCCACCATCGGGTTCACATGACCCGGCAACGGCAACGACAAGAACAAAAACCGGCTCATGCTGTCGCCTCCGCTGCGCTCCGGCGCCAGCATGAGCTCAACCTGAGCCCCTGATTCGCGGCTCCTCCGCTCCGCTCCGGACCGCTCATGTACCGGCTCCGGCAAGCTCGGCCAGATCCCCGACGGTGAGCTCGATGAGCTCGGGCAGCTCCAGGCCGGCGATATACGCGGCGAGGTCGACCCGCTGCCCGTACCGCTGCCGCATCGCCTCGCTCAGCGCGACCAGCTCGAGGCTGTCGACGAACAGGTCCGTGTCCACGCGAGTGGACGGCGTGACGGCGGCCGCCCAGGTCTCGTCCTCGCCGGTGACCTGGCGCAGCAGTTCCACGATCTCCTGGTGCGGCGCCGCGGCCACGATGATCAGTCCCCTGCCGCCGGCTTCGTGGCACGCACGGCGCCGTAGGTCACCGCTCCGGTTTCGAAGCCCTTGAGCATCAGCGGGCCCGCGTAGAAGAAGCCGAGCACGTCGACGCCCCGGTCGCGGGCCAGATCACGCATCATCGACCGACCGTTGTCCAGCCCCTTGACCTGGGCGAACCCGGGCTCCCAGGAGTTGGCGACGTTGGCGCTCCAGTCCACGATCGCGATGTCGGTGAACCCGGCCGCGGCGGCGAGCCGCTCGTGCTCCTCCAGGGAGGAGAAGCTCGGCATCACCTGGTGGCGCAGGATCTGGTCGACGACCCGGGTCTCCTCGGCGTTGAGCTCCCCGTCGCGGACCGACCAGGTGGCGATGGCGACGATGCCGCCGGGTTTGAGCACCCGCAGGACCTCGGCGAAGAACGCCTCCCGGTCCGCGATGTGCATGAGACTCTCCACGGCCCACACCGCGTCGAACGACGCGTCCGGGTAGCCGCCTTCGAAGAAGTCGGACTGGCGGAAGTTGGTCCGCTCGGCAAGACCCAGCTCCGCGGCCTTCTCGTTGGCGCGGGCGGCCTGCGCGGCGCTGAGGGTGACGCCCTCGACGGTGCAGCCGAGCGGCCCGGCCAGGTGCATCGCCGGCCCGCCGATGCCGCAGCCCACGTCCAGGACCCGGGCGCCGGCCGGGATACCGGCGAAGTCGACCAGCTCACGGACCAGGCGGTCGGTCGCGGCGTGCCGGTCGTCGTCGTTGCCGGGGCGCTCGCCGAGGTCCCAGAAGCCGTGGTGCACGTGCTGACCCCAGAGGTCCTCGTACAGGTCCAAGGTCGTGTCGTAATACCGCTCGACGGCGGCGTTCAGCCCGGGCCCGGCCGGTGCGGACGGGTATGCGGAACTGGCATTTGCTTTCACAGTCGCAAATCTCCGAATGGGATCACCAGCTTTGGGCGCGTTCCCGGATAGGGACGCACGGAGCCCGGCCATTGTATGGGCGGCGCGCCGACGGTTGTCAATGCACGCTACATGGCTTGCCACCGGCCCCGGCCTGCACTGTCGGAGATCGCGCAGGCCGACGCTCATCATGTCGCCATACATGGCGAAACGGTATATCGGCCCGAACGGACGTTCATCGGGGTCAATCGTGGCGGTTGCGCACCGTACAGCACGGCAATGGGCGTGAGGCGAGTGTTCTTGGGTTAGATACCGGTTGTATCCGGTGCGTCGCTTAGCAGTGCATATTGACCCATTTGGAAGTCATCTGATGTCCCCCGAACTGGTACTGACCTCGCAGTTTTGTAAAACGAAGCCGAGACCGGCCCGAATGCAGAACGTATCGATGCAAACGATTTTTAGCGGTCGTAGGCGTGGCAGAACGGACAAACAGCGGCACAGTCGGGTTGTGCACTCTTGTAAAACCGCTTTGATTGCGTAAGGTCTATGGCTAGTCGGGCTGACTAATTCCTGCGCATTGTGTCCGGGCGTGTTTCACGCCGGCCGCAGGGACCGCCCGACGTTCGCCAGTGTGTTCATTCGGGGGTTGCACACGCTGATCGCCGGCCAACGTGGGCCGACCGGTCGGCGGAGCAACCGTGCGCGCAGAAAGGGGTTCCGGGTGACCGACGCCGTTACCGACACCCATCGAACCCGAGGCATCGATCCGTCATGGGTCGACGAGGTGCTGCTGTCCGGCCCCGCGGACCAGGTCACCCTGGTCTTCGAGGCCCCCGTCACCCGTGCCGACCTGCGCCGCATGATCTCCGCCAAGCAGTCCGTGCTCGCCGCCGCGGGGCTCGGCCCCGGCGGATCCGTCGCGCTGTGCCTCGCCCCGTCGCTCACGTTCGTCACCAACCTGCTCGCCGCCTGGCGGCTCGGCGCCCGCGCCGCGCTGCTGGACCACCGCCTCACCCCCTACGAGATCGACAACGCCCTGCAGCGCCTGGCCCCGCAGGTCGTGGTCACCGCCAAGCACGTCACCGGCGGGCCGCTGCGCGGCTTCGTCGAGATCGAGGAGCGCGTCGCCACCTACCCGGGGCGGCCCGCCGACACCGACCACGCGCTCATCCAGCTCAGCTCCGGGTCGACCGGCCCGTCGAAGGTCATCGCCCGCACCGCGGCGAACCTCGTCGAGGAGGTCGAGCGCTACGTGAAGATCGGCGCCGGCGTACCGCAGGGCGGCGAGCGGATCGTCTCGCTCGCGTCGATGGTGCACGTGCTCGGTCTGGTCGGCGGCCTGCTCTACGGCCTGCACGCCGGCGCTCAGCTCGTGGTGCCGGCGCGGATGACCGCCGACGGCATCCTGTCCACGGTCGCCGCCGGCCCCGAGCCGACCACGCTGCTCGGCGTCCCCTTCCACATCGAGCTGCTCTCATCGGTGCAGCACCCGCCGAAACTTTCACAGCTGACCGGCATGACCACCGGCGGCGAACTCGTCCGCGCCGAGGTCTACGGGGGCTTCGTCGACCGCTACGGCATCCGGCTCGGCAACATGTACGGGATGACCGAGGTCGGGGTCATCGCCACCGACCTGTTCGGTGAACACCGCCCTTCCCTCACCCCCGCACCCGGCCTCACCGTCCGCGAGGAAGCCGGCGAGCTGCTCGTGTCGCTGCCCGCGTCGCCGTACCTCGGCCTCGTCGACCCGGCCCGCTGGGCCGACGGCTGGCTGCACACCAAGGACGCCGGCAGCGTCGATGCGACCACCGGCCGCGTGCGCATCCACGGCCGGCGCGACTCGCAGGTCTCCGTCGGCGGCCTGAAGGTCGACCTGACCGAGGTCGAGCACACCCTGGCCGCACTGCCCGGTGTCGCCAGCGCCGTCGTGACCTTCGACAAGGCCATCGAGGCGTACGTGATGCTGCGCGACGGCGCCACCGCGGCGCAGGTCCAGGAGCGCCTCGCCGAGCGGCTGGCCGGCTTCAAGCGGCCGCGCGTGCTGAAGGTCGTGGAACAGCTGCCGCGCACCGCCACCGGCAAGCTCGTCCGGGACCGCGCCGCGCTGCTGGCCGCCGCCCCGGCGGCCGCGACCCCAGTGACGATCCCTGGGCAGCGTGCGGGAGAAGACGTGACCGATGGCGCGACCGACCCGGTCGTGCCGGCACCCGTGAAGGAAGGGAACCACTCGCGATGAACGACACGACGAATCAGGAAATTCGCCAGTTCCTGCTGGACTCGTTGACCGAGATGAACTACAGCGTCGACGACGTCGACGACGACACCGCGCTCGGCCCGGCCGGCGCCGACCTCGAATCCCTGTCGCTCGCCGAGCTGGCGGTGCGCGTCGAGGACCGCTTCGGCGTGCGCTTCGACGACGACGAGGCGGAGAAGCTGGCCGGGATGACCGTGGGCGAGTTCATCGCCGCGGTCGCCGAGCGCCGGTCCGCCGCAGCCACGGCGGGCAGCTGAGCGTGGCCGCTGCACCAACCCGCGACGACGTCCTGGCCATGCTCGCCACGTACGGCGACCGCTCGCCCGCTGACATCGCCGAGGGGATCGACTCCCTGGAGCTTGCCTGGCTCGTCCACCAGCTCGAACAGCACTACGGTGTGCCGCTCGACCTCGATGACGACGCCCTCGCCCGGATGTCGACGGTGAGCGGGACGCTCGAGGTCCTACAGGAACTGAAGGTCGAGACGGGTTCACGATGACCACCCTCACCGCTCGGCGCGGTCCGGGGGAAGTCGTGCTGACCGGGGCGGCCGTGCTGAGCGCGTTCGGCCGGGGCATGACCGCCCTCGCCGACGGTCTGGACGCCGGTACGCCGGCGTTCCAGCCCGTGGACCGGTTCGACGTGACGGGACGGCGGGTCGGGGTGGCCGCGGCCATGCCCGGCTCCCCCGCGCTCACCGACGAGCTCGTGCGGATCGTTGACGAGGCCTGTGACGAGGCCAAGCTCAGCACCGCCCAGCGCGCCGGCGCGCCGCTGTTCCTCGCCCTGCACGGCGACCCGGCCCTGGCCCGCGTCGCCGAGGCCGACCGCCGCCAGCACAGCAGCACCGCGTTCACCGCGGCGCTGGCAACCAGCACCGGGCTGGCCGGGGACCTGCCGCTGGGCGCGGGGATCCGGGCGTACACCTCGGCGTGCGTCGCGGCGAGCACCGCGGTCGCGGACGCGGCGGCGGCGATCGCCCGCGGCGAACTCGACCGGGTCGTCGTGGCCGGTGGCTACCTCGTGGACGCTGATCAGTTCTCCCTCTTCGACGCGGGCCGTGCACTGTCCACTGACGGACAGGTCCGGCCGTTCAGCGACGGGCGGCGCGGCCTGCTGCTCGGCGACGGTGCCGGCGCCGTGGTCCTGGAGTCCGCGGCCGCGGCCCGGGACCGGGGCGCCCAGGTGCTCGCCCGGCTCGCCGGCTGGGGCCGCGCCGGCGACGCGTACCACCCGTGCCAGCCGCACCCTGAGGGGCACGGCCTCGCGCGGGCGATCACCGCCGCCCTGCAGCGGGCCGGGATCGGACCGGCGGAGCTCGGCTACGTCAACGCGCACGGCTCCGGCACCGCGCAGAGCGACGTCGCGGAGTGCGCGGCGCTGCACACCGCGCTCGGCGAGCACGCCGGCACCGTGCCGGTGTCCTCGACGAAGTCGTTGCACGGGCAGGCGCTGGAGGCGTCCGGGGTACTGGAGCTGATCGTCACCCTGCACGCCCTGCGCACCGGGCGGCTGCCGGTGAACGCCGGGTTCCTGGCCGCGGACGAGCGCTGCGCGCTGAACCTGGTCCTGGACGGCTTCACCGCGGCGACACCGTCCTACGCACTGACCCTGAACGCCGCGTTCGGCGGCGCCAACACCGCACTGCTGGTGGGATCAGCATGAGCGGGTTACTGATCGACCCGGCGGGGCAGGAGCAGGGGCTCGGCGCCGCGGAACTGTTCGTCTCCGACATACCTCCGCTGACCGCGCTCGCCATGCGGGCCGGCCTCGAGGTCCTCGCCGCCGGCAGCTGGCCGGAGCCGGGTGACGAGGAACTGCCGAAGCTGGCCGGCTTCGTGCACTCCTCGTTCAACCCGCTCGTCGCGGCCACCGCCGGCCGCTGCCTCCAGCGCCGCTTGGAGAGCGCTCCACCAGCGGTGACCGCGATCGTGCTCGTCACCTCCCTCGGCGACGTCGCCAGCGCGACGCACGTCGCCGAGGCCGTCGACGCCGGCGGCCGGGTCGGGCCGCTGTTCTTCTTCCAGTCGGTGCCCAACGCCGTCGCCGGCCACGTCGCCGCCCGCTGGCGGCTGACCGGCCCGGTCGTGTGCGTCGACAGCACCGACGCCGGGCTGACCGTGGCCCGGCTGCTGCTCGCCGACGGCGACGCCGACGAGGTGCTCGTCATCCTCCTCGAACAGGCCGCCGTGCCCGAGGCCATCACCGGAGCCGGCCACGAGACCGCCGCCGCGGTGCTCCTCGCTGAACGAGCCACCGAACGAGCTGCTGAACGAGCTGCTGAACGAACCGACGTTGAACGAACCGCTGAGAGCACCGCCGAAAGAGGGACATCATGAGCAGATCCATGGCTATCACGGGGATCGGGCTCGTCACCCCCGTCGGCAGGACCGGCGCCGAGGTCTTCGACGCGATGTGTGACGGGCGGTCCGGCCTCGTCCGGCCCGCCGCCGACCACCCCCTGTTCGGATCGACCGACGTGGCCGCATTCTCCCCGCCGATCGACCCGACGTCGGTCCTGCCGGCGCCGGAGACGCGGGTCGTCGACCGGTACATCATCATGGCGATGACCGCCGCCGAGCAGGCCCTGGCCGACGCCGGCATCGAGGTCGGCCGCGACGTCGACCCCTACCGCATCGCCATCATCCTGTCCGGCACCGGCGGCCTCGCGACCCTCGACGCGCAGGCGGTCCTGCGCTCGCAGAAGGGCCGCCTCGGCGTCAGCCCCTACCTGCTGCCCGGCATGCTGCCCAACATGGGCGCGGCCAGGGTCGCGATGCGCCACGGGATCCAGGGGTACAGCTCCTCCATCGGCACCGCGTGCGCCGCCGGCGCCCAGTCGATCGGCGAGGCCGTGCGGCTGCTGCGCGCCGGCGAGGCCGACATCGTCGTGGCCGGGTGCAGCGAGGCACCGCTGTTCCCGACACTGGCCGACACGTTCGGCAACGCCCGGGCGCTGGCCCGGGGCTGGGACGACCCGACCGCCGCGAGCCGCCCCTTCGACCGCCGCCGCAACGGGCTCGTCCTCGGTGAGGGCGCCGGGGTGTTCATCGTCGAACGCGCCGAGCACGCCGAGGCCCGCCGGGCGCGCCGCTACGCCGACATCGTCGGCTGGGGCGCCACCAACGACGCCCACCACCCGACCACCCCGCGCCCCGACGGGTCGGCCGCCGCCGCCTGCATGAGCCGGGCCATCGCCGACGCCGGAATCGAACCCGGCGACATCGGCTACGTCAACGCGCACGGCACCAGCACCAAGCTCGGCGACGTGGCCGAGACGACCGCGATCCGCGCGGTGTTCGGTGCCGACACCCCGCCGGTCAGCTCCACCAAGGGCGTGACCGGGCACATGCTCGGCGCCTCCGGGGTGGTGGAGGCCGCGGTGTCGGTCCACGCCATGCTCCGCGGGCTGCTCCCGCCGACGCACAACCTGGACGAGCCCGATCCCGCCTGCGACGTGGACCACCTCCTTAAACCCCGTCCCGCGGAGGTGACCCACGTGCTGTCCAACTCCTTCGGCTTCGGCGGCCACAACGTGAGCCTGGTCTTCGGCCGGCCGGAGTCCGCATGGACACGCACGGCGTGACGCCCGCTCGTCACAGCCTCCTGGGAACGAACGATCAGAACCCGAAAGGGAAGCAGGCCATGGAGATCCTCGACACCGACCACATCGAAATGTTCGTCGGCGACGCGCGCCAGGCGGCGCACCAGCTGTGCGCCACGTACGGCTTCCACGTCTACGGCCACGGCGGCCCGGAGACCGGCCTCACGGGTCAGCGCAGTGTGCTGCTGGGGCAGCGCGACATCCGGATCCTGCTCACCTCGGGCCTCAGCGGTGACCACCGCGCGAGCCGCTACGTCGCCCGGCACGGCGACGGCGTCGCCGTCATCGCCTTCGGCTGCACCGACGTCGAGGCGGCGTTCGCCGAGGCGGTCGCCGCCGGCGCCACCCCGATCCAGCCGCCGCAGCGCCTGGAGCACGGCGGTTCGACGGTCGTGACCGCGGAGGTGTCTGGCTTCGGCGACGTGACGCACCGCCTCGTGCAGCGCACCACCGGCGACGGGCAGTTCCTGCCGGGTGCGATCGACATGTCGGTCGCGCCCGAAGCGCCGACGGACGCGGACCTGCTGCACACCATCGACCACGCCGCGATCTGCCTGCAGGCCGGCGAGCTCGACCCGACGGTGCAGTA
>NZ_JBFAPO010000071.1:9707-54771 GCF_040676755.1 Dactylosporangium sp. NPDC049525 | reverse complement strand
CATGAGCGCACTGTAGCGACCCGTCCCACCCGGCTCTGGCACGTCCGCGACAGGAACACCGTCGGATGAACATCCGGCTGGCAGCACCGGGCCACGGCGGCTGCAGCAGCCCCTGGACGGCTTGATCGGCTGAGCGCTCATGCCGCAATCCGGTCTCTGGTCTTGGTGACGCGCCTCGGGTGGTTGGCCAGCTGTAGCATCGATGGCCATGGCTACGCGGCGGCTACGGCAGGCGGCGGCGGTCACTTTCGGGTGGATCGTCGTGTTCGACGCTCTGCATGTGTACTGGGAACTGGGCGGCCGGTTCGGCTTCGGCGACCAGGCCGACCCGCTGCCGTCGGCGCAGACCGCTGGGCAGCGGGTGTTCACGGCCGTCGTGCTGGCACTGTTCGTGATCGGTACGGTGCTACCGCTGGCGTTCGTGCAGCGGTGGGGCCGGCGCATCCCGCGATGGATCCTGATCACCATGGCTTGGGTTGCCGCGGGTCTGCTGAGCGTGCGTGCCGTGGCTGCGTTCGTCGATGATGCGATGCGCACGGTGTTCGGGTCGCCGACGGGCCTGACCGGGTTGACGTACGAGCAGTTGCTGGGCACAGCCACGCCCTCCGCGTACACGCTGTGGTCCGCCCGGACGATCGACTTCTACTTCCTCATCGGCGGCGTCCTCTACGGTGCGACCACCTGGTACGCCCGTAGCCGCACTGACGAGCAACCCGACCCGCCGTACCGTCCGGAGACCATCTGAGATCGGCTTCGGCGGCCCGGTCAGGACGGAAGGCGCCCTCGTGCAGCACCTGCCGCATCCGCACATCAGCGTAAGACGTTCTTGTCAAACGTTCGGTCGGTGCCTCGTCCGTCGTCTGTCCCTGCATAGCCGTAATGGGGTTGGTCCCGGCAGCGTGTAATCGGGTTGGTGAGACGACGGACGGGGCTGCCCATGATGTGCGTCGAGGTGACCGTGGTTCCTCAATGCCGCGTGGGGCTCGCCCCGACCCTGCTTGACGGGCCGTCTGAAGGGCTGTCAGGCGGCGATAGGCGTCGCCGTGGGCTTTGTGGTGCCGTGGGTGGCGATGGCCGGGTCCCAGCGCCGGCCGGTGGTGATGACGGCGTGCAACTGTCGCAGGATCGCCGCGGCGAGCACGGCCTGGGCCTGGGTGGTGGTGAGTTTGTTCTGTGCTCTGGTGGTCAGGTGGGCGAACCTGGCGGCGTAGACGGGGTTGGCGCGCTGCGCGCCCCAGACCGCCCGCCAGGCCGCCAATCTCAGTGCGGGGCGCCCCTGCCCGGTCAGTTTCGTGCGGCCCACGAAGGTGCCGGAGAGCTTCTCCCGGGCGCCAGGCCGGCGTGTTTCACCAACGCTCGGGCGGACGCGAACCGGTTCGGGTCGCCGGTCTCGGCGAGGATCGCCGCCGCGCCGATCGCGGACAGACCGGTGATAGACGTAACCAGGTCGGTCAGCTGCAGGTCGTCCAGCACCGTTGTCATCCGGGTCTCGGTGTCGGTCAGCCGGCGGTGAGTCTCCAGCCAGTCGTCCAGCAGCAGCGCGACCCGTTCCAAGGCACCCGGACGGTGAGTGATCACGCCGGCCGGGTCGCTCAGCGCCGCGAACAGCGCGCGGACGATACGGATGCAGGGTTTCTGCCTGCCCCGCCGGACAATCTCCCGGCGCACCGCCGTTTCCAGCCGGGCCAGACCGAGCCGACGGGTCCGGGTCAGATCCCCGCCGTCACGCTGCAGCACCACGTTCATCGCCGCGGTCCAGGTCAAGGAACGAAACGGTTGTCGTGCGGTCTGCAACGCAGCGGGCCAGACGCACTCCAGCAGCGCCCGCATCTGCTGGACCTGGCTGCCCGAATCCACCAGCAGCTGCACCAGGCGCGCGCCCAGATGCCGCAGCCGACCCCACGTCTCATCGATCGGCTCGGGAATGTAGCAGCGCAGCTGAGCTGCCAGCCGGGCGATGATCACGGCGTCCTCCTCGTCGGTCTTGTCGAAGGTCAGGTCTTCGCTGCGGCGAGCCCACGAGGTCAGCATCGGCTGGACACACACGAACGGCATCCCACGTTCGGCGGCCAACTGACCCAGCACCCGCCAGCGGTGACCGGTCGGCTCGCACGCCACCGTCACACCTGCGAAACCCTTCGCGGCGGCCTGCTTACCCGCCCAGTCCAACGCCACCCCGAGGTCCCACGCGTGACACCTGAAAGTCTTACGCGCCAACACTTTCGAGTCATGATCGGTGACCACGACCATCTGCTTCTCATCGGCCAGATCAATACCGATGATCGCGTTCGAGATCGGAACCAGCAACCGCAGCCGAGTAAGTCGCGCGTTGCGGTTGCGATCACCACGGGACACACCGCTACCGTTACCCATGAACGTCCTCCTCCTGCGATGGGACACCAAGCCCGACAAGCGCATCAGGAGGACGTTCCTACATCCTGCATCGACACGCAGAACGTCTTTCTATGCCGCTGGTCGCGCTTGATCCATGCTCCGGTGAGCGCAGCCATCCTGAGCGTTGACTACCGGTACGCCGGCTGACTGCCGATTGCTCCGCCGACCGCACGGCACACGATGATCAGAATCACGGTGCGCTAGAGGCCGATCGGCGGCTTGTAGTCAGCGGCGATTCGGTCCCGGTATCAGCAGAGGACACTGGCCACAGAACGATAGACTCATATTCGTGTCGTCTGCCTGGACGTTCGCGGGCCTCATGTTCGTGCTCTCGATCCTCGCGATCACGCGACACCGGGTTCCGGAGCGATGGCGCGGCCGTGAACGCCGATACGCAGCGCTCACATCGGGAACCGGCGCAGTCCTCGCGGTGGCCGCGATGCTCGGCTGGTCCGGCTGGCTCGTGACGTTGACGGGTGCCGGGATGTTGGTGCTGTCTGTCCTCGCGGTCACGCGGATCTGGACGCCGCCACGACTTCGCGAATTCGAATTGCCCTTCGCGGTGCTGGCTGTCGGGTTCGCCATCGTTCTCATACCCGGCGGCGTGTACCTGCAGACCCACGATGAGATGCGTGGTGCGGTTCCGGCCCTGCTGCTCACCGGCCTCGCGGTCACCGTCGGGGGCTTGATTTTCATGGCGCGTCGTGAGAGGCGACTGCGTCGAGTGCATGACACCGACCCGTTTCAGTGACACTGCGGATCGGTACTGCCGACGGGTCATCCGGGTCCCCGGGACGCAACGACGCGCACACATCTGCCGCCGTGCGAGCGCGTTGACGAGGCGGCGGCCATGGGCGGGGCGGGGCCGTGCCTCATCCTGTTAGATCAGCTGTCATGGCAGACGTCGTTGAGATCCATGTTCCACTGGTACCGGCTGAGAATCTTGCGCCCGACGGCTACCCGTTTCCGTGGATTGAGCAGGTCGAGGACTTCCTGGTCCAGCTGGAGGACGAGGGGGCGGTCGAGGTGTACGACGACGGCGAGCAACACGGCGGCGTCTACGTCTTCTTCATCACCGGAGCGGAAGAGGCAGGACTGCTGGCCGCCGCGTCCCGGGTTGCAGCACTCGACGGTGTGCCGCCGGGCACGTTCGCCATGGTCACGGACGACCAGGCGTCGGAATTCGGGATGGGACGACGCGTCAACCTGCCGGTGTCTTGACCTGATGTTCAGTTGCTCAAGGTCGCGACCTTTCCGGCCGATGGCCAGAGGCATCCGCACATGCCGCCGTTGGTGCGCGACGGCCGGTCGCTGCGCGTCACGAGCGGTGATCACCCGACTGCTTCGGCGGCTTCCCGAGCTGCCGATATGCGGAAGCCGCGACGACGAGCCGATGCCACTTGGGGTCGCCCCGAAGTCCACAACGGACGAGTGTCGGCGTCCGAGGCGATGGCGTCGACGCAGCGATGAACTCGCCCTCGACATACCGCGCTACGGTATATGCTCTTCACGTGGAATCACTCAGCGAACAATCGTTCTTGATCCTCGCGGCCCTTGCCGACCAGCCCCGGCACGGCTACGGCCTGGTGACCGAGGTCGCCGAGATGTCCGGCGACCGGGTGCAGCTTCGGGCCAGCACGCTCTACGCGGCGTTGGAGCGCCTCGTCGGCCGCGGTCTGATCGAGCCCGAACGCGATGCGGTGGAGAACGGCCGGCTCCGTCGGTACTACCGGCTGACCGACGCCGGTGTGGCGATGGTGGAAGCCGAGACACGACGCATGACCATGCAGGCAGCGGCGGCAAAGCGTCGTCTCGGGCGGCGTGCCCGGGGACAGGCGACCCGGCTGGGACTGGCCTGATGAGCCCGCTGGAACGACACTACCGCCGGATGCTGCGCCTCCTGCCCGCCGAGCACCGCAGTGCCCGCGGCGAAGAACTCCTCGGCCTGCTCCTGGATCTTGACGGGGAGCGTGACCGGCCCAGCCCTCGGCAGACGATCGGGCTGCTCGGCCTGGCACTGCGGTTGCGGCTGTTTCCCGCCGGGTCACTGCTGCTCGCCGCGTGGCTCGTCGCGGACAGCACGAGCGCCGCCACCTCCATATATCAGCTCTCCACCGGCGCAGTGGACGTCACCTTTGACGGCTTCTCCCCGCTTCACAACGCGGCGGCAAGCGTCCTGATCTACACGCTGCCGCAGCTCGGCACCGCTGTCGCCTGGATCCTCGGTGCCCGTCGAACCGCATTGGCCATGTTCGCCGCATCGGTGGCGACGCAGATACTGCCGTCCGGGCTGGCCGGTCTCGCGCTCCACGATCTGATGATCCTTGCAGTGTTGACGCCCGCCGTGCTGTGGCGCTGGCCCGCACCACGCCCGCGGATCGTGCTGCTAGCCGCGACGGCGCTGGCGATCCCACTGTGGATTCTCGTCGCGACCTACAGCCAGCACGGCATCTCCTACGACACCGGCAACCCAGACCTGACCCTGGCACCAGCACTGGCCGCAGCCGCACTCGGTGCGGCCACCGCCGGCCTCCTCACCCGCCACCGACGCCGCCCGACCGTGATCACCATCATGGCCATCGGTGCGCTCAGCGGCGCCACGCTCCCAACCATCGTGCCCCGACTGCTCTACTACAGCACGAACGGCTGGCTCCTCTGCGTCACCGCCTTCATCGCCCTCATAGGGGCGGCCGCAAGCACACCGGCCGGCCGTCACGCGAACAGCGTCAACCAGCCAGACCCGCACACAACGGCCACTACCTAACCTCTCGACCACTTCGCAATGCCAACTCCTCCGCGCATCCGGTCATGCCGCTGTCCGGTGCGCTCGCAGCTACAAGGTCAGTGGTGCTCCATCCAGAGCCGCACGTCAAGCACCCGGATGGCGCTGGTCCCGGTTGGTACTTCGCGGACAGGTGCGGCGATGTCGACAAGCTGGCCGTGCAACCCGTTCTGCAGCCGTCGACGGAGTGGCTCCCCAGAACTCCGTCGGATCGCCCAGCGCCTTCATGACCACCGCGTCCTGCACTGGTGGTTTCGTCCGTGACTACGGGGTTCTGGCGCGAACTGTGTAATGGACTCGAGTAATAGATCGTTGTCGCGGTGCGCGATGTCGTTGGACAGCTACTCCCTCATTTGAGCGGCATCGAGATCGATGCGATCGTGGACGCTGGCTCCGAACTGGTCATCACGGCTCGGGTCCGCGGCCACCAGGCCGGTTGTCAGGCGTGTGCGGTGCCGTCGTCTCGGGTGCATTCTCGGTATCGCCGGACGCTGATGGATGCCCCGGTTGCTGGCCGGCCGGTCCGGCTCCTGTTGTGGGTGCGCCGGTTCTTCTGCGAACGCCGCGTGCGGGGCGATGACGTTCACCGAGCAGGTCGATGGGCTGACCTGCCGGTGGTCACGGGTCAGTGAAGGGCTGCGGCAGATGCTGACCACGATCGGGCTGGCGCTGGCCGGTCGAGCCGGCGCGCGTCTTGCTGCGAAGTTGGGTATGCCGGCCAGTCGTCACCGCCTGATCCGACTGGTACGGGCGGTGCCGGATCCACCGGTCGGTGTGGTCGCGGTGCTCGGGGTTGATGACTTCGCTGTCAAGCGTGGCCACCATTACGGCACCGTGCTGATCGACTGTGAGTCCCGCAGGGTCGTCGATCTGTTACCCGGCAGGGACGCCGACCCGTTGACCGCATGGCTGCAACAGCATCCAGGAGCTCAGGTGATCTGCCGGGACAGGGCCAGCGCATATGCCGAGGCCGCACGTACCGGCGCACCGCAGGCTGTCCAGGTCGCCGACCGGTTTCACCTGTGGCAGAACCTTGCCACCGCAGTCGAGCGCTGCGTGGCGCAGCACAAGAGTTGCCTGCAGGAGCCCGCCGAGGTTCCTGCCGAGCGGTCCGGCACTGCGACGGTGGCCGACCCCGTCGGGGCGATGGCCGAACGTCGCCGCGCCCATCACGCTCTCGTGCACGAACTGCTCGCTCAGGGCGCCGGATTCCGGCAGATCGCCCGGCATCTGGGCTGGAGCCACCACACCGTATCGCGATACGCCCACGCCGCAACGTGGCAGGAGATGATGGTCGGGCAGAAGATCCGGCCGAGCCAGGTCGACCCGTTCAAGACCTACCTGATCCAGCGCATCGGCGAAGGATGCCTCAAGGCCGCCACACTGCACCGCGAGGTCCGCGCCCAAGGGTTCGCCGGCAGCTACGCGATCATCCGCAAGTTCGTCGAGCAGTACCGCAGCACGCCGGACCTGACCGCGGTGCGCCGTCCACCCTCGGTGCGGCAGGTGACCGGATGGATCTGCCGACGACCCGACGACCTCGCCGACCGCGACAGCGCTCAACTTCAAGCGATCCTCGACCGGTGCCCGCAACTGCGCGCCGCCACCGACCTGGTCCGGTCGTTCGCCGACATGCTCACCCACCTACGCGGTCAGCGACTCGACGCCTGGATCGCCGCAGCCGAAGCAGCAGCGTTGCACGGTGTCACGAAGTTCGCCACGGGTCTGCTCGCAGACCTGGCCGCCGTGACCGCTGGCCTCAGTTTGCCCTTCAGCTCCGGACCGGTCGAAGGCAACGTCAACCGCATCAAAATGATCAAACGACAGATGTATGGCCGCGCCGGCTTCGACCTACTCCGTAAGCGTGTGCTGCTCGCACCTTGATCAGCGCCAGGCGCTGCCCGCACTACGCTCTCTGGATGCGTTACCTCACCAGGCAGTTCGCGATCGGGGCCCTGCGCCGTGGACACGGCATCGAACAGTTCCTCGGTGGCACCCAGATCGGTGGTGAGGCCGCCATCCAATGGGTCGCGATCAGCCCCATGGACGGTCAGTACCGCGTGTCCCTGCACACCGTGCAGGACCCCGACGACGACGAGTTCGGCGACCTGCCCAACCTCATGTCCCTGGACCCGGTCGATCAAGACTACGTCGGTGAAGGCCGCGAACTTGGCGCCAGCCAGGACGAGGCCGAAGCGATGGCACTCGCCGAGCAACTCACGGCCGCGCAACCTGACCGCTGGGTCAACCACGCGGTTGCCGGCGACGAATACATGGACTTCGTCCGAAGCCGGCGAAGCACCACCGACACGCACGGCCAACAAGATCAATCACGGAGTTAGCGCCAGAACCCCGAAGTCATGGACGAAGCCATCGCGCTGTACGCCGTGGTCCTCCACAACTGCTCGCACTGAAAATCTCAGTCGACGTCGTTCGGATGTGCGGTGCTCGGTGGGCGCGATCCTCGGACGGTGGGTCGACGGGGCGGGTTCCGGTGTTGGCTGTTCTACGCTTCGCGGCGTGAGCGACTACTACGATCTGTTCCTGTCGGTGGAACTTCGGCCCGGGCTGCCCGACGACGTGATGTACGAGATCAGGTGGCATCTGGGGCTTGTCGCTGAGCCACCCTCGCAATTCGTGGCGCTGCCTGGTGACGATTGGTATTTCGAACAGCCTGTACCGCTGTTCGTAGGGTTGTCGGAGAGTCACGCGTTCGATGGCGTTGATGTGGCGGTCATGCTCCCGGCGACGAACCGGGTCTATCCAGATGGGCAACAGCGGTCGCTGCTGACCGTGCGTCAGTGTGTTCATGAGGATGCACTCGGCTGGGTACTGCAGCTGACCGAGTGGATCGCGTCGCAGTCGACGACGACCGGCTGGATCGGCTTCCTTCGCCATGACCAGGATCCAGTGCCCGACCTGATGCACAACGTCAACGGGCGCCTTGAGTTCGGCCAGGCGGGCAAGAGCCGTCCGTTCGGAGCGCGACGAAACGGACAGGCCTGACGGGCAGCACGCGAGTTCGTCCGGATGCCGGACCGTACTGGACACGCAGACAACGTCACGACTGATTCCAGCCGCGGAGCGGTCCATCCGCCCGACGGCGACGATGGACGAGACCGCTCGTTCGAAAGCACGCTCATGGCAGGGAAGCTGGGCAACGCCGTACCGCCAGAGCCGCCGCTGCTGGCTTTCAGGGAGCGCCGGGCAATCAGCCGGACGCGCATGGCGTCACGGGGTGCTCTGCAGGGACTTCGTCAGGAGGTTGTCGGGGCGGGTCACGATGTAGCAGTGGGCCGTGCGGTCGCCCAGGGCCCATCGGTCCGGGAAGGGCGCCGTTCGGAATCATGCGCAGGTCGGTGCGGTTCTCGAACTTCGACGGGGACTCGCCCGGGAACTTCGCTGCCTTGGCATTGCAGATCTGCGTCACCTCGCGGGCGAGCGTGGTCATGCTCGGGTACCGGACGTCCGGGCCGACGTACAGGCCGACGTACTCACCGTTGTGGGGCTGGGCGCAGTCGATCGGGACCAGATGGTCGATGGTCTTGTACCAGCCTTGCGCGTCCGGGGTGCCGCGGACCTCCACACAGGTCAGGGCGAGCGGGCGGGCGCCGCGCAGGCCGTCCTTCAGGCTGCCGGTGCGCATCCGGGACGTGAAGTCGTCGGCGGAGAACTCGAACAAGGCAGCGGTACTCCTGGGCGCCCGCGATCCACTCCTCCGTCGACGGGACGATGACCGCGAGGCCCAGGCGGCCGTCGTGCCAGTCGGCGCCGACGTACTCGCGGGCGGCCGTGTCGCAGTCGGTGAAGACCTCCCGGGTCTTGTTCTCCGGCGGTGTCGTGAGGCGGCCGACGCGGATGATCTCGGCCTGGTGCTCGGCGGCGCAGTCGACCGAGTTGAGGGTGGCGGGGCGATAGTCGTACATGCCCAACGACTGGCCCGAATGGCACATGCCGACGCCCGGCAGAGCCCTCGCGGAGGGCGAAGCCGCCGCCGAACTGACGGTCGCTTCGCCCACGGACTCCAGCGAAGTAACCGTCACTGGATGCCAGGAACAGGACATTCCCGGACTGCTCGCAATCGCTACAAGCCTCGCCGCAAACCTCTTCGGCGATGACGGCGAGCGCTACACCGAAGACGGCATCGTGTCGTAACCACACGCCATCCGCTCATGCCGCCGGTCGTCCGCAGCGGCTCGCCGACGACCATCACGCTCTGTAGATCGCTGTCTGCAGCCTGATCCTCGGCCCGTGCTCACTCGTGCCGAGGACAGCACACTTGATCTTGCCATTGTATGGAGGACGGTAAGGCCGGGAAGCCGTCGGCGCAACGTTTCTGCGTTGTGCCGAGTTCGGCGACCTTGGAAGGCGCTTCTCCAGGCGGGCCTGGTCGGGGTGTTCAGACGAGGACTGCGCCGCCGTCGACGAGGATCGAGGTGCCGGTGGCCATCGGCTGTTCCATGGCGTAGAGGTAAGCGAGCGCGACCTCGGACGGTTCGCCCACCCGGCCGACGGGCAGGGTGGCGGCGATGTCGTCGTACATTGCCTGCTCGTGCTCGGCGGGCATGCTGGCCCACAGCGGGCTGCGGGTGACGCCGGGCGCGACCAGGTTGACCCGGATCGGGGCGAGTTCGAGGGCGAGCTGCCGGGTGAGGGCCTCCATGGCGCCGCACACGCTGGCCCCGAGTGACCAGCCTGGGCTCGGGCGCTGGCCGGCGTTGCCGCCCGTCAGGACGATGGAGCCGCCCACCTGCAGGGTGCCAGCGACGGTGACGGTGCGGATGACGCCGAGCGCGCCGAAGTACCGGGTATCCCAGAAGTTGCGGGCCGCCTGCGGGGTGAGGTCGGTCAGCATGGTGAGTTGGAGGGGCTCGCCAGCAGTGTAGATCAGGTGGTCGATTGGTCCGGTCTGCTCGACGAGACGCGTGATGGAGCCGGGGTCGGCGAGGTCGACTGTGTTGCCGTACGCGCGTTGCGGCAGGGCGCCGAGTGCGCGGTCGACGCTGGCGCGGTTGCGGGACGCGACGATCGGGGTCGCTCCGCGTTCGGCGGCGGCCTGGGCGACCGCGAGGCCGAGCCCGGAGGTACCGCCGACGATGAGGATGCGGGCTCCGTCGAGTGTCATGCGTTGCACCTTTCCTGGTGGATGTGAATCAACCCTCGCTCGCCGGCTGAGGCCGTGTCCAAGACCCTTTCGTGGCAGAGTTGATACCCGGCAGGTATGACCAGGGGGCGAGATGCCGGACGATCTCGATCTGCGCAAGTTGCGCTACTTCGTCGCCGTCGCGGAGGAGTTGAGCTTCATCCGGGCGGCCGAGCGGCTGCACATCGCTCAGCCCGTACTCACCCGTCAGATCAAGGCGCTGGAGCGGGAGCTTGGCGTGAAGCTGTTCGTCCGGTCCACCCGTGGCACGGTGCTGACACCGCCCGGGGTGGGGTTTGTCGATGAGGCCCGCGTGATCCTGCGGTCAGCGACCGCCGCGCAGCGCCGGGTACGGCAGGCCGCGCGCGGCGGATCGCAGCTGACCATCGGGTTCATGCCCGGCATCCTGCCGACCGCGACGGTCCGGGCGCTGCGCGAGCGCTTTCCGGACCTGCGGGTCGAGGTCGTGCGGACGTCCTGGGACGATCAGGTAGCGATGGTCCTGGACGGCCGGATCGACGCGAGCTTCGTACGCTTTCCCGCCGACGGTCGCGGGCTCACCGTGATCCCGCTCTACACCGAGCCGCGCGTTGTCGTCCTGCCCGTTACGCATCCGCTCGCCGCCCGTGGGAGTGTGCGCCTCGCTGATCTCGTGATGCTCGACCTCCTTCAGCAACCCGAGGCGATACCCGAATGGTGGGAGGCGTCGGCCGCCCGGCGGCGCACCCCACGCCCGGCCGGGCCGCAGCCTTCGCGCGTCTGGACGGTCGAGGAGAAGCTGGAGATGGTCGCAGGCGAGCGGGGTGTGGTGATCCTGCCGGAGTCGACCGCGCAGTTCTACACCCGGCCGGATGTGACCTACCGAAGCGTCGATGACCTGCCACCCAACCAGGTCGCCCTCGCATACGAAGCGAACCGGAACTCAGTGGAGTTGCGGGCGATCGAAGAGATCGTTCACGAGCAGTATCTGCGGCCGGCACGGTCGTGAGGCGAGCCGCGAGCAGAGCACGGCACCCGCCGGTCGAGTCAACACGGTGGCCGGGGGCTGGGTGCCGAGCGCGCAGCGTGCCTCGGTGTGGACCCGGCTCAGCACGGCAGCCACGGCCTCGTTGACCGGTATATCGACGGAGCCGTCGCCCGGGCCATCGAACGCGTCGTCGACGGCCGCACCGACGGGCCGATCCTGCGCAGCACCCTCGGCACCCGCATGGACCGGCACGCCGCGACCCGCCGCCTCAAGCACCTGGCAGCCACCACCGGTGTCCGGATGCCGAGGATGCACCCGCACATGCTGCGGCACACGTTCGTCACGACCATGCTCGACGCCGGCGTCAGCCTCCGCGACATCCAGATCGCCGCCCGCCAGGTCGTCGCCCCGACCTGCTCGGCGGCCCGGCCTGCACCGCTCCCGCCACGACACCATCCTGAGCCTCAGCACCGTTTTGAGGCTCGCGGCTACGGCAGCTTGCGGAGACATCGGCAGTGGAACGATGAACGTGTTTGCTCTGGCCACATCGGTACGGTAGGCCGACGCCCCCACCGTCGCCGTGAAGGTTTACGGGAGCTCGGCGTCAACGACGTCGCGGTTGTCGCGCGCGACGTCACTGACGAGGATTCCCTGCCGATGACCATCTGGCCCGAGGGACCAGCTCGCGATTTCAGATACTGACAGCGATGACTGCCTCGCTACCGTGGGTGCACTGAGGCCCGCCGACGCGATCGTCGCGCTCTGTACATTGCCTCGGTTTCCCTGATTTCCCTGATTCGTAGACCGGTGCGCGCTCCTGCGGATGAGTGCACACCCGATCTTGCCGAGAAGAGCGCGTCGGTCGAGGCAGGCTGCTACACGAGGCGCGGCTACGACCAGCGTCGAGGGTCACCCACCGGCGTCTTGTTCGTGGGCATCGGCGTGGTCGACCCAATCCTGCCCGCGGCCGTCGGGTCAAGCTGCACACCTCGCCGAGCCAGCTGTCGCCGCTGGTCACCAGCTATCTGCACCTCGCGGGTTTCTCGGTAGGACTGCCGGGAAGGACACCGAAACCGAATTGCCTCTGGTGGGAGGGTGCGGCTATGCGGGTCGTGGTGAACCTCACGCGCTGCCAGGCGTACGCACAGTGCGCCTTCCTCGCCCCCGACGTGTTCCGGATGCGGGGCGCCGAGGCGTTGATGTACGACCCGGAGCCCGATGACGCTCAGCGGGAGCGGGTGCTGCGGGCGGCGGCGGCCTGCCCGGTGCAGGCGATCCTGGTCGACCGCGCCGACGACCGGGAGGCCGCCGTGGAATCCGCGACGACCGGGCCAGCAGTGTCTGCGAGGACGGCCGCATCATCGCGGACGGCCGGGTGGCGGCAAACAGGTGAGCAACCCTCGCCGGACGGGCACGATGCGGCGACCGAGGCTTTCCGCCGCGACGGCCGGATCGTGATCGTGGGTGCGTCGCTGGCTGGCCTTGCCGCCGCGGCGACCCTGCGCAGGGAGGGCTTCACCAGCTCCCTGACGATGATCGGGGACGAGCCGTACCAGCCCTACGACCGGCCGCCGCTGTCCAAGCAGGTTCTCGAGGGATGGGTGGCCCCAGACCACACCGGCCTGCCCCGCGTCGACGAACTCGGCGTGCGGTGGCTGCTCGGCATGCCGGCCACCGGGCTGGACCCGGCCGGCAGGCAGGTACACCTCGGCAACGGCGGCATCATCGACTACGACCGGCTGTTGATCGCCACCGGCACCCGGGCCCGGCCCTGGTTCAATCGCGATGAGGCAGCCCTTGACGGGGTATTCGTGCTGCGCACCCGGGACGACGCCGCCGGCCTGCGACACCGGCTGGCCGACCGGCCCGGCCGGGTGCTGGTGATCGGTGGCGGGTTCACCGGCTCCGAGGTCGCCTCGGTCTGCCGGGACCGGGACCTGGCGGTCACCCTTGTCGAGCGCGGACCCACACCCCTGGTCGGCGCGCTGGGCGGCGTGATCGGCGCGGTGGCCGCCGACATGCAGCGTGAGCACGGCGTCGATCTGCGCTGCGGGGTCACTGTCACGCGCCTGGAGGGTGACACCGCCGGGCGGCTGCGCCGCGCCCACCTGTCCGATGGCAGCACGGTGGACGCGGAGGTGGCCGTGGTGGCATTGGGGGCCGTCCGCAACACCGAATGGCTGCGCGACTGCGGCCTGGCCGTCGGCGATTGGGGCGTGGGTTGCGACGCCGGCTGCCGGGTGTTAGACGTCAACGGGGTGACCACCGACGACGTGTTCGTGGCCGGTGACGTGGCGCGTTTCCCGCACCCGCTGTACGACTACCAGTTCCTGGCCCTGGAGCACTGGGGCAACGCCGTCGCCCAGGCCCAGGTCGCCGCCCACAACATGGTCTGCGCCCCGGCCGACCGGTGGCCGCACCAGGCCGTCCCGGTGTTCTGGTCGGCGCAGTTCGGCACCAACATCAAATCCGTCGGGGTGCCGACCCTCGCCGACCAGGTCGTCATTGCCCAGGGCTCGGTTGCGCAGCGCAAGTTCGTGGCCGCCTACGGTTACTGCGGTCGGCTCGTCGCCGCAGTCGGGTTCGACCAGGGCAAGTGGCTGGAGTCGTACCAGAGCCTGATCGAGACCGGCGCGCCGTTCCCGCCTGATGTTCACGGGGTTGACGAGCCGACCGACGCCCAGCCGGTCTCGGCGCAGATTCCCGACCACACCACCCGCAACCGCCACGCCACCGTCGCGGTGACCGGCCATGACCCCAGCGAGCGCCGCGCCGGGATGCTCCACCTCCACTAGCGCGCCGGCCAGCCGCACCGCAGGCGCCGCAACATCGAGGAAAGGCAACCGCCATGGCACAGGCCAGCATCTTCGAGCAGATCCTCGACCCGGCCAACCGGGCCAACCCATACCCGCTGTACGCGCAGCTGCGCAAGACTCCGGTGGCGCGCCAGCCCGACGGCACCTACGTGGTCAGCACCTACCAGGAGATCGTCGCGCTGCTGCACGACCACCGGGTCAGCTCCGACCCCCGCAGCCACCCCGAACTTGCCGGCGCCACCCCCGAGCCTGAAGAGGGACTGCCCGGACTACCACTGGACTTCATCCGCCGCGACCCGCCCGAGCACGACCGACTGCGGGAGCTGGCCACGCGACCGTTCGGGCCGCCCCACACCCCCGGCCGCATCGAGGGCATGCGCCCGTGGCTGACCGAGATCACCAACGATCTGATCGACAAACTTGCCGGCAGACACCGCGTCGACCTCGTCGACGACTTCGCCTACCCGCTGCCGGTCACCGCAATCTGCCGGCTGCTCGGCGTCCCACTCGAGGACCAGCCACGCTTCCACCAGTGGGCCGACGCGATCACCACCGAAACCGCCGACCCGAGCACCGGCACGTTCGCCGAACGCCAGCGCCGGCGAGCGCAGATCAACGCCGAACTCGGCGCCTACCTCAACGAACTGGCCGACGCCCACGCCCGTCAGCCCGGCGACGACCTGATCTCAGGCCTGCTCACCGCCACCGGCCCACACGCACCGATGTCCCGCGCCGACCTGCTCAGCACCTGCGCGCTGCTGCTGGTTGCCGGCCATGAGACCACTGTCAACCTCATCGCCAACGGCATGCTCACCCTGCTGCGCCACCCCGACGTCCTCGACCGGCTGCGTCACGAACCTGAACTGATCATCCCGCTGGTCGAGGAACTGCTGCGCTACGAACCACCGGTACAGATGCTGACCGGCCGCAGCACCCTCGCCGACATCGACATCGCCGGCACCACCATCCCCCAATGCTCACCGATCGTGCTGATGCTCGCCTCCGGCAGCCGCGACCCCGCCCGTTTCCCGGACCCGGACCGCTTCGTCCCCGACCGCACCGACAACGTCCACCTCGGCTACGGCAGCGGCATCCACTACTGCTACGGCGCCCCCCTCGCCCGGGTCGAGACACAGGTCGCCCTGTCCGCGCTGGCCCGCCGGCTGGTGCACCCCCTGCTGGTCAACGATCCGCCACCGTACCGGTCCAGTCCCACCCTGCGCGGCCCCCGCCACCTGCCCGTCGACGTCAACGCCGTCGCCCCGGCAGCCGACGCGGCGGTCGGGGCCCACGACCGGCACACCGTTAGCGCGTCGAAGTAACTGGTCTGATCCTCACGATGGAGCGGTGGTTACCTCGGCCAGCGTCCAGCGGCTGGCTAGCTTGACCAGTTGCGCACATCCGCCGCGCGACGCGCGGCTGGGTAGTTGCAGCGGCGCGCCGATCTCCACGTCGATCGGGATGACTCGGCAACGGAACTCAGCCGCTCGGGCGGCGTACCCGCACCGGCTCGAAGTCGAGCAGCACATCGGCCAGGAACGCGCGCCAGTCGTGGTCCCGGTGCCGCAGCCGCAGGTAGACCATCCGTCGGGTGATCTCGGAGGTGTTGCCGCCGATGTTGTGCGCTAGGAGGTAATGGGCCAGGAGCACGTCACCAGGGGTGCCGGTGACCTGCTCCGCCCGGCCGAGCCGGATCGGCGGGGTGCTGTCGCAGGCCGTGATGGCGTCCGGCCCTTGGGCCCGGAAGTATTCCTGGTGAGTGAGGTGGGTGCCGGGCCACACGTAGAGGTTGCCCATGCCCTCCCGGCGCTGATCGGTGAGCATGACACCGACGAGCAGGCTGAACGAGTCGGGTACCCCGCCCGGCGCTACGCCGACAAGGCCGTCGATGTGGTGCCCGCCGGGGCGTGCAACCACGGCGGGATGCTCAACGCGACCTGCAGCGCCTCGGCCGGGTCGAGCGTGTCGGCGCCGGTGAGGGCCTCGGCCGCGGCCAGAATCGGCGTTGTCGTCTGCAGCCCAAGCAGCACCGGGTCGGCCAGACCCATGTAGGCGTGGTTGCCGATGTGCCCGGCCGGCAGCGGATCCCGCTCGATCAGCCGGTCGACTGCGGCGTTGGCCGCTGCCACCGCGTCCGCCGGCACCAGGCCGCGGACGACCAGATAACCCTCCGTGGCGAACTCGTCGAGTTGGTCGGCGGAGAGCATGCCGTGACGGTACTCGATCGGGCCAGCGGCCGGCTCCCATTTTACCCGGGGTACCGGCTTCAAAGCTTGGCCGCATTCGCCCGGGTCATTGCGAACTCGACGGGGCCGTCGAACGCCCGCGGCTGGATGACCGTGACCAGGACACGGCGTCGTTCTTGACGACCAGGATAGTCGGCCCTGGCTTCGCTGTGCGTGCGCCGGGTCGACGAAGCCGTGGCCGACAGCCGGCACGGCCAGCGCGCCGGTCTTCGGCTTGTATGCGATGTTCGGGAAGAACAGGTCCGGGTCTCCGGTCGTCTGAACATCGATGCCGGTCGAGGCGGGACGTCGACCCGGGCGTAGTGGCGGACGACCGGGCGGCTGCGGACACTGCTACTCGCGTGCGCACATCTGCCGCAGGTCTCGCGCGGCGGCCGACTCAGAGATCGTCACGCTTCGTGGCGGCGAGTTCGGTACGTCGAACCGCAGCAGCGGCGCTCGCTCATGCCGAGATGAGGGCGTCTCGCGGCTTCATGCAGGATGACATGGGTCACCCATGGCCGAGTTCCTGCCATCCGGGCCATCGCCAACTGTCGACCTCAGGCCAGGTTGTCACGAGCCCGGCGGAGAGCGCGCCACCGAATGCCACGGTTCCCTCGTGGGATGCGTAGGCGATCCAGTCGTGATGCTCGTCGCTCCAGAAACCCTCGGGCCCGGTGTACCTCGGGGCGAAGATTTCGACATCCAGCAGGTAATCGGCCCCATACTCGCGCAACTCGACTACACGCGGGCGGCCCAGCTCTCGCAGCACTCGGCGGACCTGGTCAACACCGTCGTCCTCCCACATCGATTCTCCGGTCAGCACCAGCACGTCTTGCGGAACCGAACTACTCAGCAACGGGTGCCACCAGCCGTTCTGCACACCCCATCGCTGCTGCAGCGACGTGCGCCAGGCTGATGACTCCTCGGACGTCAGCACGCGCCGATACGGGACCGGGTCGGTGTGGAGGTCGGGCTGCGCCTTCCAACGCTGCACGTTTGCAGCGAACAGCCGGCGCTCATCGGCCATGGCCCGTGCCTGGATCTCGTCGCGCGTTGGCTTGGTGAACGGGGAGTCCGCAACCTCGGCAGCCGCAAGCAGCGTGCTGGTCACTACGTCGACGCCGGGAAGCCGGTCCGGATCGAGCCGCTCAACCTCTACGAGCATGGCGTCCACGACGTTGTAACGGGGGAAGATCCGCTTCGCTTCGGTGGTGTAGTGGAACCCATCGGCTTGGCGGCCATCGTTGCGCAGCTGGCTGTACTCCCGCTGGAGCTCCTCGTATCGCGCCGTCAGATAGCGGCGCGACGCCCAGTGCAACGTTGTGGAATCCACGCGAGCATCCTCTCCGATCACTCCACGGCACCAAATCTGCCAGCCACCAGCCGTTCGTTCTAACATCATCGCCGCGACGCAAGACGAAGACCCGAGACCTTCCAGTCCCCGGCGCGGCACGCTTCACAGGTGCACGGATCTGCCGCCGACCGTGCGCGGCGGCCAGCCGCGACCGGGTGGAGTGGTCACAATGGGTCAATGGCGGACGATCAACCTTTGGACGTGGACTGGGGTGTGGCACTGCTCGATGCGGCCGTTCGGGCAGGTAACAGCGTTGCTGTTGACGAGCTTGTCGATCGCGGCGTCGTGTCGACGTACGCCGGTACCGACGGGGTCGATCCGGTCGCCACCGCCGCCGACCTCGGCGCCTACATGATCTTGCAGTGCCTGCTGGGTGACCGCCCGTGGATGCCCCGCGCTGGCGACGCCGAGCAGCGAGCGCTGCGGGCGGCCCGACCCTGGCTCGTCCTCGACCCAGAAGCTGAGCTTCGACGGCGGCTCGGCGGCGGGCCCGTGACCGTACTGCGGGAGCGGGTCGTGTTGCCCGACGGGTCCGGAACGGTCGATTTCACCCCGCACGCCATCCGCGTCCGTGCGACCGCCGTCGATGGCCGGCAGTCCGAGGTGTACATGGCGCACCGGGGCATCATCACCGCCGTCGAGCAGCGTCTCGGCTTGGTGGTCCCTCGCGACGAACTGCTCGCCCGCGCGCTGTTCCACGCCGATCCCGGTTCATGCGATTGGGAGGCGGCCCAGGCTGCGCTCAACTCCGACGGCGACTATGGCACGACCTACCACTGGGCGGCTGCGCTTCTGGCCGATGCATCGGTCGATGTGCGCAGATTCGCCACCGAGGCGCTACATCACATGAGTTTCGATGCGCGGCCGTTCGCTGCCGAGACGACAGCGGCGCTTCGGGGACGGCTGTCCGCGGAGCGTGACGCCATCACGCTGGACGCCCTGATCGGAGCGTATGTTGGCTATGTCGCGGAGGACGCCGACCTCACCGACATGCTCGTGCTCGCGGGACACCCGGCACCGATGATCCGATCACGGGTCGCCAGTTCGCTGCGCTGGATGACTGCATCGCGGCCGGCCGCCGCCGACGTGCTCGTCAAGTTGACCTCCGACCCCGCCGCCGAGGTCCGACAAACCGCGCTGGCGGTCCTGTCCGACGAGCAACCCATCGACACCGGGCCGGTGCGCGACATCCTGGCCGCGGCACTCACCGACGACAACCCGAGGAATCGACTCTCCGCGGCTTGCGGATTGGTGCTCCGCGGCGACCCGCGAGGAACAGAGCCGTTCGCGGACCTCCACGCCACAGCGCGTCCGGAAAGCCCCGAATACTGGCGACTCGACTCGACCCGCCGCCTACTGGAGTACCGGCACCGCCCATCCAACAACCCGTGACAGCATCCGCCACGCAGCTGGCGGACCTCACGGCGGACCGGTCGAACACCACGGCCAGAGGCACAGTGCAGGATTTTCCCGAGTGAAACAGTTCACCGGCAACGTACTGGTCGCAGTCGCATCGCCGCAGACGAGCCAACGCGTCCCGGGGGCAGGCAACCGATGTGACGCACACGTGACCGCCGACAACATGCCAAGATCACGTGTACGGATTTGCCGCTGGTCTTGCGCGGCACCGGCACCATGGTCGTCACCGTGAGCGACGCGCCCCAGCGACACCGACGCTTCCTGTCTTGCCGATGCGAGGATGGGATCGACGGCCCGGGGGTGGCGTCAGAATTCTGTTCGCCGGCGCCACCAGTGCAGGTAGACGGGCGTGAAGGGATCGTGGACTGTCAAGGCGCGGTAGTGCGCGTCCAGCGTCGCCACGATCGGCCAGAGCTGCCGGCGCGCTGGTCTTCGGAGCCCCGCGAGCAGAGCCTCCAGCAACGCACGATCGTCGGCGAAGGGTGGGCAGAACCCCCATCCATAGCGCCGTCGGTCTGCCCGTCGACATCGTGCCCAGCCGGCCCACCGCAGCAATGCTGTTGCGACCTGGCCGGAGTCGAGGCCGTGACGACGTTCGAAATCGCGTATCTGGTGCTCGGTCGATGCTGACAGGTTGGCGGGCAACGGTGCGCGTGATCCGGGGACCAAGTGCCAGCGGCGGCGGCAGGACGAAAGTATCCTGACCTGACTCGCTGAGCGGCGAGGCATGAACACTTCCAGCATCGTCTACGTCGTTACGTCATATCATTGCTCCGCGCCGGCGTTAACCAGCACCGAAGCGCTGGAGCCCAGCCTACCTGCTGCGGTCGCACGTCAGGCACCTCCAGCGGCATCCGCACATGCCGCTGCGGGCGCTCGGCCGTGTGCGCGTGCCTGTCACCGTCGGTCGGCACCTGCGAGAAACCCGATTCCGGCCGGGGCGCCGCCGCGACCGGCAGCGGCGGGTAGGACACGGCGGCCGGGCCGACGCCGGTGACGACCAGACGATGCACCACAGCGCGCCTACGACCGTGACGGCGAAGCCGGCCTCGACGTAGCGCAGCGGGCGTCGACGCGGCAACCATCATTGCCACCGCCGCCGGCCGCGCCATCAGCCGCGCGTAGCGTGCCAGGATTTCAGGATGCACATCGATGCGATCGTGGCCGGGCTGGCCGGGAACCCGGCGCTGCCGCCGGAACTGGTCCTCAGGCTGGTGCGCTACCGGCGGGGTCTCGGCGAGGTGGCGATGCGGGCGGACCTGACCGGCGACGCAATCGACGCCATCATCGCCACGGACGACCATCGGCTGCTGCACTCGCTGGCGCTCAACCGGCACCTGCCTGACACGGTCCGGTTGCGGCTCGCCGGGCATCCCGACGGCGCGGTACGGGCCGCCCTGGTCGTGTCGGGGCGCGGCACGCCGTGGGAGCTGTACTTCCGGCTGGTCGACGACCCGGACAGGCGGGTCCGCGAGTACCTCGCCCAGCGCGACGATGTGCCGGCGGATGTTCGCGGCCGGCTGGCCCGCGACCCCGATCCGGACGTCCGGGCCACGCTGGGGCAGTGGTGGACGGACGCGCCCGAGGAGGTGCGGCGGAGCCTGCTGACCGACCCGGTCGACGCGGTGCGGGGAGCGGCCTGCTCCACGTACTTCCGCCGGTTTCCCCACCCCGTCCCGCCCGCCGACCTCGTCGCCGGGTTGCTCGAAGACCCGGTGACCCGGGCCGGCGCCGTCCGGCACGCGGACCTGACCTCGGCGATCGCGCGGCGGCTGGCCGATGACCCGGACGGCAGTGTCCGCGAGGCCCTCGCCGGGCATCCGCGGCTGCCCGCGGACGTTCGGGACCGGCTCGGCGACGATTGGGAACCGGAGGTACGGATCGCCGTCTTCGCCCGGCAGGACACCCCCGAGCCGCTGCGGCGCCGGATCCACGAGCAGGCGCTGGGCTTCGCGTACGAGGTGGGACTGTGGATGCTCGAACTGCCGTGGGTAACCGCCGACCCGCTGCCGCACGTCGACTCGCCGTACCCCTGTTTCCGTGCCGCCGCCGCGGCTGCCGGCGCGTCGCTGCCCGCACACGTCGTACACCGGCTACTGCACGACAACGACAGCACGGTCCGCACGGCCATGGCCTTCCGGGCCCCGCACCTCGTCGACGCGGCGACCGCCGAGCGCATCGACCGCGACTACCGTCCGGTCAAACGAACCGCGGACCGTCCCGCCGACTGGCTCACGTTCCCTCAGGCGACGCTCCGCCGGCTCGCGACCGACCCGGATCCGCGGATGCGCCGGCTCGCGCCGCGCGACCCCGACCTGCCACCGGCTCTGGCGGCGCGACTGGCGGCCGATCCCGAGCCGGTGGTGCGCAGGTCGGTCGCCGGGCATCCGCGGCTGCCGGCGGCGACGCTGATCAGCCTGCTGGCGGACGAGAGCGCGTGGGTCGCGCAGGCGGCGGCCGGATCACCGGCCTTGTCGCCGGCCGAGATGGACCGCCTCCTCATCGCCGCCGGCCTCTGACCGGGTGAACCGGACCCAGCGGCAGCTCCAGGCCTCTGCCTGGCCTGACGGGCCGAATCAACCAGCGTCTTCGGCTGGTGAGGGCCAGATGGTCGCGTGATCCCAGCGGCCCCGGAGTTCGTCTGCCGAGTGATGTCGATGAAACACCGGACCGAATCATGAATCGACCCGCCAATGCTCGAACTGGTCCAACGCAAGTTCGGCGTATCGAGCCAGGAGACGCTTCAACTTCACCGACTCGGCATCGCGCAGCGGTCCATCCCGTTCGTCGGCGGTCACCTGATCACGATGGTGGACTCGGTGCACGGATCTGGCCGATGAGCACGCATTCGGTGCTGCCGGTTCACCCGGCCAGTCGATATCGCCGAAGTAGTCCGACAGCAGCTTCCTCGCGTGCGCGGGTGCGGCGGTCAAACGGTCAACCGCGGTCCAGGCTCTCGGGTCGCCATGGAGCCAGACGAGAGTGCACCGGGTAGACCGCCTCCACGATGGGCGATCGACAAAGCCAACAACGCCGGCGCGTCGCGGCTACCGTCCTGAGGCAACCCGCGTGCGCACATCTGCCGCCGACCGGGCGCTGCGGCCAAGCCATCGATCATCATGCTACGTACGTCGCTCTGGCTTGGCCCTGACTCACGGGACGGTGCGCGCTCGTACCGATGTTCGGATGTCCGATCTTGGCCTGGATCGCGTGCCTGGCGGGTGGTTTTCGGAGATCGGCAGCCGCCGAGTCTCAGTGGCAGGGGTTCTGACTGCCGGCGGGTCTGGTGGTGCCCAGGTCGTCGTCACGGCCGGCGGCGAGGCGGGACCACTGCGAACTGGGTCGACCGTCAAGCCGGAACTGGTCGCCGTCGGTCTGGAAGAGCTGCGGCCAGCCGGCTGGTGAGTCCTCCCAGGCCTCCTGGCGACCGTAGACGGTCATGTCGAGCAGCCCGTAGGACGGCGCCATGATCTCGACGCCGCGTCCGGTGGTCCAGTAGGTCTCGAACACCCGGTCGCCTTGGCGCAGATAGCACGCCTTCATGCCAAATGTGCGTCCTGCGACGAGGGAGCCGAGCGACTCCGCGGGGACCGAGTACCAGGGTGCCTGCCAGCCCATGAAGTCGCGGTACCGCGACGTCTCCGCGAACGGCCCCTGGCAGAAGATTGCGAAGGTGACGTCCCGTGAGTGCAGGTAGGACAGCTCGAGGACTTGGCCGGTGAAGAACGTGCAGCCCTCGCACTGCTCGGCTGCCGGCCTGCCCGTGTGCCACATGTGGTATGACGCGAACAACTGGGTCCTGCCCTCGAAGGCATCGAGCAGGGTCACCGGTCCGTCGGCGCCGATCAGGTGGGTCATCGGGTCGACCTCGACCATCGGCAGCCGGCGGCGAGCCGCGGCGATGGCGTCGCCTTCGCGGGTATGTGCCTTCTCGCGGCGGCGGAGCTCGTCGAGCTGCCGCTGCCAGCTCTGGCGGTCGGTGACCGTGGGCGTTGCCGGTGTCAACATGGGTTCCTCCGCGAGTCGATTCACTATGACGCTAATAGCAACTATTATGATCTGGCAAGTACAACAGGGGGTGACCGTGCCGACTCAGCGGGGCTACAGACAGGCCTGCGGCATCGCCCGCGGGCTCGACGTCGTGGGTGAACGGTGGTCGCTGCTCGTGGTGCGGGAACTGCTGCTCGGGCCGAAACGGTTCACCGACCTGCAGCAGGCGCTCCCGACCGCTAGCCCGAACGCGCTGTCCGACCGGCTGCGCGAGCTCGTCGACGCGGGTGTCGTCCGCCGCCGACAGCTTCCTCCGTCAGGCAGTGTCCGGGTCTACGAGCTCACCGGCTGGGGTCGCGGACTCGAACCGATCGTGCTCGCGCTCGGCACCTGGGCATTGGTCGCTCCGCCGACTGCGGAACAACGCTTCGTCAGCGCTGACAGCGCCATGCTGGCCATCCGGACCTATTGCACACCGTCATCGCAGGAACCCGCGACGACCCTGCGGATCGAACTGCGGGACCACGGTCCGGCCGGAGTGTTCGGCGTCCGTTTCACGCCGGCTGGTGCCGAGACCACCCACGAGCCACCGGACGCACCGCACGCCGTCCTCGTCACCACGACGGAGGCCCTCCTCGCCGCTTTCGGCAACGACGACCTGGCTGACCTCGTAGCCGCCGGCGCCGACATCATCGGTGACTCCGAGGCCGTACGTCGTCTCCTCGCGGCCGTGCACGTCCCGGCCCCCGAAGACCGACCGCCGAACGGAGCCTCGGGCCAAGCGGAGTGAACCGACGGCCGTCCTGGTCTGCGGGACACGGCGGGCCTGCGTCCACCAAGGGTAAAATGCGCACACCTAGCCGCGATCCGGGTGCTGTAGACCGTGACGGCCGGCGGGGTCGCCCAGCTTCCGAACATGCCGATGTCAGCGCATCCGATCACGGCGGGTGATGCGCGGCTGATTCCTCACCATGCGATGGTGAGTGTCCAGCCGAGCAGCGCCCAGTTCGGCGGCGTTCCCCGGGTCGCCACGGCGACGATGGCGTTCCGCCAGGCGACGTGGTCAGGGCTCAGGGTGACCGCAGCAGTGTCAGGGTGGCCGCGGTCGCGGCGTGATCCGGTCCGAGGTACCGGGTCTGGTCATCCGCCAGCTGTCGTAGCACCCGCTCCGCCTCGCGCCGATGGCCCTGGCCGAGCAGCGCCCGCCCCAGCCAGTAGCGGGGCCGCGTGTCGAGCGTCTCGGGATGACCGGCGCCGAGCACCCGCAGCCGGTCGGTGATGAGCGGCCGCAGGACCCGCTCGGCGTCAACGAAACGGTCACATAACACGAACAGCTCGGCGAGCGAGTGCCGTGCGTCCAGCGTTTCGGCGTGGTCGGCGCCGAGCACGCGCTCCCGGGCGGCGATGACCCCGGCGTACCGTTGCTGGGCCTCTTCCGGCCGCCCGCACCGCCCGACCGCCCAGGCGAGGCAGCATCGGGTGTGCAGGGTGTCAGGGTGCTCGTCGCCGAGCGCGGCGACCCGCGCGCGCAGCACCGACTCCAGCTGCGCTTCCGCGGCCTCCCAGTCGCGGAGCCGGCCGGTGGCCCAGGCGAGCTTGTGCCGGGTGTCGAGCGTGTCGAGATGCCGGTCGCCGAGGCTGCGAGTCCGCGCGTCGCACACCTGCGTGAGTTCGGCGTGGGCCTCCGCCCATCGGCCGAGCCGCCCGACCACCCAAGCCCGCTCGTGCCGCAATGCCAGGAGCGCCTCGTGCGTCGCGCCGAGGCGGCCTGCGTGCTGCAGCGCCCGGACTGCGAGGGCCTCGGCGGCCGCCTCGTGCCCGCGCCAGGTGTCGGCGGCGACCACCCGGGCGACCGTCGTGATGAGCGTTGCCAGATCTTCGGCAGCGAGTGTGCCGGTGAACTGCAGCAGCTCCTCGACGTGCGGCGCGAACAGCCCGAACCAGCGCCAGTCGGCGTTGTCGTCGAACCGGCGGGCCGCGACGGCGACGGCAAGGAGCGCGACCGCGACGCCGACGGCAGCGGCCCGGTCGGGCGAGTCGATCCGGTTGGTCTCGGCCACGACCGGGTGCAGCGTGAACAGCCGGCTGCCGTCGGGCGCGACGGCCTCCATGGGGGTGATCAGACTCTGATCGGCGAGCCCTTCGAGGTTCTGCTGCACGACCCGGCGTACGTGCAGTGTGTCCAGTCCGGCCGTGCCGTCGCCGCCGAGCAACGTCCGGACCGGGGCCGCGTGCAGCAGTGTCTCCGGCACCGGCACGGCCGGGGCGTAGTGCGACAGCACCTGCAGCAGCGTCCGGCTGTGCGGCAGCCCGTGGCCGTCGAGCGCGCTCACAGACATCTCCCAGGTCAGCATCACGTTGCTGCGGTGCTCGACGGGTTCGCCGGCCAGCTGGGGTGCAGCGAGGACTCGATCGACACCGAGCTCATGTAGCGCCTCGCGGTAGCCGTCGAACGTGTGCCAGATCGGAAACGGCGAGTTGAGATTGGCCCCGGCGAGGTGCAGCGCGAGTGGCAGGCAACCCAGGTCACGGGCGAGCAGCTCGGCAGCGAACCTGTCACCTGCGTCGCGTGCCAGGTCGAGCAGCACCTGCGCCGCGTCAGCCGCGGTCAGGGGCCTGAGTTCGACCACATCGGCGTCGCTGCCCCAGAGCTGCCGCCGGCTGGTCCGGCTCGTGGCCAGCACAAGCCCACGGTCGCCGCAGCGGGCCACGCCCGACCCGATCAGCCCGGTGACCAGGCGCGGGTCGTCGAGGTTGTCGAACACGAGCAGCCATCGCTGCGGCGCCTGCCGCAACAGCTCCCAAAGCCGCTCCACCGCCCGCGGCGCCCCATTGCGGATCGCCGTCACCTGCACCTCGCCCATACCGCATGCCTCGGCCAGGCTGACGAGGCCGCCGATCAGGCTCGCGTGGTCCTGCGCGGCGATCCACCAGGCCGCTCGGCCCTCGTGTTCCTCGAACCACCGGCATACCCTCACGGCCAGGAACGACTTGCCCACCCCGCCCAGGCCGGTCAACACATGCACCGCACCGTCCGGCCGGCGCGCCGCGCGCTGCAACCGCCGCAACTCTGGGTCCCGGCCGCGGATCAGGGCGGTGCCGATGCCCGCTGGCGCCGCGAGCGGGGCACCCGTGAACGTGGCGCTCCCGCCGTCACTGCCTGTCGCGGGCCGGCGCAGCACGGCCGCCAAGGGCCCAGCCACGGCCACACAGCCGCCGACAATGCTCGCCCAAATGCTCGCCCACTTGTCAGCCCGGTCGAGCCCTTCACGGACTAGGAACCCTGTCACGAGGACGACGATCCCTGCGGCACCAGCGATCAGGCCGATCCACCACCGTGGCAAACGCATCTGGACATTGTCGCTGCCCTATGCCAGCCGCCGGGTTCAGGTCCCGTGACGTGTCCAACCCGTCCACCAGCCGGCGACGGCCACCGCCCTTGCACGGGGGATCGAGGAGATGCCGAAGGCGGGCCGGCCGTGAACCGGGACGATGTCGCTGACGGAGCCCGTCCAGCCGCTGCTGATCATGCTCGCTGATGGTGCAAGTGGCCGATGAACGTGAAGGTGATCATGGACCACCTTGGTGATGTGACGATTCGACCGTCCAATTAGACGCATTACGGCGATTTCGTCGCCTCTGACGATCCCGGCGCTGGTCGTTCGTGACGGGCAGGACGCCGAGATCCTTACGCGGATGACGGTGCGCTTGCCGACACGTGGGCCGGCGCGTTTGCGACCCGCCAACGGGCTCGGGCACCGGCGGATCGTGAGGACTCGGAGGTGGTGGGTGGCGTGATGGCCTTCATCCGCGACGAGGACCCGTCCACGATCGCCGCGTAATCCGTGCAACCTGCCAGCCCGTTGCTTACGTGAGTATTGCCGTCAGGACGAGGGAGGTCACATGGGATCGGGCACAAGCCGCGATCAGGAGTTCGGCGACTACTACGCCGCCCGGGGCGCAGCGGTCCGGGCGACCGCCTACCTGTTGTGCGGCGACTGGCACCTGGCGCACGACCTTACCCAGACCGCCTTCACCAAGCTCTATCTGGTGTGGCCCCGGCTCCAACGTAAGGAGCCCGTCGACCGCTACGTGCGGCGCACCCTCGTGCGGGTCTTCCTCGACGAGCGCCGCCGGCCGTGGCGCCGGGAGCGGCCGACGGCCGAGTTCGTCGACCTCGACACGGGTGCCCCGGCCGGGACCGACCGGGTCGACGACAGCCTGATCCTGCGCCGCGCCCTGGCGGCGGTTCCCGCGCGCCAGCGCGCCGTACTGGTGCTGCGGTTCTGGGAGGACCTGTCGGTCGAGGAGACCGCGGAGCTGCTCGGGATCTCGGCCGGCACGGTTAAAAGCCAGGCCGCCCGCGGGCTGGAAACCTTGCGCCGCCTGCTCGGCGTGCCCGACACCGCTTCCACAGGTAAGGAGTGACGATGCACGACAACGACGTGCGGGACCTGTTCGCGCGGGTGCTCGGCGAGGCCGGGCCGCTGCCGGTGAGCCGGGAGGAGATGGTGGCGGCCGGGCGGCGGGCCAGAAACCACCGGCGCCGGTGGTGGGCCGGCGGAGTCGCGCTTGCCGCGGTCGCCGCGGTGGCGGTCACGAGCCAGGTCGTACCGGTACCCGGCGCGTCAGGCACCGTCAGCGCGCCAGGCACGCCCAGCGCGCCAGGCACCTCCAGCGCGCCAGGCACCTCCAGCGCACGCAGCCCGGGGGTGGCCAAGTCGCCCACCGGTCGTGCGGTGTCGCAGATCCCGGAAGCTCAGCAGCAGCGCGCCAACCAGATGCTGGTCGCGCTCATTGCGGCGATACCGGCCGGCTACACCACTCCGGTGCCGGGCGACCCGCGCACCCGTTACGCACGTGTGCTGGGCTGGCAGCAGACTGGCTGGCTCTACTCGATCAGTACCGAGGTCTACCGCGACGGCAAGGTCGGCATGGTGCGGGTCAGCTCGTTCACCGACTACGGCCCGCCCGGCACCAACGATCCGTGCGCCGCCGCCTACCAGGCCGCCGGCTCGTACGACGGCTGTACCGTACTGACCGCGACCACCGGTACCCCGGTCGCGGTGTCCTGGCGGGGCGGCAGCGGCAAGGCGCCACGTGAGGTCCGAGCGACCTGGGTGGCCGACGACCGGGCGGTGTCCGTGGAGCAGGGGCCCGGCGGCCAGCAGCCCGGTGTCGGCAGGCTGGACCGGCCAGTCTTCACCGATCAGGAGCTGGCCGACCTCGCGGTGTCGCCCGAATTCCGCGGCTGATCCTCGTCGTCGTAGCCGGTGGTGACCAGCCACGTTCCGTCCGGCGTGACCCGCCGAGGTGGCCGGTGTCGAGGTGGTGGTCTGCCGGCCGGTGGCCGGGTCCACCACCCCGCCACCCCACCACTCGAACGTATGGCCGAAACCACCGCACAGCCGATCTCGGCACCATTCCATGTAGCGACGTGACGCGTCCGCTCGAACTTTTGTGGTGTCCGGATTTACCTTGCAGGTCCGCCACCCACCTGGCTGGGCTCTTCGACCCGCTACGTGCTCACCACGCCCGGCCCCGACGTCCGCGTCCACCTGGACGCCGAGACCCGGGCGAACGCCGAGCAGCCGGCCGACCCGTGATGGTTCCGGTGTCGCCGGTGCCGTCATCGTTGACGGGTCCATGAGCTTGCTGTGCGGGTCCCGCGGGCGGTGCCGGTGACAGTGAGCCGGTTGCCGGTGCCGTCGACCGTTGCTTCCAGTTCCGACCCGGCCGCGGGATCGGCCGTGTCGCATCCGGCCCTAAGCGTGATGGTGTACGGCTTGTGGTCTCCGGTGCTGCCGATCGTTCCGGTGCATCCATGGTGGCGCACCTGGAGCGGGTCTTCGCGCTGTTGGAGGACGATCCACGGCTGGCGCACGTGCTGGCCGAGGTCGCCCTGCACGCGCGCCGGGACCCGGTCGTCGCGCAGACCGTGGCACAGGCGGAGGAGCGCTGGCGGCTGGCGCTGGAGCGCATGATGGCGCCGCTCCCGCGCCGGCGGAGCGGGCCTGTCGCGCGGCTCGTGATCCTGGTGGTCAAAGGTGCCTGTCTGCCTCCGGCCGACCCGGCCGGCCTGCGCGCCGCCCGCCGCGAGCTGACATGGCTCGTCAAGCTGCGCCTGGACGCATGGTCAGCAACCGAGACCCCTCGGACGCCTGCGCGGCACCGGCTGCTGCCCGGCGAAGACCCGCCGCGCGCCGAGGGCGACTGAAGTAGCTCTTCGCCGGTGGTTGACGCCGCGGCCCGCTGGTGCGGGGCGGCCGTAGAGCCGCCGGGCGCCCTCAACGCCTGGCCGACTTCGTCACCAGACCCAGGTCACATCCGGCTGACGGGCGCTGCAGGTACGGCGCCGCGATCATCGTCGGGCTCCTGCCCGCCCTGTCCGCCTGCTCCATCGGCGTCACCGCCTTCGGCACCCTCGAGCTGGCTTACCAACGCAACGCCGGCTGCACCACGTTGACCGCCTCACCGCACCGGTCGTCGCCATCCGTTTGGCACCGCCGGCGCACTCGTGTGGCTGTCAGCCGTACTTGTCACCGGCGAGCCGTACGTCGAGGTGTCGATCCGCGAAGGGTGGAGCATTCATCTCCGCGGGCGGTGTACCGGCTCGGGCGTGCTCAAGGTGCGCATGACCGCTGTCAGCATGTACATCACGGACGGCTGGACCTGCGACGGTCAGTGGCGGTTCCTAACGATGATGTTTCCAGCCGACGAGCTGGCGGTCGGCCGCATCGACCTCGGCCCCTTCACCGTGGCGCTCGACCGCGCCGACACCATCACCTCCTGGGACCACCTCCTGGGACGTCGAAGCCTATGCGACGATGCCGATCCCCTCGCTCGGCCCGAGCGTCTCGCCGTGGCCGTCCCCGTCTCTGCTACGCGCCTGATACGCCACGGTGATCGCGCAACCAGCACCCAAACCTGACCTTCAACGGTCGAGCAACACCTGAGGCTCAGCGCCGCCTTGATCACGTGCACGCTCATGCCGCCGATCGCGTGCCGTAGGTGCCGATGGTCGTCACGTTCCGTGCATCGTCCGGCAGCCCGGTTTTGCTAGGTCGATGCACGCTCGTGCTGATGACAGTCCACTCCCGACTCAACCCTTCGGGTCGCCGGTACAGTCGTGAGGTCATCCTCAACGAGCCGCGGCCGCTGCAGGACTACGGCTGCTTCCCCGCCTGCAACCCGTTCGGCCGCGGGTCGGACGCCGGGTCGAGTTGACCGGCCTCCAACGAGCGCGCCGTCCGCGCCGCCCAGAACGGGCGCAGCCGCGGTACCAACGCCGCCAGGTAGGCACGCGCGTCGCCGGGGCCGCGTAACGGCAGCCGCACGCCCACCGAGAACACCCCCCACGTGTACTCGTCCGGCCCGCACACTTCATCGCAGAACTGCGGATGCCCGGCCCGGAAGCACCCCGCGCCCTCGGCCGTCCAGACCAGCCCCGCACGCCCGTCGTCGGGTGCGATGACGTATCCGTCGCCCTCGACCCCGAAACCGGTAATCACACCGAGCCGCCACCCGTCGACCTCGGACTCCGCGACGACCGGAAACCCGTGGTACGCGGGCGCGTCCTCAGGCGGCGCCAGGAATGCAGGCAGCGCCGGATCGATCGTCACGGCATCCTCGTCGACCAGCACCTCTCGGACCACGAGCGGCATTTGCTCCTCGGACACGCCGTCGATCCTCGCACGGACCGACTTCATCGAGCGACGGCATCCGCACATGCCGCGGCGTGAGCCGCTGCCTCGTCTGACGAGCGACCCCCGACCTCGGCCGCGCCCAGTGCGGGCACTGGACCTCGGGTCGGCACGACCGTCCTGATGGCAGGTCTTCGCTACGCTGCCGGGTATGGCATCGCAGGGTCCGGGTCGCGGCATCGTCTGGGCGCCGGACTCGGTGCGGGCGAGTCTGGAGGAGCCTGTGCGGCCCCGGATCGGCCCCGCTGGAATCCTGCTGATGGTGGTGGTCGGGTGCGTGTTCACGTGGGTGCCCGCGTTCGCCGTGTTCGCCGTGACAGGTGCCGTCGCGCCCTCCGTGACCGGCGGCGCGGGCGTAGGCGAGATCGCCCTGTGGGCGTTGCTGTTCGCCGCCCTGACCGGGATCGTCGAAGGCGTCACGGCGCTGATCGGGAAGCTGCGCGACCGCTACCGCGCGCGGGAAGCGGCACAGGACACCGAGGACGGGCCGGTCTGGCTCACCGTCCTGCGGGTGGCCCGGCACACGGCGCAGACGGCGGTCATCGCCGGGCTGGTCCTCGCGCCGCAAGGGCTCGGCGCCGCACAGGTCGCCTGGCTGGCCTGCGGCCTCGGCGTCCTGCTCAACGCGCTGCCGGTCGCGGCGGTCAACCTGCTGCGCCGCCGCCGGCGCCCCGCCGGCTGAGCCGGCCGGACGTCGACGCCCTGCCGCGGGCGGCTGCGGGCCGCTACGGTGGCGCGGTGCCGGAGCAGCGCCTCGAGGGCGGATCGTCAGTGACGCCGTCCGGGTCGGGGACACCGTGCGATTCAAGTGCTTAGCCTGACCTGAGCGCCGAGGACAACGACAGATCCGCAACGCCCCAGTTCATTCACGCAAACGCGTTGTCGATCGTGGCCACCACGCTCGGGTCTACCCGCACGTCGATGAGCGCGATCGCGCCGTCGCTCGACTCGCCACTAGCGTCATACCGGCACGCCTGAGCTGCCAGGTTCCGAATCTGCCTCAGCTCAGCATCGGTGGGACGAGCAAACCTTGCCTGTCCGGGCTGCAGCGGCTCCTGAACGGCGACGACGCAACATCTACCGGCACCGACGGCGCGCGAGATGCGGCCGACGACCTTGCGTCGTTCGCGTTCCTCCCCGGCCAGCTGTCGTCGAGGTTGGCTCCAGGGCGCTCGATGACCAGGCTGAACGTCGTTGGCTCGGCGTCCTCTGTGACGGATACGAGCGCCACGTCGGCTGGAGCGGAGTCCTCGCGGTCCGCCACCGCTGCCAGCTGCGCGATTCCCACGGCGCGCGTGTAGCCGGGAAACACCTCAGCCGGCCGCGGCCAGGTGATCCGTTCGCGACGGCCTTCCTTCATGTGCCATTGGCCGGACGCGTGCAGGCCGAGATTGAACCGTCTGCCATAGTCCTCGCGCTCCAGGAACAGCTCAGGTTGGTGACCCCTGCGCGCATGCGCCCGTAGGAGGACCGCCGACCGTTCGCCACGATTCCGAAGCACAAGATTGGGCACTTGTTCTCCACGGCGATTGGCACGACCGCCGAGCGGTCAACGAAGCACGCCTGTTGCCGCCGGTGCGGTTCCCGCTACATGCCGCATCGCGCCAATCAACCCCTAGATCACGCGCGCGCACCTGCCGCCGATCGGGTGTTTCGGGTGCGACGATGGGTCGTGATGGAGCGTAATGATGGCGGCGGGTCGGTGGGTGCGGCCGTGGGCCGCGTGGTAGCGCCGTCGGGAACCTTCGTGCTGGCGTGCGGCGGGTTTCTGGACGAGTGGCCGAGCTCGGAGACTCATTGTCGGTGCGGGCGGAGCGTGCGAGCCGGGCGGGCGGCGCGCATCTGCGCGATTGGCTCGCTGAGGCAGTTGCCGTGCCCGCCGGTCGGGGACCGTTGACGGTCACCGCGCTGACCCGCCCGGGGACGTACGAGACGGTCGACACCATTGCCGTGTTGAACGTCGACCTGGACCTGCCTTGGTCAGCGGTCTCGACCGCAACGGAGCCGATCGTGCTGGGCGACCTGCCTGTGGACCGGTGCGGGATGGTGATCGGCGACGCGGTCGCGCTCGACTCGTGGATCGGCTTCATACATGAGCGACCGCCCGTCAACGGGCTGGCCGATCTGATGATCTGGGGCAAGGGTGATACCGAGGCGTGGGCACAGTTCGACGTGCCCCCGATCCCGGCCCTTTGGAACGACCACCAGCACGGCTGGCTGGATCTGTCGATTGATACGGCGCACGAGCGGAAGGCCGCGATCAACCGTTGGGCGGCCGCGCACGGCCACTACCAGCACCTGGCATCCGTCTTCCCGCACAGCCACCACCATCTCGGCTGGCGAGCCGGGTGGCAGCATCCGTTGGGCGCTGGCGTGATCGAGGTGGCCGGTTGTCCGATCCTCTGCATCACCTGGACACCGATCGAGCTCCAGCGATTCACCGGTGGCGGAGCCTACGGACAGGCGTATCCGCTGACGCTGGAGCCGGTTGGGGGCAAGGCTGTGCTGCGATGGGCCATCCCACCCGACGAGGACATCGCGGAGCCCGACGCGCACGCGCGCTCGATCATCGACGCCATTTTCGTCAAGGTGCGCGACGGGCAGGTCACGAACCGACCGTTCTACGCGGCGATCGGGGTCACCCTGGACGGTGACAAAGACGTCCTGGGGCTGTGGGCCGGCTCCGGTGGTGAGGGCGCGAAGTTTTGGATGTCGGTGCTGACCGACCTGCGCAACCGCGGCGTCAAGGACGTGTTCTTCCTGGTCTGCGGGCTGAAAGGACTGCCCGAGGTGGTCACCAACGTGTGGCCGCAAACGATCGTGCAGACGTGCATCATCCACCTGATCCCGCAACACGTTCCGGCTGACCTCGCGCCGGTACTGGGACGAACTCAAACGCGACATCACACCGATCTGCACCGCGGTCAACGCCACCACGGCCAGGGCCGCGCTCGACGACCTCGCCGAGAAGTGGGGCAGTGGGTATCCGGTTGTGATCCGGTTGTGGGACAACGCCTGGAACGAGTTCATCCCGTTCCTGGACTATGACGTGGAGATCCGCACGGTGATCTGCTCGACCAACGCCATCGAGTCCCTCAACGCCCGCTACCGACGGGCGATCAAGGCCCGCGGCCACGTCCCCAACGAGCAGGCCGCGCTAAAGTGCCTCTATCTCGTGACTCGGTCCCTGAACCCGACCGGAACCGGCAGGGCCCGATGGACGATGCGCTGCAAGCCCGTGTTCAACGCGTTCGCCATCACCTTCAGCGACCACTTCCCGGCCGCTGAAACCTACTGACGATCAACGCCGGAAACACCGTTTACGAGATAGTCCCGAGGCTTCTGGACCTGCCGATGTGCGCGCGCTGGAGCATTGGGCCGGACTTACCTCATTCGAAGGACTACGGGGCGCTGTTGTCAGTTGGCGAAGTGAGTGTGGCTCAGTGTGAGGAGTCTCTGCTGAGTGGTGGGGTCGTGGGATACCGGCGGGGTGGTTGATTCCGTGTCGCGGTTGAAGTATCGGCCGGTCACACCCGAGAGGCGGGGGTCGGTTGCGATGCGTGTTGCGCTGTTCGCTCCTTCGGTGGGGGTGAGCAAGCTTCGGCGGATCAGTGTGCGCATGGGGCGTAGCAGCGGGGGTACGAGGTCGTCGATGATGTCGGTGGCGACGATGCCGGGGTGCAGAGCGTTGATGGTCACTTCGTCAGCGGCGAGGTTGTGGGCGAGTGCATAGCCAGCGGTGACGGTCATGAGCTTGGCGCGTGCGTAGGCCTCGAACGGCGCGAACCCGGCAGCGGGGTTGAGTTCTGCGAGGTCGTTGATGTCTGCCAGGTCGAGGGTCGCCGGGCGGGGCTTGCCTGCAAGCTTGATCTGCCGGGTGTCGTTGAGGGTGTCGCTGGCGACGTTCACCACGCGGGCCTGGCCGTGTCGTAGCGGGACGTGCAGGAGGGTTGTGAGGCCGTATGCGGCGAGGTAGTCGAGGGCGATGTGCATCTCGATGCCGTCTGCCGACACGCGGTGTTCGGGGAAGTGGGCGCCGGCGTTGTTGATCAGAATGTGGATCTGGTCGTGACGGTCCAGGATGGTGTTCGCGGCGGTCACGACGTCCGCGCGCCGGGACAGGTCTGCGGCGATGACGTCGAGCCGGTTTGTTGCCTGCGAGCCGATGCGTGCCCGCAGCGCATCCGCGCGAGCGGGGTTTCTGGCAATGGTGACCACGTGCGCACCTGCGCGGACGAGGTCGGCGGCGATGATCTGGCCCATGCCGCCGGTCGCGCCGGTGACGACGGCGACTTTGTGTGTCAGGTCGGGGATGTCGGCGTTCATCGGGTGATCCGTGGGTAGGCGCATGGGTACTGCGGAGTCTCGGCCTCGTCGACCAGGAACGCGGCGAGATCGGCGCGTCCGACGGAACTCCACAGCCGGATCGGCAGGTCGGGGCCGGCACGGTACGTCCCGATCGCCTCGTGGTCTGACAGCTTCGGTGGCCGCACGATCGTCCAGTTCAGGCCGGAGGCGGTGATGAGCGGCTCCATCGTCTCCTTGTCGCGCATTCGCTCGGCCACATTCGCCCACACCGCGAAGGAGTACAGCGACATGTCGTGCGTCTCCAGCACGCCATGCGCGCTGACGGCAATCAGGCGGGTCACCCCGGCTGCCTTCATCGCTGTGACCGCAGAGCGGATGCCATCGGTGCAGACCGTCGTCGGCCCCTTGTCCGCTCCGCCCAGAGTGCTGATCACCACGTCCGTGCCCGGCAGGGCGTGCGTGAGGGCCGCAACGTCCGTGACGTCGGGCCAGGTTACTTCGACAAGGCCCTCCATCGGTGGGATCGTTCCGGGCCGGCGGACCGGCACGATCACGTCGTGCCCGCGTTGCAGCGCCGTGGACACCACGTGCCGTCCGGTGGCACCGGTTGCTCCGAGGACGGCTATCGTCGCCTTCTGTGATACACACTGTCTCATACGTGAAGGATGCACACCCCCAGCACTTCGAGTCAAGTTGTCTCATAAGATTGGCTCATGACCAGCGAGGCAGACCCCCGATTCCTGCGAAGCCGGGAAGCGATCTTGAACGCCGCCCGTGAGCTACTGCTGGAAGGCGGCCCGGCCGCGGTGACGCACGTGCAGGTCGCCGGCCGCGCGGGAGTGGGACGCGCGACGGTCTATCGCCACTGGCCCAGGGCTGAACTTCTCCTCGTCGAGGCGATGGCCACCGTCCCGATGCCGTTCCTGGACAAGCCCACCGTTCCCACCCGGGCGTGGCTTCGTCTGGAACTGACCGCGATCGCCCGGCAACTCGATCTCGACGATGTGCGCGCCGTGTCCACGACTCTGGCCAACTCCGCCCTGTGGGACCAGAACATGGACGCCCGACGCGCGCAGTTCGCCGACATCCTCGCCAACCGTCTCGCGGGCGCCCTCGACGACGCCCAGGCACGCGGCGAGATCACCCTCACACTGACCAGCCGGGACGCCGCGGCCATGGCCATCGGGCCGATCTACTACCGCAGCACGATCGAACGTGCTCCGACCGATCCCAGCCTCATCGAAGCCGCCATCGCCGCCCTGGGCACCTGGTCTACCGACCAGTGAACTTCCCCGGCTTGGTAAACCTTCCTCCCCATTGTCGGCTGATCATGGGAGCGGAGCCGCATCGCCCGCGGCCTGATCACGTGCGCGCTCATGCCGCCGACCAGCGTGCAGCAGTGCACGTCGACGGGGTGGCGACCCCTACGGTATGACGGCGAAGACCCCGCCTTTGTTCGGTGTGCAGTTGATGCGGCTGGCTGATCTGCGCGGCCTCAACGTCAACTCGCTCGCTAGGCGGGCGCCTGTCGCAGAAACCGACGTCGCGTCGGTGTACGGCGGCGCCGAGGCCAACGCGCTGTTGCTGCGGCGGCTGGCGCCGGCCCTTGACCTGCATCCAGCGACTTGTTCCTCATCGCCGAACGGCAGGTACTCGACGACCTCGCCCCACTGGACCCGAAAGCGGCCAGCGGCATCAGCCAACTGGCATGTGAATGCCTGCCCCGTGCGGTGCCGCTCCCACGCCATCTCGTCGAATCGCTGGGCCAATCTCAACGCCCATGTCAGCGCCGCGATGCGGCAGCTCACCGCCGCCCGGGACTGGCTGCACGTCATCCGACTGCCCGCCTACGCACCAGACCTCAACCCCACCGAAGCGGTCTGGTCGCACCTGAAGCGCAGCATCGGCAACCTCGCCGTCCGCGGCGTCGGACAACTCCAGGCGATCATCAAACACCGGCCCAAGAGCATCCGGTACCAACCCGACCTCATCGACGGCTTCCTCGCCCACACCGGACTGACCCTCGAACCCGACTCAACCTAGCCGTTCAAGATCTGTACCCAGGGCGGGTGTGCAGCGCGGGGCGACGGCCGATGCGTCCTTCTGGTGAGGAGCACTGACGGGAGCGGGCGTGTCGTTCGAGGATTTCGTGGCGGGGTATGGCCGGTCGCTGGTGCGCCTGGCGTTCGTCCTGAGCGGCGACCGGCAGGTGGCGGAGGATCTGGCCCAGACCGTGCTGGCCGATGCGTACCGGCACTGGAAGCGGGTGCGCGCGGCGGCAAACCCCGAGGCTTATGTACGCCGCATGCTGGTGAACGCGCATCTGAGCTGGCGTCGCCGACGCTGGACGACGGAGCGGCCCGCCGACCTGCGCAAGGAGACCGGCGCCACGATGGCCGACCCGGCCGACGCGGTGGCCGCCCGGGACCAGATGCGGGTGCTGTTGAGCAGGCTCGCCCCGCGCGCCCGCACAGTGCTGGTCCTGCGGTACTACGCCGACTTGGACGACGCGGCGATCGCCGCGGCCATGGGGGTCAGCGAGAGCTCGGTGCGGGCCACCGCCTCGCGTGCCCTGGCGAGCCTGCGGGGGCCCGCGGCCATCGACGCACAGAGGGAGACCCGATGAACCAGTCGACCGAGCGCGAGCTGCGCGAGCTGTTCGCCGCCGACGCTGCCGACGCCCCCGACGAGCTGGCCGTGGCCGCCGCGGCGGTGCGCCGGGTCCGCCGCAGGCGCCGGACCCTGACGGTGTCGGCGGCCACGACCGCGGTGATCATCGCGGCGGGCGTGTACGGCGTCTACCGGCCGGCCGCGACGCCGCAGGCGCAGCCGCCGGTCACCTCCTCGTCCGCGCCGGTCGCGTCGGCGCCGGCGGCCGATCTGCCGGCCGGGGTCGAGCCGGGCGATCCGCTCGCCTTCGGCGCGGCGCAGTCCTGCGTCAAGGCGTATTCACCGCAGGCGCTCGCCGAGAACGCCTTCGCCTTCGACGGCACCGTGACCGGCATCGGACCGGCACGAACCGAGCGCAGCCCGCATCCCGTCCCCCTGGACCTGCGATCGGTGACCTTCCAGGTGCACACCTGGTTCAAGGGTGGCTCCGCGGGCACCGCCGTGGTGGACATGGCGTCGCCCGCCGCGGGGGGCGCAACGGGCGCCGAGGGCGCCCCTGCCTATCAGATCGGCACCCGGTTGCTCGTGTCCGGCATGCCCCGCTGGGGTGGCGCGCCGCTCGCCGACGCGATCGCGTGGGGCTGCGGTTTCACCCGGTACTACAGCCCTTCGATGGCCGCCGCGTGGGCCACCGCGATGAATTGAACTGCCCGCGGGAGAACGGGCGGGGCGCAGATACAGATCTGCCGCAGGTCTCGCGTGGTGCCTGGACTGTTACAGATGATCACAATACGGAGAGCAACGACGCCCAAGTGCGTGCCCGAGGCCGCGCAGGAAACTGCCGAGCCGCTCGATCTCCTCGGTGGCGGGTGGAGTAATAGGTGCGCCAGCTGCGATGTGTTCTCCGACCTCGTAGAGCGCGACATACAAATCTTCGGCAGTCGCTCGGTCGATGACCGTGCATCCGATCATCGTCGGGGAAGGTGGCTCGACGGCTTTTGGTGCACGGAGATCGATGGGCGTGCCGAGGTCGGCCACTCCGCCGATTCTGGCGACGATGCCGGATCCAGTACATGTCGCGCTGGCGGAAATCGATGACGGTCTCCGGAGCGTGTCACCCTGGTGGATCTCGATTTCGCCATTGCCGGATGTGTCGAGCAGGTGGGCGGCAAGGCAGCCGACACTGTTGGCGTTCGCGATGTCCTCGTTGACGCCGATCGTGGGGGCGAACATGCGGGCCGCGGCCGTTCTTGCGGTCGGCGACAGTGCGTAGGTGAAGCAGCCGAGATACCCGAGTCGGCGGCACTCGGTTGCCAGCCGATCGAAGTCGGGCTGCATGGACTGCAGCGTCAGGTGATCCCGGACAGGGACGAGAAGTCGTGGCGTGCCGGGCGAGGCGACCCGTACGTCGGCGGCGATGTCCGCTCGCTGCAGGTCGAGGGCCGCGATTATGCCGCCGGCAGTGGCGTCGGCAGTGGCGTCGGCATAGTCCGCCAGGGCGATGACGCCTTGGTCGAACCAGACCTCTATGCCGTTGTGGCGGCGGATGGCGGTCGTGGCGAAGGTGCGGGCTGCGGTGCGCTGGCTGCCGTGGTGCTCGGTGGCGCCGCTGCGGTGCAGCAGGACGGCTTGCGCGGCGATGGTGCCATGGTCACAGGTCGTGGGCGCAGCGCGGCGCTCCTGGCCTGTAGCGGAGACGCCGCGCCGGTCGCCTCGCGCCTGCGAGGATCGTTTTCTGGCGTAACGGACGTTCGGGGGGCGGCGCTGCGTCCGGGGGTGTCGCGGATGAGCCCGAGCATCACGTCGACGCCGACCTGGCCGCCGTCGACGAGGACGACCTCGACGAGGACCTCGATGGCCGCATCGACGGCGAGCAGGTGCGGTGGTGACGGCCGGGTCATGGTGCCCGGCCGCAGCGGCGGCTGCCGAAGGTGGCGGCGTGTGGGCGGGTTCACCGGGTCAGAGCGCTGGTCGAGGCGGTGGCGGCGTGCTGGCCGTGGCTGCTGGCCGGTTGCGTCCCGCTCGCCGTGACGGCTGGGTGGTCCGGGTCGTCGGTGACGGGCGGCACCGGCGGCTGCTCGTGGGTGCCCGGCAGATGCGGATCACGCCACCGCCGCAGGTCGACCCCGCCGGAGTGATCGCCTGGTGGGCGACGGTCCGGGAACTGCTCACCGTCTCGTGGTGGCGGCTGCGGCACGGGGCACCGCATGTCGAGATGGAGTGCGGCTGGACGGGCCGGGTATTGACCGTTGCGGTGTGGCTGCCGGGTGATGTGCCGGCCGCACTGGCCGCCGGCGCCGCGCACGCCGCCTGGCCGGGCTGCGCGGTGACCATCGCCAACGCCGGCTCCCCCACACCTGTCCAACCAGGCCTTCGCCCCTGTTCTTGCGCAGGACGCGCCCTGCGAGCCCTGGTCGGCCGTCAGCCGCTCGACACGTTTCCGGCCGACCCGGATGCCGGCGCGTCGCAGCTGTCGACGGACCCGGTCCGCGCCGTATGTACAGCCCGACGCGGTCTAGATCTCGTGGATGCGGGCATCGGTGTGAACGCCACGAGATTGATGGACGACGCCGACTGGTTTGCAGCGGTGTCTGCTGCTTCCGTGGGGTTGGCGTAGTACACGAAGGCATCGGCATGGCCCGGTGCGCTGATCGCGATGATCTGTTGAGTATGGACGAAATCGGCTGCTGTGGCTGCGGTGCGCAGGCTCTGCTCATGGTCGGCGAGGGCATCCGTATCCGTGGCTGTGGCCGGACGAATGGCGACGATGACCGTTGCCCTGCCCCCGGTCATCAGCCGGCAGGCGAGGAACAGGTCCGCGAGCGCTGCGGCTGGTGAGGTGATACCAGAATGGCTGGTTCTTGGCCATCGCATCGTGACGAGACCGATCGGCTGGTCGGCCGGGCGTAGATCGTCGAGTGTGGCGATGTCGGCGGTGTCGGTGAAGGCGAGGTACCCGCGGCCAGCGGCACGAGCCGCCGCGCGCAGATGGGGATCGGTGTCGAGGTCGAGGATCGTGTCTCCGCGGTTGCTGTAGATGAGGACGAGTTGCCTGGCCAGCCTCGACGTGAAGGTGACGTTCGAGTCGGCGTCGTGGTGGTCGTCATCGCTGCCGCCGAGTCGCCACACGGCAATCCGCATGATCGGATCGCTGTGTGGCGCGTCATGGCAGATGTCAGCGAGCTCGTGCAGCGATTCGGTGTGCGGGGCGCGGGCCGGGCGCCGTTCGGGTCGTTGCGTCATGGGCGGGTGGCTCCCGCGCTGATAGCCGTGTTCGCATCGCCTAAGGGCCCAACACCGTGCCGCGAACGACGGCATTCAGGGGCCTGGAACGCCAACAGCGTCCAACAGGGCAACGGCGTTGGGGCCGCCACGCCCAACAGGTACCCAACCATGCAGCTCTGTTGGTACCTGTTGGGTGCCTGTTGGGTATGCCGTACCCAACTGGTGCCCAACACCGCAGCAGCGTTGGGTGTTCGGCGCCCAACGCTGGACTGCTGTTGGCCAGTGCGGCGGGGGTAGGGCTGCGCTGAAGGCGAACTGGATTCGCGGGTGCCAGCCGCAGTTGGTCGCAGTCCGAACTGGTCTGCCTCGGCCTACGCGATCGGTGTGGTGCGCTGACGGCCCGGACAGCACCAACCTTCGGCGACACGCGGCTGCACCGATAACAGCACCGAACGAAAGGTACTGCGGCGAAGGTACGACTCGGGGAGCGGCAGGTGCGCGGCTTTCTGCTGCGGTTGGTGCCGGACGGGTTGAGGGGTTGTCGGCCTGACCCAACGGGCGTGGGTGGAGGCAGTCCGGTTGGGTGATGGTGTTGGGTCGGCGTGCGCGGATGGGGGTGGCATCACCAGCGGGGTGGTGTGACCTGTCGTGGGGAGTTGCGCGCATGTCTGCTGTACAGCAACCTGACCGACCGTCTGTCCGGCGTTCGCGTTTCTCGTCGGCGCGGTGGCCGACGTCGCCGTTGGACGCGGCCGAACGTGCCTTCGATCTGCTCGTGCACGCACCGACGCAGGTCGGGTTCGACGGTCGTGGCTTCGATGGGCTCCCGGACCGGATGGTGCCGTTGCATGAGCTGCGCCGGTTGCTGTTGGCGTGGGAGACGCCGGTCGAGGTCCGCGATGCCGTCTGGCGGGAATTGGTGGGCAGGGCGCGTCGGGACGGGCCGGCATGGGTGATCGGCGCGGTCGGGGTGGCGATGCCAGGGCTGCGCCGGGTGGCCGGAATACTGGCCGCCGGTTGGCGTGGCGACACTGACGATCTGGACTCGGAGCTCATTGTCGGGTTCGTCGCGCGGCTGCAGACCGTGGACGTCGAGGAGTCACGCATCTGCGGGCGGCTCATCGACGCCGGCGTGCGGGCGGCCCGCAAGGCCCGGGACCGTGAGTCCGACGCCCAGCTCGTGCGGACTGGTGTGGCCGGGCCGCTCGCGCCGTTGCAGCCGTGGGACCATCCGGATCTGGTCCTGGTCCGTGCGGTGGCGGCGGGGGTTCTGGACGCTGCCGAGGCGATGCTGATCGGCGCGACCCGGCTGGGTGAGACGACCCTGGCGCAGAGTGCTGAGCAGTTGGGGATCAGCGCGGGTCTGGCCTCGTCGTGGCGGCGGAGGGCAGAGGAGCGGTTGGCGGCGGCGATCCACGCCGGCGACCTCGCGTTCGTGCCGATCCGCTCGGGACGGCGTGACGACAGCAGCGGCGGATCGGATCAGATCGGCGGCAGCGTGCAGCGCACCACGACCGGGTCCGCTGACCGGGTCCGCTGACCGGGTCCCGCTGACCGGGTCCGCTGACCGGGTCCGCTGGCAGGCCTGCCGTGCAACGCCGCGCAGCGGGCAACAGCAGCCAACAGGGCACGGCGAGGGTCAACGCGGGTTCGGTTGTTGACGTGCTGTTGGACGCCGGTCCAGCCAACAGGGCGGTGTTGGGTACCGGATGGCAGGCATTCGGTGGCAAGGCATCGGACTCATGCAGAACTCGGTGCCGGCGCCTCGGGGATCGGGGCGCGGCCGGCCTGTGTGGCCGTGTTCGCACTCGATCACTGACGGCTGGAAGGAGCGCTGCTCCCTCGGCCTCGTCCCGGTTCCCGGTGGCGCCCTTCATCCCGACTTGGAGCCCCGCTGCGCGGGGCGGGAGGTGCCATCATGTACCGCCGCATCACGAACCGTGTCACAGCAATCGTTGTGACCGTCCTGATCGTCGCGGCCACTGCCGTGCCGGCGTGGGCCGCACCGCCGGCCGATCCGAACCCGACGGCTCGCATCACTGCGATCATCACGAACATCACGAACTGGGTCACCGGGATTCTGATCGGGATCGCCACGCTGTTCCTGACGGTGGGTGGGCTGCGCCGGATGACGGCCGGCGGCGACCCGGCGGAGATCGAGAAGTCGAACTCGGCGTTCAAGAACAGTTTGCAAGGCTACGCGCTGGCGGTGCTGGCGCCGGTGCTGCTCGGTATCGTCAAGGGCTGGATCGGCGGCTGAGATGGGTGACTGGATCGGCGACAACGTCCTCCTGCCGATCATCGACGGGTTCGCCAAGGTGGTGCTCGCGTCGCTGAACGCGTTGTGGGATCTGCTTGCCAGCACAGTCTTCGAGAATCCCGATGTCACCACGTTGCCGCAGGTGGCCGCGTTCGCGGACACGTCGCTGCAGATGGTGAACGCCTGCTACGTGGTGGCGTGGTTGTGGGTGGCGGTCCTGGTGCTGGGCCGGGACACCATCCAGAGCCGGTTCGGGGTCGGGGAGCTCGTTCCCCGGCTGATCATCGGGTTGATCGCGGCGAACTTCGCGCTGCCGGTGTGTTCCGGCGCGATCGCCACGGCGAACGCGGTCACAGCTGCGTTGACGGGGCAGGATGTCAGCTCGCCGGAATCGATGCGGCTGTTGCGCAGCATGACGATCGAGTCGGTCGGCACGCAACAGCAGCGGTCGCCGGAAGCGGTGTTGTTGCTGCTGTTGGCGCTGCTCATCACGGTGTTGGTCGGGTTGATGCTGGTGCAGTGGGTCACCAGGGTCGGGTTGCTGATCGTGGTGGTGGGTGTTGCTCCGATCGCCTTGGCACTGCACGGCACTCCACAGACCGAGGGGGTGGCGAGGTTGTGGTGGCGGACGCTCGGCGCCACCCTCGCGACGGTGACGATGCAGGCTGTCACGCTGCACACGACGTTGACGATCTTCCTCAGTCCTGGCGCGAATTTTCCGGTGCTGGGTCTGCCGGGACAGTCGAGTGGCGTGCTGAATCTGTTGATCATTTTGTGCATGTTCTGGGCGATCGTGAAGATCCCCGGGCTGATGCGCAAGTACGTCACGCAGGCGAAACCGAACATGGTCGGGACGGTTCTGCGGGTCGTGCTCGTCCAGCAGCTCACCCAACGGCTCCGCCTTGGCATCGGTCGCCGCGGCCGCGCGGCCAGCGTTGGCACCAGCCGCGGAGGTGGCCTGCGCCGGACAACCCGCCAATCAGTCAGTTAGGAGCGCGCATGCATCAGGATCCGGATGCTGAACCGACGGCCCGTATCCCCGCCGACGTCGACACCCCGGACAAGATCGTTTACGGGTTGACGGCGCGGCAGTTGGCGGTCCTCGCCGTCGCGGCGGTCGCGGCGTACGGCGGTTACCGGGTTGTCGGCGGTGCGGTGCCGCGGCCGGTGCTGTTCGCGGTGCTGTTCCCGTATGCGGGGGTGGCGGTCGTGTTGGCGCTCGGCCGCCGCGATGGTGTGTCGATGGATCGGTGGGTGCTCGCCGCCGTCCGGCACTGGCGCAGCCCGCGCCGGTTCACGCCGCAGGCCGGGAGACCGGTGCCGGATTGGGCGCCGGCAGCGTCGCCGCCGGTGCCGATGCTGCCGATGTTGCGGCTGCCGGTGACAGCGGTCGCCGAGTCCGGGGTGATCAACGTTGGGGCGCGGGCCGTGGTGCTGGTCGCGTGTACGACGGTCAACATCAGGCTGCGGACCGGGGACGAGCAGGCCGCGCTGCTCGCCGCGTTCGGTCGGTGGCTCAACAGCCTCAGCGACCCGGTGCAGATTGTCATCTCCGCGCAACGCGTCGACCTGTCCGGGCATGCACGGCGGATCTCGGCGGCCGCCGATGCGTTGAGCAACCCGGCGTTGGCCGACGCCGCCCGGGACTACGCGGCGTTCCTCGACGACCTGGTCCACGACCGGGACCCGCTGTCGCGGACGGTGACAGTTGCGGTCACCGGTCCAGCTGCCGAAGACCGGACCAGTGTCGGGCCGGCTGACAGGGCCAGTGACAGGGCCAGTGACAGGGCCAGTGACAGGGCCAGTGACAGGGCCAGTGACAGGGCCAGTGACAGGGCCAGTGACAGGGCCAGTGACAGGGCCAG
>NZ_JBFAPO010000071.1:0-9609 GCF_040676755.1 Dactylosporangium sp. NPDC049525 | reverse complement strand
TGTGACAGGGCCGGCGCCGGGGCGGGCGGGGGTGACGGTGTACGGGGGCGGCGCGGCGCTGAGGTCCTTCGCCGCGCCGAACAGACTGCCGCAGCGCTGGCCGCGCTCGGCGCGGACACCGCCGTGCTGGACGGTGCGCATGCCACCGCAGTGCTGACCTGCGCCGTCGACCCGTACACGCCGGCGGACGCCGGCTGGTCGCGGGCCCGACCCGATGTGGTCATCACCGGCCCGGCGCCGCGCACACACCCACGATCCGACACGTCAGGAGGCAACCGGTGAACCTGTTCCGCCGGCGTCCGGGCGGCGCTCCAGCCGTGCGGTCCGCCGTGTCGACGGCGCCGTCTGCGCACATGGACGACGCCGCAGCTGATGGTGGGGGCGAGGTCGCCGCTGTGGTGGGCCCGGCCGCGCTCGAACCGGCGCCGCAGCACCTGCGGGTCGGGGACGGCTACGCGGCCACGCTGATCGTCACCGGGTACCCGGCAGAGGTCGGCGCCGCCTGGCTCGATCCGCTGCTGGCGTGGCCGGGCCGGCTCGACGTCGTGGTCCACGTCGACCCCCTTGCCATGCCGGTGGCCGCGGCCCGGCTGCGCCGGCAGCGGGCCCGGCTCGAGTCGAACCGGCGCACTGATACCGGCAACGGTCGGCTCACCGACCCGATGACGGACGCGGCCGCCGGGGACGCCGCGGACCTCGCCGACCGGGTCGCCCGCGGCCAGGCGCGACTGTTCCGGGTCGGGCTCTACCTGTGTGTTCACGCCCCAACGCTGCCGGAGCTGCAGGACGCGGTCGCCGACGTGCGGGCCACGGCGGCGTCGGTGCTGCTGGACACGCAACCGGCGACGTGGCGGCAGCTGCAGGGGTGGCTGTCCACGCTGCCCCTTGCCGTTGACGGGTTGGGGATGCGGCGGGTGATGGACACCGACGCGGTCGCTGCCGCGTTCCCGCTCGCCTCCGCGGACCTGCCCGCGCCGCTGCCTGGTGACCCCGGTCCGGTCGGCGGCATGCTGTACGGGCTCAACCGGGACTCCGCCGGGGTGGTGTGGTGGGACCGGTGGGCACAGCACAACGCCAACAGTGTCGTGCTGGCCCGCTCCGGAGCCGGGAAGTCGTACTTCGTCAAACTCGAGGTGCTGCGGTCCCTCGCCGATGGCGTGCACTGCGCCGTCATCGACCCGGACAACGAGTACGTGCGCCTCGCCGACGCCGTCGGTGGGGTGAACATCGCCCTCGGCACTGGCGGGGTCCGGGTCAACCCCCTCGACATCCCACCGGGTGACCGCCGCCCGCAGGCCCGCACCCACCGGGCGATGTTCCTGCACACCCTGATCGCAGTGCTGCTCGGCACGGCACCGCCGCCGTCGGAGCAGGCCGCGTTGGACCGGGCCATCATCGACGCCTACGACACCGCCGGGATCAGCGACGACCCGAACACCTGGCAGCGGCCGGCGCCGCTGCTGCGGGACGTCGCAGCAGCCCTGCAGGCGCAGCACACCGACGCTGCGGACACGCTGGTGGCGCGGCTGACGCCGTGGACGACCGGGTCGTTCCGGGAACTGTTCGACGGACCGACCACGACCGTCCCGGCCGGGCAGTTGGTGGTGTGGTCCACCCGGCACCTCGCCGAGGAGCTGCGCGGTCCAGGGATGCTCCTGGCCCTCGACGCGATCTGGCGGGACGTCAACGCCACCACGGCGTCGATGGCGGATCTGCCGCGGCGGCTGGTGTTTGTCGACGAGGCGTGGACGCTGCTGCGCGACGGTGCGGGAGCGAAGTTCCTGGCCCGGCTGGCGAAGAGTGCCCGGAAACGGCGGGCCGGGCTGGCCGTCGTCACCCAGGACGTGGGTGATCTGCTCGGCTCCGACCTCGGTCAGGTCGTCGTCGCCAACGCCGCCACGCAGATCCTGCTGCGGCAGGCACCGCAGGTCATCGAGGTCGTCGGTGACGCGTTCGGGTTGACCGGTGGTGAGGCGCGGCTGCTGCTCAGCGCCCGCCGTGGTGAAGGGCTGCTGCTGGCCGGCAGTCACCGGGTCGGGTTCCAGTCGATCGCCTCGAAGCAGGAGCACCGGCTCTGCGTCGGCGACATCGATCTCATCGACGAGGACTGACCGCACCGACCTCCCCCACCCTGCCAACTACACAGACGCCGACATCGAGGGTCGTGGGGGGGCCGGCCCCCCCGCCCCCCCCCCCGCCGCTCCTCGAAGGTGAGCCCGATGGCCCTTGGCATGAAACTCGCGTCCGACCGCCGGCAGGCCGCGCCCGGCGGGTCGGCGCGCCCCTCCCGCGGTCTCGCCCGCACGCTGACGCCCTACCTGTTCCTGGTCGCACCGCTGACGTTCCTGATCGTGTTCACCTACATCCCGGTGGTGAACATGTTCGGTTACAGCGTCACGTCCTGGGACGGGCTGAGCCCGAGCCGCGAGTTCGTCGGGTTCGACAACTACGTCGAGATCGCCACCCGGCCGGAGCTGTTCGGGGTACTGAAGGTCAGCCTGTACTACATCGGCGCCTCCGTCGTGCAGATCGTGCTCGCCCTCTACTTCGCGACGATCCTGAGCTTCAACACCCGCTTCCGGAACCTGTTCAAGGGTGTGCTGTTCTTCCCGTACCTCATCAACGGCGTCGCCATCGGCATGATCTTCCTGTTCTTCTTCCAGCCCGGCGGCACCCTGGACTCGGCGATGTCCGCGGTGGGCCTCGGCGGCGCGACCCAGCAGTGGCTCGGCGACCCTGACGTGGTCAACTACTCGCTCGCCGGGACCTCGATCTGGCGCTACCTGGGCCTGAACTTCGTGCTGTTCCTCGGCGCGATCCAGTCGATCCCCGCGCACCTCTACGAGGCGGCCGAGATCGACGGCGCCAGCCGGTGGGACCAGTTCCTGCACATCATCCTGCCGGGCATCCGGCCGATCGTCGGGCTGTCGTTCATCCTCGCGATCTCCGGCTCGCTGTCGGTCTTCGAGATCCCGTTCATCATGACCGGCGGCGCCAACGGCAGCGAGACATTCGTCATCCAGACCGTGAGCATGGCCTTCAAGTACTACAAGCTCGGCCTGGCCTCGGCGATGGCGGTCGTCCTGCTGCTGATCATCCTGCTGGTGACGTGGCTGCAGCGCCGCATCGCGCCCGACGAGAAGGTGGACCTGTCGTGATCGCGCGTGCGCTGAAGTACCTTTCCCTGGTCGGCGCGTGCCTCGTGGTGCTGCTGCCGCCCGTCGTGCTGGTCATGGCGTCGCTGAAGACCAACACCGAATACCTCAACAGCGGCCCGTTCGACCCGCCCGGCGCCTGGCTCAACTTCGACAACTACGTCACGGCGTTCACCAAGGGGCACATGCTCCGCGGCTTCGTCAACACGTCGATCATCATGGCCGCCTCGCTCGCCGGCACCGTGTTCATCGGATCGATGGCCGCCTACGCCATCGACCGCTTCCGGTTCCGCCTGCGGGGACTGGTCGTGGCGCTGTTCCTGCTCGCCACCCTCGTGCCGGGCGTCACCACGCAGGTCGCCACGTTCAAGGTCGTCGACGCCCTCGACCTGTATGACAGCCGGTGGTCCGCGATCGTGCTCTTCCTCGGCACCGACATCATCTCCATCTACATCTTCCAGCAGTTCCTGCGCGGCGTGCCCCGCGAGCTCGACGAGGCCGCCGCGATGGAGGGCGCCAGCCCGTTCGGCATCTACTGGAGAATCATCCTGCCGTTGCTGAAACCCGCGATCGCGACCGTGGTCATCATCAAGGGCATCGCCATGTACAACGAGTTCTACATCCCGTTCCTGTACATGCCGTCGCAGGAACTGGGCGTCATCTCCACGTCGCTGTATCGCTTCAAGGGCCCGTTCGGGGCGCAGTGGGAGGTCATCTCCGCCGGCGTCATCCTCGTCATCATCCCCACCCTGATCGCGTTCGTCGCCCTGCAGCGCTTCATCTACAACGGTTTCACGGCCGGGGCCGGCAAATGAGCCCGGTGTTCGGCGGTGTCGAGGCGGGCGGGACGAAGATCGTGTGCGCGGTCGGGGTCGGCCCGGACGCGGTCCTCGACCGCACCACCATCCCGACGACCGGCCCGGGGGAGACCCTCGGCCGCATCATCGGCTACTTCCTCGCGCAGCGCGCTGCCGGCCACGACATCGCCGCCCTCGGCGTCGCCTCCTTCGGCCCGCTCGACCTCAGGCGGGGCCACATCACCACCACCCCGAAACCCGGCTGGGGCGGCACCGACCTCGTGGGTGCGCTGCGCCGCGGCCTGGGGGTGCCGATCGCCCTGGACACCGACGTCAACGGCGCCGCGTACGGCGAACACCGCTGGGGCGCCGGCCGCGGGCAGGGCACCGTCGTCTACGTGACCGTCGGCACCGGGATCGGCGGCGGCGCCATCGTCAACGGGCAACCCCTGCACGGCCTGCTGCACCCCGAGATGGGCCACCTGCACGTCCGGCGGCACCCGGACGACGACTTCCCCGGCACCTGCCCGTTTCACGGCGATTGCATCGAGGGCCTCGCCAGCGGACCCGCCATCGAACGCCGGGCCGGCCGGTCCGCCCGCGACCTCGGCCCCCTGCACCAGCAGACCGTGGCCCTCGAGGCGCACTACCTCGCCCAGCTCATGACGTCGATCATCTACCTGCTGATGCCACACCGCATCGTCGTCGGCGGCGGCGTGCTCAACATCCCCGGCCTCCTCGACGCGGTCCGTGCGGCCACCGCGGCCCGGCTGGGCAAGGCCCTCGACGCGGTGCCCGCCACGGCCCGGATGGACGAGTACATCGTGCCGCCGGACCTCGGCACCTCCTCCGGCGTCCTGGGCGCGCTCGGCCTCGCCGAGCACGAATACCAGCGGTCGCTGGCCCACTGACCAGAGAATCCACCCGGGACGGAGGTGGTCCGGTGACGGTGCCCCTTGAACAGTGGACGCCAGTTGAACCTCGACTGTTCTCCGGGCCGATGCGTCGTCGACCTCGACCCGGGTCCTGACGACTGGTCGCCGCAGAACATCTCCCAGGCAGGGGAGTACTCGAAGCAATACCTGGTCGGTCTCCACTGCGAATGTGAGGTTCTGGACGGACCGCTCATGTGACGTCCTCGTCCAGCGATGTCCGGCGTAGGTAGGTCTCGGCCAGCTGGCGGAGGCGTGTCCGGTCGAAGCTGTGCCCGTGGCCGGGATGGACGACGGACACGTCGATGTCGGCGAGGAACTTCATGCTCCGCCGGTAAGCAGTCACGTCGGAGTTCGGCAGGTTGTCGATCAAGCCGCCGTCGTAGACGATGTCGCCGGAATACAGGGTTCCGGTGCGCTCCTCCAGCAGGGCGATGCTTCCCGGTGTGTGGCCGGGGAGGTGCAGCACGGTCAGCACCCGCCCGCCCAGGTCGATCCGGTCGCCGTCGTCGAGCATGCGGTGCAGGGTCATGGGTTCGATGCGGTAGGTGGCCGGGTCGTAGCCGGGGCCGGGCAGGACGTCGAGCATGAGCTCCGGGACAGGTTCGCCCGCCGCGTCGATCCCCAGTTTGTCGTAGAGCTCCGCGCCGTACAGGCTCGCCGGTACGCCCGCCGTCAGGAGCGCCGCCTCGGCGGGGTGGGCGGCGCGGTCGCCGAACTCGGCTGCCCCGCCGACGTGGTCCAGGTGCGCGTGGGTGAGCAGGACCATCGGATCGCGCTCGAACATGCCGGGAATCGCCTCCCGCAAGGCCACGACACCGAGCCCGGCGTCGACCACGATGTCACGGTCGTTGCCGCGCAACCACCAGAAGTTCGCCGACACCAGTTCATTGACGTGCGGTTCCGAGATCCGGATGACGTCACTGTCCACTTCGGCCTGCGCGTACCAGTCGACCATGCCCGCAAGTGTGCCAGCGCGGCGATGCGGTCATGGGTTGAGCCCACCGGCGGCGCATGGCAGGCTCGTGGCGCATGATCGACGCATTCGCGAAAGAGCTCCTGCACGGCGACCTGCGAGAGCTGCGCGAGACGATGGTGTGGAAGCTCGACGGGTTGTCCGAGTATGACGCGCGCCGCCCCCTGACCTTGACCGGCACCAACCTGCTCGGCCTCGTCAAGCACCTGTCGATCTGGGAGTCCAGGTACTTCGGCGAGGTCTTCGACCGGCCGTTTCCCGAGCCGATGCCCCGGTGGGACGACGCCGCCGCGCGTGGCACCGACATGTGGGCGACCGAGCACGAGACGCGCGAGCAGCTCGTCGAGCGGTACCGGCGGGTATGGGCGCACTCGGACGCGACGATCGGCGCCCTGGCCATCGACTCGCCGGGTCACGTGCCCTGGTGGCCACGCCCCGGCGTGACGCTGTTCAACATCCTGGTCCACATGCTCACCGAGACCAGCCGGCACGCCGGACACGCCGACATCCTGCGCGAACAGCTCGACGGCGCGACCGGGGCGGCGGCCGGCGCCACCCCGCAGCGCGACCCGGCATCCTGGCAGGCGCAGCGCGCGGAGATCGAGCGGGCCGCCACGGCGGCCGCCACCACCAGGCCCGATCACGACTGACCGCAACGGCGGCCCCACTCCACGGAGAGCGGGGCCGCCGTGCAGATCAGGCCGCTGTCACCGCCTCGATCACCTCGAACGCGGCGTCCGGCCGGCCGATGACGACGACGACGTCGCCGGCCCGGCACCGGAAGGTCGGCCCGGGGGCCGGCATGACGTGCTCGTCGCGGACGACCGCGATGACGACCGCGCCGTCGACGCCGGTGCCGGCCAGGGGCGCGCCGACCCGCGGCGAGTCCGGGCCGATGAGGACCTGCAGCACCGCGACGCCGCCGGCGTGCCGGTCGAGGCGGGCGCAGTGCGTCACCGGGCCGGCCGCGCCGACGAGGTCGGCCAGGGTACGGGCCTCCTCGGCGCTGAGCAGCACGCCGGTGAGGCGGGTGTCCGGGTCGGCCGGGTCGTAGACGACGAGCTCCCGCCGGTCGTCGTTGTGCCGGACCACGCCGACGTGGTGCCCGTCCCGCGCGGCGAGCACGTGCAGGGTGCCGATGCCGGGCAGGGGAGCGCTGGTGGTGTCCATGGCGCCTCCTAGGGTCGTCATGAGAAGTACCGCAACCACACGTAGCCCCACGCGATGACGGTGGTCATCACGGTGGTGACGATGCCGTAGCGGGTGAACTGCCAGAAGCTGATCGGTTCGCCGGAGCGCGCGGCGATGCCGAGCACGACGACGTTGGCGCTGGCCGCGACCGCGGTGCCGTTGCCGCCGAAGTCCGCGCCGAGCGCGAAGGCCCACCACAGGGACTGGCCGGTGGCCGCGTCAGGGGTGGTCGCGACGATGTCCTCGACGATCGGGGCCATCGTCGCCACGTACGGGATGTTGTCGAAGAACGCCCCGAGGACCGCCGAGCCGAACAGCAGCCCGGTCGCGGCGAGGAAGTAGTTGTCGCCGACCTGCCCGGTCGCCCAGGTGCCGATGCGGTGGATGACGCCGGTCTCGACGAGGCCGCCGACCATGACGAACAGGCCCATGAAGAAGACCAGCGTCGACCACTCCACCTCCTGCAGGTAGACGGCGGTGTCGACGCGGGCGACGAGGACCATCAGCCCGGCGCCGAGCAGCGCGATGATGGCCGGCTCGACGTGGATGACGGCGTGCAGCGCGAACCCCGTGACGACCAGCGACAGCACCGCCAGGCAGCGGATCAGCAGCCGCCGGTCCGTGATCGACGCCCGCTCGTCCATGGCCATGACCTCGGCGACGCGCTCCGGGTGGTACTCGAAGCGCTTGCGGAACATGACCCAGGCCAGCAGCACGAACAGCACGAACAGGATCACGACGATCGGCGCCATGTGCACGACGAAGTCGTTGAACGTCAGCCCGGCCCGGCTGCCGATGATGATGTTCGGCGGGTCGCCGATCAGCGTCGCTGCGCCGCCGATGTTGGACGCGAGCGCCTCCGCGATGAGGTACGGCGCGGCGGGAATCCCGAGCTTGCGGCACACCAGGACGGTCACGGGCGCGACGAGCATGATGGTCGTGACGTTGTCCAGGAACGGCGACGCGACCGCGGTGATGACCATGAGCAGGACGAGCAGCTTGTACGGCCGGCCACCGGAGCGCTTCGCGGCCCAGATGGCGAGGAACTCGAAGATGCCTGTCTGCTTGATGACCCCGACGATGATCATCATGCCGAGCAGCAGGAAGATGACGTTCCAGTCGATGCCGGCGTGCTCGGAGAAGAACACGTCCTTGCCCGGCACCAACCCGAGCAACGCCATCGTGCCGGCGGCGAACAGGGCCACGGCGACCCGGTGGACCTTCTCCGTGGCGATGAGGACGAACGCGATCGTGAAGATGGCGATCGCCGCGAGGGCGCTCATCGGCGACCCGGCGGGCCGTGCGGCGTGACGAGCTGACGAGAGCGCGACGGTATGCGGTGCATGATGGACAACCTCCGAAAGGGCAACGCGACGATGCCGTCGACCCGGTGGGTCACGGCGATGAAACGGGTGTCGTCTCGTGCTTCAGGAGGTCGGCGGGCCTCGGCAGCCCGGCGTCCCCGTCGACCGTCCATCGTGGAGGGTGACGGTGGACGGACCACCGCACACCGGTCCCAGACCGGGATCGGCGTCGGCAATGCGTGGCAGGACGGCAAGCCAGTGCGGCGCGTCGGATCGGGAGTCCCGCGGCTCGGGCAGCTTCCTGCCCTGCGGTGTCTCGGCACCGGCCGCTGCGGCGACGGCGACCGTGACGCGTGCGACCTGGAACGTGTCGCCGGGCAGCGCGTCGTGGGCCCGGGACAGCCCGAGCAGCAACGCACACGCGCTGAGCGCCAGGCCGACGGCGGTCGTCCGCAGCACGGAAGCGAACCTCACCCCGCACCTCCCGCCCATTGGAACCGTCAACCTTACCAGGCGCAACGGCCGCACGCCCCGGTGTCGCAAGTGGACAGTCAGGCCAGCGCGGGGCGGATCCGGAATGAGCTCTCGGTCCAGAATGTGGCGCTGGCGTCGGGTTGGTCGACCCAGAGTTCGTCGCCGCGGTGGTGGAGGAACCAGCCGGGGTAGATCTGTGCTTCGAGGAGGATCGTGCCTGGTGTGGCGCCGGGGTGTGGGCAGAATGTGGCGTCGCCGCGGAACAGGGGTGTGCCTTCGTCCTGGTGGAGTTGGAAGCGCCAGGAGGAGTGGCGGAGGTATCGGCCGTCTTCGGCGCGGAATGAGAAGCAGGTGGTGTCGGCGAGGCCGGCGAGTGTGGTGAATGTCGCCTGGTGTCGGGTGGGGCTGCTGCTGTCGGGCCGGATCGCGGCGAGGATGCCGAGGCTGTCGGTGGTGGTGACGAACGTTCCGGGTTTGTCGGCGGATTCGAGTGACATGGGCCGGCCCGGGGTCAGGGTCTCGGTGCGTGGCGAGGGTGGGCCGGCTGTGGTGGTGGCCGGTGGCTTCGGCGCCGATCCGGTCGTCGCCGGCGGTGTGGTGGAGGGTGGCATCCGGGCCGTCGCTACGGTCGATGGTGCTGGCTGCAGGCCGTGTGACGGTGGTGTGGGGGTGGGTAGGGCGGTTGCGGTGACGGCGGCGCCGGTGGCGAGGGCGGCGGCGACGGTGGCTGCGACCGGGTGTGCGGTGACGGCTTGGATGAGTTGGGTGAGCAGTCCGGCC
>NZ_JBFAPO010000070.1:0-55492 GCF_040676755.1 Dactylosporangium sp. NPDC049525 | reverse complement strand
GCGGTCGACACGATGTGCTCGTCGTCGCTGACCGCGATCCACCTCGCCTGCGAGAGCCTGCGCCGCGGCGAGGCGAGCATGGCGCTGGCCGGCGGCGTCAACCTGTCGGTGCACCCGAACAAGTTCGCCACCCTGACCCAGGGTGGGTTCCTGTCCTCGAACGGCCGCTGCGCGCCCTTCGGCGACGGCGGCGACGGCTACGTGCCCGGCGAAGGCGTCGGCGCGGTACTGCTCAAACCCCTCGACGCGGCCCTCGCCGACGGCGACCGGATCTGGGGCGTCATCAAGGCATCCGCGGTCGGGCACGGCGGACGGACGAACGGCTACACCGTGCCGGACCCGGTGGCACAGGCCGGAGTGGTGGCCCGGGCATGGTCGGCGGCCGGGGTGGAACCCGGCTCCGTCGGCTACGTGGAGGCGCACGGCACCGGCACGGCACTCGGCGACCCGATCGAGGTCTCCGGACTCGCCAGGGTGTTCGGCGGTCTCGCACCGGGATCGGTGCCGATCGGGTCGGTGAAGTCGAACATCGGGCACGCCGAGAGCGCCGCCGGCATCGCCGGACTGACGAAGATCCTGCTGCAACTGCGGCACGGGAAACTGGCGCCGTCGCTGCACGCCGAGGAACTCAACCCGCACATCGACTTCACCGACTCCGTGTTCCGGGTGCAACGGGAACTCGCGGACTGGCCGCGCGCGACCGGAACACCACGGCGGGCCGGGCTGTCCTCGTTCGGGGCCGGCGGCGCCAACGCCCACCTCGTGATCGAAGAACCCCCGGCGGCGACCGAAGCCGACGGGTGGCGCCCGGCCGGCCCCGCGCTGGTCGTGCTGTCCGCCGCCGCCGAGGACCGGCTGCGGGAAACCGCGCAACGCCTGGTGGCGTTCGCGGCCGACGACGTGGACGTGCACCGGGTGGCGTACACGCTGCAGACGGGCAGGGAGGCCCTCGCCGAGCGGCTGGCGCTGCGGGCCACCGACACCGCCGACCTGCGCACCCAGTTGCAGTCCTACCTGGACGGTGCGCAGGGACCCTGGCACCGCGGCAGCAGCCGGCCCGCCGCCGGCGGCCTCGGCAGCCTCCTCGCCGGCGAGGACGCCCAGTCCATGGTCGCCCGGTGGATCGAACAGGGCCGCCACGACCAGCTCCTGCAGGCCTGGGCACACGGCCTGACCGTCGACTGGCACACCCTGTACCGGGCCGGCACCCCGCAACACGTCGGCCTGCCCGCGTACCCCTTCGCCCGCGACCGGCACTGGATCACCCCGACCGGGCCGGTGAGCGCCACCCTCCACCCCCTCGTCCACCGCAACACGTCCGACTTCGCCGGGCAGCGGTACACCACCCGGCTCACCGGCACCGAGTTCTTCCTCGCCGACCACCGCATCCACAACCGGCCCGTGCTCCCCGCGGCCGCGTCCCTGGAAATGGCGCGCGCCGCCGTCGAACAGGCACTCGGCCACGACGAGTTCCGCCTCGCCGACGTCACCTGGGTCAGCCCGCTCATCGTCGACGGCGCCCCGGTCGAACTCCACATCGAACTCACCCTCGACGACACCGGCGACCGCGTCGCATTCCAGATCACCCGCGACGGCGGCGACGGCGAACCCGTCACCCACGCACACGGCGCCGCCCACCTCGACGACACCGGGCCCGCGCCCGCCCCGGTCGACCTCGCCGCGGCCCGCGCCGGCGCAGCACCGGTCCCCGTCGCGTCCTGCTACGCGGAACTCACCGCCCGCGGCATCGCCGACGGCCCGCGGATGCGCGGCCTCACCGAGGTGTGGGCCGGCGACCGGCAGGTGATCGCCCGCGTCACCGTGCCCATCGAGGCCGCAGGCGCCGACCCGTTCGTCCTGCACCCGAGCCTCCTGGACGCCGCCCTGCAGTCCGGGATCGCCCTCGCCCTGACCGGAACCGGAGCCGGAGCCGGAGCCGACTCGGCCGTCCCCTTCTCCCTCGGCGGGCTCACCATCCACGGCGCCCGGCCCGACGACATCTGGGTACACCTGCGCGCCCGCGACGACGCCGACACCTTCGACATCGACCTCTGCGACAGCCAGGGCCGGATCTGGGCCCGGCTGACCGGCCTCGTCGTGCGGCCGATCGCCGCCCCCGCCGCCCGCACACTGCTGCTGGAACGGTCCTGGACGAGCCTCACCGCCGGACCCGCGCAGCAGTTCACCGGCACCCGCGTCGTCCTCGCCGGCCCGCTCACCCCCGACCTCACCGGGCGGCTCGGCGGCACGGAGATCATCCGGCTCGACGACTACGAGACCGCCGCCGTCCAGGTCCTGCGGCGCCTGCAACGGGCCACCGCACCCACCCTGTTCCAGCTCCTCGTCACCGCCGACCCGATCGACCGGCTGCACGGCGGCCTCGCCGCGATGCTCGGCAGCGCCACCCAGGAAGACCCGCGGCTGCGCGGCCAGCTCCTCGAGATCCCCGCCGGCACCGACGCCCCGGCCGCGGCCGCCTGGCTCGACGACGCCGCCGCCCGGACCGGCACCCAGACCGGCACGGACCACCTGCGGGTGACCGACGGCGGCCTGGAGACCGCCGGCTGGACCGAACTGCCGCCGCAGTCACCGGCGGCGCCGTGGCGCGACGGCGGCGTCTACCTGATCACCGGCGGCAGCGGCGGCCTCGCCCGCCTGCTGCTGCGCGAGATCTCCACGGTGGCGCCCGCCGCGACCGTGATCCTCGTCAGCCGCTCCGCGCCCAACCCCGCGGGCGGCGACCTCGGCCGCGCCGAGTACCGGCAGGCGGACGTCGCCGACCGCGACGCCGTCACGGCGCTCATCGCCGACGTGGTCGCCACCCACGGCCGCCTCGACGGCGTCGTGCACGCCGCCGGGGTCTTGCGCGACAGCCTCCTGACGGGCAAGACACCCGAACAGGTCGCCGCCGTGCTGGCGCCGAAGGTCGCCGGGGTACGGCACCTCGACGAGGCGACCGCGGACCTGCCGCTCGACCTGTTCCTGATCTTCGGTTCGCTCGCCGGCGCCGCAGGCAACCCCGGCCAGGCCGACTACGCCGCGGCCAACGCCTACCTGGACCGGTTCGCCGAACACCGCGCCGGCCTCGTCGCCGGCGGCGCCCGCGCCGGCTGCACCCTCTGCGTCGGCTGGCCGCTGTGGGCCGACGGCGGCATGGGCCTGGCCGCCGAGACCGTCCGGACCCTCGGCGAGACCACCGGCCTCGTGCCGCTGCCGACCCGCGCCGGGCTGCAGGCCCTGTACCAGGCACTCAACAGCGGCCGGCCCCAGGTGGCGGTCCTGCACGGCGACGCCGCACGCCTGACCGCCACGATCCAGCCGGCGGCCCCCACACCCACCGCGGCAGTGCCGGCGCAGGGGGATGTGTCGGGTCAGGTGGTGCGGTATGTGGCGGGGTTGTTGGCGTCGGTGATTCGGGTGCCGGTGGAGCGGTTGGGGGTGGATGAGCCCCTCGACGTGTTTGGTGTGGATTCGATTGTGGCGTTGGAGGTGGTGCGGCGGTTGGAGCCGGTGTTCGGGGTGTTGCCGAAGACGTTGTTGTTCGAGCACCGGTCGGTGTCGGGGTTGGCGGCGTACTTTGTGCGGCATCACGGTGACCGTCTCGGAGCGGTCATCGGCGAACCCACGGCGGTCGCCGTGGCCGACGCCAGACGCCCCACCGTCCGGCGGGCGGTGCGCGCACCCCGCCGGGCACGGACCGGCGACGTGGCGATCGTCGGGCTCGCCGGCCGGTACCCGCAGGCGGGCACCATCGAGGAGTTCTGGGCGGCGCTGCGCGGCGGCCGGGACCTCGTGACCGCGGTCCCGGCGGACCGCACAGGCTTCGCCGGAACAGCCGGCGTCCGCGGCGGCTTCCTCGACGGCGTCGACGAGTTCGACCCGCTGTTCTTCAACATCGCACCCGCCGACGCGGAACTGCTCGACCCGCAGGAGCGGCTGTTCCTGCAATGCGCGTACGAGACGCTGCAGGACGCCGGCTACACCCGGGCACACGCCGCCGCGTCAGGCCCGGTCGGCGTGTTCGTCGGCGTGATGTACCAGGAATACCAGCTGCTCAGCAGCGCCGACCAGGCCGTTGGAGGCAGCTCGGCGTCGATCGCGAACCGGGTGTCGTACTTCTGCGGCTTCGAAGGCCCCAGCGTCGCGGTCGACACGATGTGCTCGTCGTCGCTGACCGCGATCCACCTCGCCTGCGAGAGCCTGCGCCGCGGCGAGGCGAGCATGGCGCTGGCCGGCGGGGTCAACCTGTCGGTGCACCCGAACAAGTTCGCGACCCTCGGGCAGGGCGGGTTCCTGTCGACCGACGGCCGCTGCGCCAGCTTCGGCGACGGCGGCGACGGCTACGTGCCCGGCGAAGGCGTCGGCGCGGTACTGCTCAAACCCCTCGACGCGGCACTCGCCGACGGCGACCAGATCTGGGGCGTCATCAAGGCGTCCGCGGTCGGCCACGGCGGACGGACGAACGGGTACACGGTGCCGGACCCGACCGCCCAGGCGGACGTGGTGCGCCGGGCCTGGTCCGCGGCCGGCGTCGACCCCGGGTCCGTCGGCTACGTGGAGGCGCACGGCACCGGCACGGCACTCGGCGACCCGATCGAGCTCGCCGGGCTGGCCCACGTGTTCGGTGGGCTCGCACCGGGCTCGGTCCCCGTCGGGTCGGTGAAGTCGAACATCGGCCACTCCGAGAGCGCCGCCGGCATCGCCGGGCTGACCAAGGTACTGCTGCAGCTGCGGCACGCACATCTCGCGCCGTCGCTGCACGCCGAGGTGCTCAACCCGCACATCGACTTCACCGACTCGCCGTTCCGCGTCCAGCGGGACCTCGCGGCGTGGCCGCGCGTGCCCGGCAAGCCGCGGCGGGCCGGGGTGTCCTCGTTCGGGGCCGGCGGCGCCAACGCCCACCTCGTGATCGAAGAACCCCCGGCGGCGACCGAAGCCGACGGGTGGCGCCCGGCCGGCCCGGCGCTGGTGGTGCTGTCCGCCGCCGACGAGGACCGGCTGCGTGAGGCCGCGCAACGACTCGCCACGTTCGCGACCGACGACGTGGACGTGCACCGGGTGGCGTACACGCTGCAGACCGGCCGGGAGGCGATGACCGAACGGCTCGCGCTGCGGGCGACGGACTCCGCCGACCTGCGCCGGCAGCTGCGGTCCTACCTGGACGGTGCGCAGGGACCGTGGCACCGCGCCGCCGCCCGCCCCGGAGCCGGCGGCCTCGGCAGCCTCCTCGCCGGCGAGGACGCCCAGGCCATGGTCGGCCGGTGGATCGAACAGGGCCGCCACGACCAGCTCCTGCAGGCCTGGGTGCACGGCCTCGGCATCGACTGGAGCCTGCTCTACCCGGCCGGCACCCCGCGGCACGTCAGCCTGCCCGCCTACCCCTTCGCCCGCGACCGGTACTGGGTCGCGCTGCCCCAGCCGGCCGCCGGCACCCTGCACCCGCTCGTGCACCGCAACGTCTCCACGATCTGGCAGCAGCGGTTCGAGACCACGCTCACCGGCGCCGAATTCGTCCTCGCCGACCACCGCGTCCACGACCGGCCGGTCCTGCCCGCCGCCGCCGCGGCCGAGATGGCATACGTCGCCGTCACCGCCGCGCTCGCCCCACCGGCCGGCACGCAGGTGCGGCTCACCGACCTGATGTGGCAGCGGCCCCTGACCGTGCCCGAGGGCACCGCGGCGCTGACCGTCCAGGTCGACGTCGACCCCCACGACGACGACACGCTCACGGTCGCGCTGCGGGCGATGGACGCCGCCGACGAACCGGCGTACCTGCGGGCGACCGCGCACCTGCGGGCCGTCGAGACCGTGCCGCCGCTGGACCCGGCCGGGCTGCTGGCCCGGTGCACCCGGCCGCTGCCCGCCGACGACGGCTACGCCCGGCTGCGGGCCGCCGGGATCGTGCACGGACCCACCATGCGCGCCCTGCGGGAGCTGCACGCCGGCGACGGCGAGGCGGTCGCCCGGATCGAACTGCCCGCCGGCCGCCCCGACGACCGTTTCGTGCTGCACCCGGCGCTGCTCGACGCCGCGCTCCAAGCCGCCGTCGCCCTCGCCCCGGCCACAGCCGCCGACCCCGGCGCGGCCCTCACGCCGGCGGTGCCGTTCGGGCTGGAGGAGCTCGCCGTGCACGCCCCGCTGCCCGAGCACGGCTGGGTCTGGGTCCGCGCCCGGGCCACCGCGGCCGGCCGGCTGCTCGACATCGACGTCGCCGCCGACGACGGCCGGGTGTGCGCCCGGCTGCGCGGCCTCGAACTGCGCCAGCTCACGCCCACGGCCGCCACGCTGCTGCTGACCCCCGCCTGGTCACCCGTGACCGGCACGGTCGCGCCGGCCGAACCCGCCCGCACCCGGCTGGTGCTCGCCAGCGAACGGGTCCCCGACCTGACCGGCGCGCTGCCGGACGCCCGCCACGCCCGGCTCACCGGGTACGACGACGGGGCGGCCACCGCGGTCGCGCTCATCCAGCAGCTGCCGGCCGGGACCACGCCGGTGATCCAGCTCGTCGTCACCGACGAACCCGCCGACGGGCTCCTCGGCGGCCTGCACGGCATCCTCCTCACCGCGCAGCAGGAAGACCCCCGCGTCTGGTGCCAGCTGCTCGAGGTGCCGGCGACCGCCGACGCGCGCACCGTCGGGCGCCTCCTGGAGGAGTTCCGGCACCTGCCGTCCGGCGCCCGGGTCCGCGTCGACCCCGACGGGCCGCGCGTCGCCGGCTGGCGCGAACTGCCCCCCGGCACACCGCCGGCCATGACGTGGCGCGACGGCGGCGTGTACCTCATCACCGGCGGCCGTGGCGGCCTCGGCCGGCTGCTGCTCGCCGAGATCCGGCGCCGGGTCGCCACCGCCACCGTCGTCCTCGTCGGCCGCGGCACCCCCGAAACCGGCGACCTCATCGACGGTGACGGCGTCCGGGTCGACCACCGGCAGGCCGACGTGGCCGACCGAGGTGCCATGACCGAACTGGTCGCGGCCGTCGTCGCGCGGTACGGCCGGCTCGACGGTGTCGTGCACGCCGCCGGGGTGCTGCGCGACGCGCTCCTGCCGCACAAGACCCCCGGACAGATCGCGGCCGTGCTCGCGGCGAAGGTGTCCGGCGCGCGGCACCTCGACGAGGCAACGGCTGGCCTGCCCCTGGACTGGTTCGTGCTGTTCGGCTCGATCACCGGCGTCGCCGGCAACCCGGGCCAGGCCGACTACGCGGCCGGCAACGCCTTCCTGGACCGTTTCGCCGAATACCGCGCCGGCCTGGTCGCGCGCGGCGAGCGCTCCGGGCACACGCTGTGCGTCGACTGGCCACTGTGGACCGACGGCGGCATGACCGTCGACGCCGGTCGGCTGCCCGGGCTCGCGGACCGCACCGGCTTCGCCCCGCTGCCACCCGCCGAGGGCATGCGAGCCCTGGACCGGGCACTGGCCGCGGGCGTGCCGCAGGTGATGGTGCTGTACGGCGACCCGGCCCGGCTGCGCGCGGCCGCCCTGCCAGCACCTCCCACCCACGCACCGGAACCGGGCCGGCCATCGGCGCGGCTGGAACGGCTCCTGATCGCCGCCGCCGCCGGGATCCTGGGCGTCGAACCCGCCGACCTCGACCCGGACACCGACCTCGCCGAATACGGCTTCGAACCGATCATGTTCGCGGAACTCACGGAACGGCTCAACGTGACACACGGACTCGGCCTGGACCCGGCGCTGCTGCTGCAACACCCGACCCTGGCCGGGCTGTCCCGGCGGCTGGCCGGCGCCGACCCGGCGCTGATCGGCGCGACCGAGGGCGGCGGCCGTGCAGATGGCTGACCAGGAACGCTACGAGCGGGCGCTGGCCTACGTCCGGGCACACCTCGCCGCGGTGCTGCAGATGCCCGCGGAACGGCTGCACCGCGACCTGCCGCTGGCCGAGTACGGCACTGACTCGCTCAAGGTGATCACGGTGACCGAACGGCTCGAACGCGACCTCGGCCCGCTGCCACGGACGCTGCTGTTCGAACACCCCACGCTCGGCGCGCTCACCGACCACCTCGTCGCGACCGCCGCCGCGCGCCTCGACACCGTCCTCGACGGACCGTCGCAGCCACCCGCGGCACCCATGACGTCTCCGATTTCCGCGGCGGCGTCGGTACCGCCGGCAGCCCCGACGCCCGCCGCGGCCGGAGGTCGCCTCAGCCTGCGCGGAGCCCGGCTCGCACCGCGCATCCCAGAACCGCCCGTGACTGTGCCGTCCACAGTGGTCACTGAGGTCTCCGCGCCACCACCCGCCGGCGACTCAGCCGACATCGCGGTCGTCGGGCTCAGCGGCCGGTACCCCGGCGCCCGCGACGTCGAAGAGTTCTGGGCGAACCTGAAGGCCGGCCGCGACACCGTGACCGAGGTCCCCACCGACCGGTGGGACCACAGCGGCTACCTCCACCCGGACCGCGGCACGCCCGGCGCGACCTACCTCGCCCGCGGCGGCTTCATCGACGGCGTCGCCGACTTCGACCCCCTGTTCTTCAACATCTCGCCGCGCGAGGCCGAGCTGCTCGACCCGCAGGAGCGGCTGTTCCTGCAGTGCGCGTACGCCACCCTCGAGGACGCCGGGTACACGCGGCAGTCGATGACCCGCGACGTCGGCGTGTTCGTCGGGGTGATGTATTCGGAGTATCAGCTGCACGCGGCGCAGGAGCAGCTGCGCGGCCGGCGGTTCGCGGTGGGCGGCAACCCGTCGTCGATCGCGAACCGGGTGTCCTACTTCTTCGACTTCCACGGCCCGAGCGTCGCCCTCGACACCATGTGCTCGTCGTCGCTGACCGCGCTGCACCTGGCCATCCAGTCGATCCAGCGCGGTGACTGCGCGGCGGCGCTGATCGGCGGCGTCAACGTCAGCGTCCACCCGAACAAGTTCCTCATGCTGTCGCAGGGCCGGTTCGCCTCCGCCGCCGGCCGCTGCGCCAGCTTCGGCGCCGACGCCGACGGCTACGTGCCCGCCGAGGGCGTCGGCGCCGCGCTGCTGAAGCCCCTCGCGCGGGCGCTCGCCGACGGCGACCAGATCTACGGCGTCATCAAGGGCACCGCCGTCAACCACGGCGGCCGGGCAACCGGCTACACCGTGCCCAACCCGGCGGCCCAGGCCGACGTCATCCGCCGGGCGATCGCGCAGGCCGGCGTGCCACCGCGCAGCATCGGCTACGTCGAGGCGCACGGCACCGGCACCGAGCTCGGCGACCCGATCGAGATCGCCGGGCTCACCGGCGCGTACGCCCAGGGCACCGCCGACGTCGGGTTCTGCGCGATCGGCTCGGTCAAGTCCAACATCGGCCACGCCGAGAGCGCCTCCGGCATCGCCGCGATCACCAAGATCCTGCTGCAGTTCCGGCACGCCACGCTCGTGCCGTCCCTGCACGCGGAACGGCTCAACCCGCACATCGACTTCGCGGCCACACCCTTCACCGTGCAGCGCGAGACCGCCGCGTGGCCGGCAGGGGAGTCGCCCCGCCGCGCCGGGCTGTCCTCGTTCGGGGCCGGCGGCATGAACGTCCACGTCGTCCTGGAGGAAGGACCCGCCGCGGTGCGGTCGGCGGCCGTTGCCGGGCCGGTGGTCGTGGTGCTGTCGGCGCGGGACGGTGAGCGCCTCCGCGAGCAGGCCGGCGCGCTGCTGGCCGCCATCGACCGGCGCGGGCTGACCGACGCCGACCTGCCCGACGTCGCGTACACGCTGCAGGTGGGCCGGGAGGCGATGCGGGAGCGGCTGGCGCTGCCCGTGTCGGACCTGGCCGAGCTGCGCGCGGGGCTGCGGGCCTGGCTCGACGGCCGGCCGCTGCACGCGACCGCGGCGGGCGTCGTCGGGCAGCTCACCGACCGGTGGCTGGCGGGGGAGGACGTCGACTGGACCGGGCTGTACGGGCCGGTGCGGCCCCGGCGCATCAGCCTGCCCACGTACCCGTTCGCCCGCGAACGACACTGGGCGCCGACCTCCCGGCCTGACGCCGTGGCGCCGGGCACCACGGATCGCGGGCCGGCGCCGGTGCTGCATCCGGTCGTGCACCGCAACGTCTCGGACCTGTTCACGCACCGGTTCGCCACCACGCTCACCGGCCGGGAGTACTTCCTCGCCGACCACGTGATCGGCGGCCGCCGCATCCTGCCCGGCGCCGTCCAGCTGGAGATGGCCCGCGCCGCGGTCACCCTGGCGATGGGCCCGCGCGCCGCCGGCCGCACGGTGCGGCTCACCGACGTCGTGTGGCACAGCCCGCTCGTCGTCGGCGCCGACCCGGTGCCGGTCGAGATCGTTCTGGAACTGCGCGACGGCGGCGTGGCGTACACGATCCAGGAGGGCGGGCGGGTCCGCGGCTCCGGCACCGCCCACCTCGACGAGGCCGGGCCGCGGCCAATGCTCGACCTCGCCGCCGCCCGGGCCGCCTGCCCGCGGATGGTGCCGGTCGAGCGCGGCTATGCGGTGTACCGGTCGTGGGGGATGGCGTACGGCCCGGGCATGCGCTCGATCGCCGGTCTCACCGCCGGCCCGGACCAGGTGCTCGCGCGGCTGTCCCGCCCGGCGGAGGCCGTGGACCCGGTCGCCGAGCACGGCTCCGCGCTGCCGGCGGCGCTGATGGACGCGGCCCTGCACGCGGCGATCGCCCTGGCGACCGGCGACGAGGCGCCCGGCGCCGCGGTCCTGCCCGACGCCGTCGAACGGGTCGACGTGCTCGCACCGATCCCGGACACCGCTTGGGCGCACATCCGCCGCCGCCCCGGCACCGCCGTCCTCGACATCGACGTCTGCGACGACACCGGCGCGGTCTGCGTCCGCGTCACCGGCCTCAGCGCCCGCTCCTCAGCCGCGCCGGCCGGTCACGCCGGGCACGCTGCGCCATCCACTGTGGACGAGGCGGCGCAGGCGCGGGACCGGCACCTGCTGCGGCCGGTGTGGGAGGAGATCCCGGCGCCCGCCGCACCCGAGCCCTCCGGCGCCGCCACCGTGCTGATCGTCGGCGGGACCGCTTCGCAACAGGACCTGCTGCGCGCCGCCCACCCGGGCGCGCGGGTCCTGGCCGTTGCCGACGACGAACTGCCGCCCCTGCGTGGCGAGGACGCGCCGGAGCAGATCTACTGGATCGCGCCGCCAGCGCCGGGCGGCCAGGAACACGGGGTGCTCCCGTGCTTCCGGCTGGTCAAGGCGCTGCTGGACGCCGGCCTCGGCCGCCGGGCACTGGCCTGGACGCTGGTCACCCACCAGGCCCAGCAGGTGGATCCGGCCGAGCCCGTGCACCCGTCCGCCGCCGGGCTGCACGGCCTGGCCGGCGCGATGGCGAAGGAACACTCGAGCTGGCAGGTCCGGGTGCTCGACCTGGCCGCCGGCGCGCCGTGGCCGGTCGAGGCCGTGCTCGCCGCGCCCGCCGACCCCGAGAGCGGCGGCGGCACGGTCGCCCACCGCAACGGGCGCTGGTACGTCCGCCGCCTGCGACCGGTCCCGATGACCCCACCCACCGGCGTCGCCTACCGCCGAGGCGGCGTGTACGTCGTGATCGGCGGCGCCGGCGGCATCGGCGCCGCGTGGACCGAGCACGTGATCCGCCGGCACGCGGCCCAGGTGGTGTGGATCGGGCGCCGCCCGGCCGACGCCGGCATCGAGGCGGCGCTCGACCGGCTGGGCGCGCACGGGCCCCGGCCCGCGTACGTCGCGGCGGACGCGGCCGACCCGGCGGCGCTCGGTGCGGCGTACCGGCGGATCGTCGAACGGCACGGCCCCGTGCACGGTGTCGTGCACTCCGCGATCGTGCTGCGCGACCAGCTGCTGGCCGGCATGAGCGAGGCCGACCTCCTCGCGGTGCTCGCCGCGAAGGCCGCGGCCAGCACCAGCGTCGGCGACGTCTTCGGCGCCCAGCCGCTGGACTTCGTGCTGTTCTTCTCCTCGCTGACCGGCTGGTCCCGGCCACCCGGGCAGGGCAACTATGCGGCGGGCAGCACGTTCGAGGACAGCTACGCCGACTGGCTGCGGCAGCGCCTCGACTGCCCGGTGAAGGTCGTCAACTGGGGCTACTGGGGCAGCGTCGGCATCGTCGCCGACGAGCGGTACCGGCAGCGGATGGCCCGCCTGGGCCAGGGCTCGATCGAACCCGAGGAGGCGATGGACGTGGTCGACCAGCTGCTCACCGGTGCCGAGGACCAGCTGGCGTTCATGAAGACCGCCACGGCCGGCGCCACGACCGGGCCGGAGCGGCCCGCCGGGACCGTGGCCGGGCCGGACCTGCGCGCCCGCGCGGTGACGCACCTGCGCGGGCTCGTCGGCGACACCGTCAAGCTCGCCGCCGACCGGGTCGACCCGAGCCGGCCGCTGCGCGACTACGGACTGGACTCGGTGCTGTTCCTCGAACTGGCCGAACACCTGCGCGGACAGCTCCAGGACATCGACAGCACGTTCTTCTTCGAGCACCCGACGATCGACGACGTCGCCGACCACCTCCTGGCGACCCAACCGGCCGCCCTGGCCGAGCTGGTCGGCACCCCAGCACCCGCACCACCGTCCACATCGGACGCAGCGGCGGCGGCAGGGGTACCCTCGCCGACCGGTGCCGAGCCGATTGCCGTGATCGGCCTGGCCGGGCGCTACCCCGGCGCCGCCGACCTCGACGCCCTCTGGGACAACCTGGCCGCCGGGCGCGACAGCGTCGGCGAGATCCCCGCCGGCCGCTGGGACTGGCGCCGCTATTTCGACCCGGAGAAGGGCGTCCGGGGCCGGATGTACGCCCGGTCCGGCGGGTTCATCGCCGACGCCGACGCGTTCGACGCCGCGTACTTCGGCATCTCGCCGGTCGAGGCGCGGCACACCGACCCGCAGGAGCGGGTGTTCCTGGAGACCGCGCACGCCGCGATCGAGGAGGCCGGCTACCTGCCCGCCGACCTCAGCCCCGACCGCCGGGTCGGCGTGTTCGTGGGCGTGATGAACGGCAACTACCCGACCGGCACCCGCTTCTGGTCGATCGCGAACCGGGTGTCGTCGATGCTGGACCTGCGCGGCCCGAGCATGGCCGTGGACAGCGCCTGCTCGTCGTCGCTCACCGCGGTGCACCTTGCGGTGGAGAGCCTGCGCAGCGGCACCAGCGACGTCGCCGTCGCCGGCGGGATCAACCTCATCGTCCACCCGGACCACTTCATCCACCTGTGCGAGATGACGATGCTGTCGCCGACCGGCACCAGCCGGCCGTTCGGCGCCGGCGCGGACGGATTCGTGGACGCCGAGGGGGTCGGCGCGGTCGTGCTCAAGCCGCTGTCACGGGCCCTCGCCGACGGCGACCACATCCACGGGGTGATCCTCGGCAGCAGCGTGAACGCCAACGGCCGCACCGCCGGCTACACCGTCCCCGGGCCGGCCGGCCAGGCCGCGGTCATCGCCGACGCGCTGCGCCGCTCCGGCGTCCCGGCCCGCTCCATCAGCTACCTCGAGGCGCACGGCACCGGCACCGAACTGGGCGACCCGATCGAGGTCGCCGGGCTGCGCAAGGCGTTCGGGCAGGCGGGCGGCGACCCGGCGTCGTGCGCGGTCGGCTCGGTCAAGTCCAACTTCGGCCACGCCGAGAGCGCGTCGGGCATCGCCGGCCTCACCAAGGTGCTGCTGCAGCTGCGGCACCGCCGGCTGGTGCCGTCCCTGCACGCCGAGGCCGTGAACCCGCACATCGACCTGACCGGCACGCCGTTTCGGTTGCAGCGGGAGTCCGCGCCGTGGCCGCGGCCCGTGGTCCGCGACGGTGGCGGGACGGTCGAGTTCCCCCGCCGGGCCGGCATCTCCTCCTTCGGCGCCGGCGGCGCCAACGCGCACGTCGTGGTCGAGGAGCCACCCGCGGCGTCGCCGGGCGCGCCGGCGGGGTCCGCGTCGCACCTGATCGTGCTGTCCGCGCGGGACGAGGAGCGGCTGGTGCAGTACGCCCGCCGCCTGGCCGCGTTCGTCGCGGCGGGCTCGTGCGGGCCGGACGACCTCGCCGACCTCGCCTACACCCTCCAGGTGGGCCGCGCGGCCCGGGAGGAGCGTCTCGCCTTCGCCGCCGCCACCCCGGCGCAGCTGCGGCAGCGCCTGGAAGACTTCGCCGCCGGCCGGACCGGCGACTGGCACCGCGACGGTACCCGCGGCGCGGACGCGTCGCCGGTCGCGGAGCACGAGCTGCGGGAGTGGCTCGCCACCGGCGACGCCGACCGGCTCCTCGCCGCCTGGACCGCCGGCCGGGCGGTGCCGTGGGCGCGGCTGCACACCGGTGGCCGGCGCCGCCTGTCGCTGCCGACCTACCCGTTCGCCCGGGACCAGTTCTGGCTGCCGGCCGACCCGCGCCCCGCGGGCCCGCACCCGCTGCTGGACCGCACCATCCCGGCGCTGGCCGGGCCGCTGTTCGAGTCGGCGTGGACCGGCGGCGAATGGTTCCTCGCCGACCACATGGTGCAGGGCCGGCCGGTCCTGCCCGCCGCCGCCCAACTGGAGATGGCGCGGGCCGCGGTCACCCTCGCGGCTGGTCGCCCGGACGCGCCGGTCCGGCTGCTCGACGTGGCGTGGCCCCGGCCGTTCGTCGCGGTCGACGTCCCGCCGCCGGTGCGGCTCGCGCTCACCGTCGACCCGGCCCGACCGGCGATCGGGTTCGAGCTCCGCGGCGCCGACCCGGCCGACCCGCCGGTGTACTGCCGCGGCCGCGTCCAGCTCGACCCCCCGGGCGGCGATGGGTCGGACGGCGCAGGGACCGTGGACCTCGACGCCTGGCGGGCCGCCTGCCCTGCGGGTCCGCTGCCGGCGGACCGGCACTACGACACCCTCGCCGCGCACGGCATCGGCTACGGACCGGCGATGCGCGCCCTGGCCGAGGTGTGGACCGGCGACGGGGCGGTGCTGGCCCGGCTGCGGCTCCCGGCGCCCCAGGGCCGGCAGCGCGACGCCGGTCTCGTGCTGCACCCCGCGCTCCTGGACGCCGCGCTCCAGGCCGTCGCCGCGCTCCCCGCCCCACAGCACACCGCGAACGGCGCTGCGAACGGCACCTCCAACGGCACCGGGAACGGCGCCGCGAACGGCACCTCCAACGGCGCCGCGAACGGCACCGGGAACGGGGCTGGGCCGGTGGCGATGCTGCCCTTCGCGCTCGACTCGGCCGATGTCCTCGGGCCGCTGCCGGAGACGGCGTGGGCGCTGGTCCGCGACCGTGACGGCGCGGCGGCCGGCGGCCGGACCGTCGACATCGACGTGTGCGGCGACGACGGCGTGGTCGCCGTGCGGATCCGCGGCCTGATGCTGCGGGCCGCCGCCGCGCCGCGCCGGGCGCCGGCGCCCGGGCCGGACCAGCCCCTCGCCGCCGTCCTCTGGCACCAGGTCGCCGCGACCGGCTGGTTCACCGCGCCGGTGACCGACGTGGCCGGGCACGACGCCGTCCGCCGGCTGCCCGCGCACCTGCGCCGGTGGCTGGACGAGACCCTGCGGCTGCTCGCCGAGCACGGATACGTCAGCTTCGACGGCACCCGCTGCACCGTGCTGCTCCCGCCGCCGCCCACCGCCTGGGCGGACTGGTCGGCCGCGGCCGACCAGGCACCGCCGTCCGCCGGGGCCCAGGCCCGCACCGTGCTCGTCGAGGCGGCGCTGCGCGGCCTGCCGGACCTGCTCGCCGGCCGCCGCCTGCCGACCGAGGTGCTGTTCCCCGACTCGTCGATGTCGATCCTGCAGGCACTGTACGAGGGCAACGAGGGCATCAACCGGACCCTGACCGAGCAGGTCGTCGCGCGGGTCCGGGCCGCGGCCGGGTCCGGGACGCGGGTGCGGCTGCTGGAGATCGGCGCGGGCACCGGCGGGACCAGCCGGCCCGTCCTGACCGCGCTGCACCAGCACCGTGACGCGGTCGCGGCGTACCACTACACCGACCTGTCGCCGACGTTCCTGCAGCACGCCCGCCGCACCTTCGGCCCCGACCACCCGTACCTGGAATACGGCGTGCTGGACGTCGAGCGGCTCCCGGCCGACCAGGGCTACACCGCGGGCGCCTACGACGTGGTGATCGCCTCCAACGTCCTGCACGCCACCAGCGACATCCGGGCCACCGTCCGGCACGCCCACACGCTGCTGCGCCACGGCGGCCTGCTCGTGGTGAACGAGCTCACCGGCAAGCAGCCGTGGTTGCACGTCACGTTCGGGCTGCTGGAGGGCTGGTGGCTGGCGGTCGACGGCGACCTGCGGCTGCCGGGCAGCCCGGTGCTGTCGGCCCGGCGGTGGCAGGAGGTCCTGGAGGAGGCCGGCTTCGGCCGGGTCGCCCTCATCCCCGACCCGGGTGCCGACGGCGACCAGCACACCATCACCGCGGAGAGCGTCACCGCCGCGGCCGTGCCGGCGGCCCGCCCGGCGCCCGTCCCCGTCCCCGCGCCGGTCCCCGTTGCGATGCCGCCGCGGCCGGCGGCCGGGCACCGCGCGCTGGCCGGAGAGCTCGCCGCCAGCCTCGCCGAGATCCTGGAACTGCCGGCCGGCGCGGTGGAGCTCGACAAGCCGTTCGCCGACCTCGGCCTGGACTCGATCTTCGCGGTGCAGTGGGCGAAACAGATCGAACAGCGCTACGGCGTGCCCCTCACCGCGGCCCGGATGTTCGACCACCCGACCGTGCAGGCCCTGGCCGGCCACGTCGCGGCCGAGCTCGCCGCCGCGGCGCCGCCGCCCGCCCCGCCCGTCCCGACCACTGCGCCCGGACCCGCCGGGCTGTCCCTGGAGGAGCTGTTGCGGCGCGTGCAGGAGCAGACGCTGGACCTCGACACGGCCGAGCTGCTGCTCGCCCAGCTGAACCCGAACGGGAGCGCGTCATGACCGCGGCACGCGACATCCTCCAGGGCCTCCAGTCGGGGCGGCTGCGCCTCGAGGACGCCCGGCGCGCACTCGCCGAACCGGCGCCCGCTGCCACGCCGGCGCCGGATGCCGTTCGCCCGGCGGTTTCGGGCCCGGAGCCCATCGCGATCGTCGGGATGTCCGGCCGGTACCCGGGCGCGGGGGACCTCGACGCCTACTGGGACGGCCTGGTCGAGGGCCGCGACGCCGTCCGCGAGATCCCGCCGTCGCGCTGGAGCTCCGCCGACGAGGGCGGCGCCCTGTACACCCGAGCGCTGGGCTACCTCGACGACGCCGAGTACTTCGACCCGCTGTTCTTCGGCATCTCCCCGGCCGAGGCCGAAGGCATCGACCCGCAGCACCGGATCTTCCTGCAGGAGGCGTACCGTGCGTTCGAGGACGCCGGGTACGCGCCGCAGTCGCTCAGCGACCGCCGCTGCGGCGTCTACCTCGGGTTGATGAGCAACGAGTACAGCCTGCTGCTGCAGCGCCACCAGGTGCCGGCGATCAACATCACCGGCAACAGCGGGTCGATCGCCGCGGCGCGGCTGGCGTACCACCTGAACCTCAAGGGCCCGGCCATCGCGGTCGACACCGCCTGCTCGTCCTCGCTGGTCGCCACGCACCTCGCGATCCAGGCACTCGCGCGGCGGGAGGTCGACCTGGCCCTCGCCGGCGGGGTCAGCCTGTACCTGACCCCGGAGACCTACGCCGGCATGTGCGCGGCCGGCATGCTGTCCCACGACGGGCGCAGCAAGCCCTTCGACGACTCCGCCGACGGCTTCATCCCGGGCGAGGGCGTCGGCGCGGTCGTGCTCAAGCGGCTTGCCGACGCCGAACGCGACGGCGACCGCATCCACGCCGTGATCGTCGGGTCCGGCATCAACCAGGACGGCCGGACCAACGGCATCACCGCGCCGAGCGTGTCCAGCCAGATCGAGCTCGAACGCGAGGTGTACGCGCGCGCCGGCATCGACCCGCGCACGGTCTCGTACGTCGAGATGCACGGCACCGGCACGAAACTCGGCGACCCGATCGAGCTGGAGGCGCTGTCCAAGGTGTACCGCGAGCGCACCGCGGACACCGGGTTCTGCGGCATCGGCTCGGTGAAGAGCAACATCGGCCACACCTCGGCCGCCGCCGGCGTCGCCGGGCTGCACAAGGTGCTGCTGAGCCTGCGCCACCAGCGCCTGGTGCCCACCCTGCACTTCCAGAAGCCCAACGAGCACTTCGACTTCGCCACGTCGCCGTTCCGCGTGGTCACCGCCGTCGAGCCGTGGCCGGCCGGAACCGTCGGCCCGCGCCGCGCCGCGATCAGCTCGTTCGGGCTCAGCGGGACCAACGCGCACCTGGTGGTGCAGGAGTACCGGCCGGCGGCCCGCACCGCCCAGCCGGACGCCCCGGCCCTCACCGTGCTCTCCGCCCGCGACGACGACCGGCTGCGCGAGCAGGCCACCCGCCTCGCCGGTTGGCTGCGCCGCCCCGAGCAGGCCGCCGTGCCGCTGGCCGACGTGGCGTACACGCTGCAGGTCGGCCGGGACGCGATGGCCAGCCGCCTCGCGATCGTCGCCGGGTCCGCGGCGGAACTCGCCGACCGGCTCGACGCCTACGCGGGCGGCAACCCTGGCGCGGACACCGCCACGGGCCGGGTCCGCCCCGGCGGCGACGTGCCGGCCCTGTTCGGCGACGACGAGGACGTCCGCGCCCTCCTCGCCGCGTGGAGTCGCAAGGGCCGCCTGGACCGCGTCGCCCAGGCATGGGTGCGCGGCGCCGACGTCGACTGGACGGCGCTGCACACCGGACGGTCGCCGGAGCGGGTCAGCGCCCCCACGTACCCGTTCGCCCGGGTCCGGTGCTGGCTGCCCGACGAGGCGCTGCACGGCACCCGGCCCGGCCCGGCCACCGCCGCGCTCGGCCCGCTGCTGCACCGCAACGAGTCCACGCTGTGGGCCCAGCGCTACCGCGCCGAGCTCACCGGCGACGAGTTCTTCCTCGCCGACCACCGCATCCGGGGTGCCCGCGTGCTGCCCGCCGTGGCGCTGGTCGAGCTGGCGCAGGCCGCGGTGATGGCCGCCGCCGACCCCGACGGCGGGTACGACGCTCACACGCTGCGCCTGTCGCAGGTCGTGTGGGCCCGGCCGGTGATCGTCGGCGATGCGCCCGCCGCGATCGCGGTGGAGCTGCTGCCGCGCGACGACGACCGGCTCGACGTCGAGATCCGGGAGCTCGGCGGCGCCGACCCCGACGACGACGCCGACCTCTACAGCCGTGCGGTCGCGTCCGTGCGGCCCCGCACCGCCGACCGGCCGCGCCTGGACGTGGCGGCGATCCGGGCCGCGTGCACGGCCGCGGAGGTGTCCGGCGCCGACTGCTACGACGGGTTCGCCGCCCTGGACATGCGCTACGGCCCGGCGATGCGCGCCCTGACCGCGCTGCGGACCGGCGACCGGCAGGTCCTCGCCCAGCTGGAGCTGCCCGCCGCGGCGACACTCGACGGGTACACCCTGCACCCGTCGCTGCTGGACGGTGCGCTCCAGGCGTGCATCGGGCTCGTGGACGGCGACGGCGTGGCCGTGCCGTTCGCGGTCGACGAGGTGGAGATCTTCGCGCCGGTGCCGGCCCGCGCCTGGGCGTGGCTGCGCCCGTCGCCCGGCGCGGCGGCCGGCGGCGCGGTCCAGCGCAACGACATCGACGTGTGCGACGAGGACGGCGCGGTGTGCGTCACCTGGCGCGGGCTGCACGTGCGGAAGCTGAGCGGGCCGCCCGCGAGCGCCGCGCCGGAGATCGACGTGCGGGTCCCGGTGTGGCGCCCGGCACCGGCCACTCAAGCGGCCGAGTCTGCGGCGGGGGACGCCGCGGTGCTGGTGCTGTCCGCCCTGGACCGGGCCGTCACCGACCGGCTCCGCACGCGGCTCGGCGCCGGATGCCAGGCGCTCGACGGGCTCGACGGGCTCGACGGGGCGCTGGACGCCAGGTTCGGCCGCGCCGCCGCCGGCCTGCTCGGCACCGTCCAGGGGCTGCTGCGCGACCGGCCCGCCGGTTCGGCGCTGGTCCAGCTGGTGGTGCCGGCCGACGGCGAACAGCGCCTCCTCGGCGGGCTGCTGAGCCTGCTGCTGGCCGCGAACCTGGAGCACCCGTGGCTGCGCGGCCAGCTGGTCGAGGTGGACGCCGCCACCGCCGGCGACGACGCCCTCGCCGACCTGCTCACCGCCGAACGCGCTACGCGCTCGGACCCGCACGTGCGGCACAGCGGCGGCCGCCGCGAGACCGTCGACTGGCAGCCGCTGCCCGACCATCCGGCCGGCGACACCGTGCCGCTGCGACCCGACGGCGTCTACCTGATCACCGGCGGCGCCGGCGGTCTCGGCCCCCTCGTCGCCGAGGAGTTCGCCGCGCGGGCGCCCGGCGCCACGATCGTGCTGACCGGGCGCTCACCGGAGGGCGACGCCCAGCGCCGGGCGCTCGGCCGCCTGCACGGCGCCGGGGTGCGGGCCGAGTACCGGTCCGCCGACGTCGCCGACCCGGCCGCCACCCGCGGGCTGGTCGAGGCGATCCTGGGCGCGCACGGCCGGCTCGACGGCGTCGTGCACGCGGCCGGGGTGCGCCGCGACGGCCTGCTGCGCGACAAGACCACCGACCAGCTCACCGAGGTCCTCGCGGCCAAGGTGTCCGGCGCCGTCAACCTCGACGCCGCCACCGCCACGCTCCCGCTGGATTTGTTCCTGGTGTTCGGGTCCCTCGCCGGGGTCGCCGGCAACGTCGGGCAGGCCGACTACGCGGCGGCCAACGGGTTCCTCGACCGGTTCGCCGAGCACCGCGCCGGCCTCGTCGCCGAAGGCCGGCGGCACGGCCGCACCGTCACCATTGCCTGGCCACTGTGGACCGACGGCGGGATGCAGCCGGACGAGGCCGCGGTGGCGGAGCTCAACCGGCGGATGGGCCTGGTGGGGCTGCCGACTGACGCCGGCATGGCGGCCCTGCACCGGGCCCTCGCCTCCGGCGCGCCGCGGGTGCTCGTCCTGGCCCGCCAACCCGGTCACGCCACTCCGCCGCCCCGCCCGGCCCCTCGCCCCGCCCCGGCACCCGCGCACGGCACCGCCCTGGCCACGCCGGAGCAGGAAGGCGCGCCGGCCGAACGGTTCGAGGCGGACCTGACCCGGATGGCCGCGGAGCTGCTCAAGGTGTCCGCCGACGAGCTCGACGGCGACACCGGCCTGCACGAGTACGGCTTCGACTCGATCGTCTTCACCAGGTTCTCCACGCTCGTCAACCGGGCGTTCGGCCTCGAGCTGACCCCCACGGTCTTCTTCGAGTACCCCACCCTGCGCAGCCTCACCGCGCACCTGACCCAGGAGTACGGCGACGAGCTCGCCGGCCACTACGGCGCCGCCGCCGACACCCACCCGGCCGCGGAACCCCCGGCCGTGACCCAGGCCCCGGCCGTGCCCCGGCGGTCACGCCTGCGCCAGACGGCCGCACCGGCCGCGGCCTCCACGGCCGCCGCTGGGCCCGGCGCCGCCGAACCGATCGCCATCGTCGGCATGAGCGGCGCGTTCCCGATGGCCGAGGACATCGACGCGCTGTGGCGCAACCTGCTCGACGGCCGCGACTGCATCGAGGAGATCCCGGCCACCCGCTGGGACTGGCGCCAGTACGCCGGCGATGACGAGCCCGGCGGCAGCGGCGGCGCCCGCTGGGCCGGCATCCTCGACTCGCTGGACCAGTTCGACCCGCTGTTCTTCGGCATCTCACCGCGCGAGGCCGAGCTGATGGACCCGCAGCAGCGGCTGCTGATGATGCACGTGTGGCGGGCCATCGAGGACGCCGGGCACAGCGCCGCCGGCCTCGAAGGCAGCGACCTCGGCCTGTTCATCGGCACCGCCACCAGCAGCTACGGGCAGCTCGTCGCCAACGCCGGGCGGGCCGGGGAGGGGTACTCCTCGGCCGGTCTCGCCGCGTCCATGGGTCCGAACCGGATGAGCTACTTCCTCAACATCCACGGGCCCAGCGAACCGGTCGAGACGACGTGCTCGAGCTCCCTCGTCGCGCTGCACCGCGCGGTGTGCGCGATCACCCTCGGCCACTGCTCGGCCGCGGTCGTCGGCGGCGTCAACACCATCGTCGAGCCGATCATGCACGTCGGCTTCGCCAAGCAGGGCATGCTCAGCCCGAACGGCCGCTGCCGCTCCTTCGGGGCCGGCGCCGACGGGTACGTCCGCGGCGAGGGCGTCGGCATGCTGTACCTGCGCCGGCTGAGCGACGCCGAACGCGACGGCGACCACATCTACGGCGTGATCCGCGGCACCGCGGAGAACCACGGCGGCCGCGCCCAGTCGCTGGTCGCGCCGAACCTGCGCGCGCAGGCCGATCTGCTGACCGCCGCGTACCGCCGGGCCGGGGTCGACCCGCGCACCGTCGGCTACATCGAGGCGCACGGCACCGGCACCGCGCTCGGCGATCCCATCGAGGTCGACGCGCTCAAGTCGGCGTTCCGGGAGCTGTACCGCGACCGCGGCGCCGAGCCCGGTCCCGCGCACTGCGCGATCGGCTCCGTCAAGAGCAACATCGGGCACCTGGAACTCGCCGCCGGGGTCGCCGGGGTCATCAAGGTCCTGCTGCAAATGCGGCACCGGACCCTGGTCCGGTCGCTGCACTGCGACGAGGTCAACCCGTATGTGCGGCTCGACGGCAGCCCGCTGCACCTGCAGCGCTCCACCAGCGAGTGGGTGGCGCCGCGCGACGAGCAGGGCCGGGAACTGCCCCGCCGGGCCGGGGTGAGCTCGTTCGGCATCGGCGGCGTCAACGCCCACGTGGTGCTGGAGGAATACGTAACGCCCGCGCGGCGCACGCCGGCCCGCCCGGTGTACCCGATCGTGCTGTCGGCGCGCACCGAGCAGCGTCTCGACGAGCGGGTCCGCCAGCTGTCCGCGGCCCTGGACGCGGGTGAGCACACCGACGCCGACCTGCCCGACCTCGCCTACACCCTGCAGGCCGGACGGGACGCGATGGACTGCCGGCTGGCCTTCACCGTGCGCGACACGGCCGACCTGGCCGCCCGGCTGCGGGACTGGACCGCCGGGCGCCGCGACGGCGTGCACACCGGCCACGCCCGCCGGGACCGGGCCGAGCTCGCCCGGCACAGCGAGGGCGACCGCGACGGCGGGCAGTCCCGCGCCTGGCTCGCGGAGGAGCGGTACGACGCGCTGCTGCCGCTGTGGGTGAAGGGCCTGCGGGTCGACTGGGACGCGCTGCACGAAGGCACCCGCCCGGCCCGGCTGCGCCTGCCGACCTACCCGTTCGCCACCGACCGCTACTGGGTCAGCCCCCGCCCCGCGCCCGCGGACCCGGCCCCCGCTACGGACCGCGCCGAGCCCGCCCCGGTGCCCGCGGCGGACCGCCCCGAACCGGGCCAGGGCGACGGCGAGCGGACGCTGCTGCTGCACACCGTGTGGGAGCCACTGGCCCCGGTGACGCCCCCGCAGGCCCCCGCCGGCCGGACCGTGCTCGCCGGCGGGACACCCGCCCAGCGCGACGCCCTGCGCGCGGCCATCGCCGACCTCGGCACGCTCGATCTCGCCCCGGGCGACCCGGTGGACGACATCGCGGCCCGGCTGGACGGACCGGACCCGATCGGGCGGCTGATCTGGTGCCCGCCCGCCGGCCCGGCCGACCCGGCCCTCGACGAGCAGACCCTCACCGCCGCCCGGGACGGCGTCCACCTGACTTTCCGGCTCGTCAAGGCGCTGCGCCGCAACGGCTACGGCGACCGGCCCCTGGACCTGATCGTGCTGACCCGCGGCGCCCAGCCGACCACCGCCGCGCAGCCCGCCCGGCCCGGCGCGGCCGGCATCCACGGGTTCGTCGGCGTGCTGGCCAAGGAACACCCCGCCTGGCGGGTCCGCCTGCTCGACCTTGACCCCGGGACGGATTCCGGGACGGATCCAGGGCCGGACCTCGCGGAACTGCTGGCGGTGCCCGCGGACCCGCAGGGCGGCAGCGTCGCCCGGCGCGGCGGGCAGTGGCTGCGGCCCCGCCTGCTGCCCGTGACCGGCCTGGCCGCCGAGGGCCCGGCGTACCGCCCGGGCGGCGTCTACATCGTCGTCGGCGGCGCCGGCGGCATCGGCCGGGTGTGGACCGAGCACGTGCAGCGCACCGCCGGCGCGCAGGTCGTCTGGGTCGGGCGCCGCCCCGCGGACGACACGATCCGCGCCGAGCAGGACCGCCTCGCCCGGTCCGGCCCGCGCCCCGACTACATCAGCGCCGACGCCGCCGACCGGGCCCAGCTGGAGCGGGTCCGCCAGGAGGTGCTGGAGCGCCACGGCGCCGTCCACGGCGTCGTGCACAGCGCGGCCGCCACCGCGGACCGCACGGTGGCCCTGCTGGAGGAGGCGGAGCTCGGCGTCGCCCTGCGGGCGAAGGCCGACGTCAGCGTCCGCATCGGCGAGGTCTTCGGCCGCGACGAGCTGGACTTCCTGCTGTTCTTCTCGTCGTTCGCGTCCTTCGTGCGGCTGCCCGGCGCCGCCGGCTACACCGCCGGCAGCGCCGTCGAGGACGCAGTGGCGCACCACCTGCGCCGCACCGCCGGATACCCGGTGAAGGTCGTGCACTGGGGCTACTGGGGCACGATCGGCGTCGGCGCCGACGCGACCACCCAGCAGACGATGCGCCGCATGGGCCAGGGCGTCATCGCACCGGCCGAGGCCATGCGGGTCCTGGAGCAGCTGCTCACCGGGCCGGTCGACGAGCTGGTCATGCTGCGCACCGCGCACCGGTGGCCCGACGGCGACAGCGTGGTGCTGCCGTCGCGCCGGGCCCGCCGGGCGCCGCGAGCGGGCCGCGGCATCGCCGCCGGGCACGCGCCCGCGCACGTCGAACCGGCGCCCGGCCGGAGCGTGCAGGCCGAGGTCGTCCGCGCGGCGGCGGACGTGCTGGGCATCGACCCGTCCACAGTGGACGTCGACATGGACCTCGCCGAGTCCGGCTTCGACCGGCAGGCGCTGCACGAGCTGGCCCGGGTGCTGCAGGACGGCTTCCACGTGCCGCTGCCCCCACCGATCTTCCGGGAGGCGACGACCCTGCGTCGGCTCGCCGACCGGATCGCCGGCGAGCACCAGCTCGCCGGTGCCGACGCACACCGACCGACGGCGGCCGGCATGGGCACCTGACCCAGCCGGCCGGGGTGCATGCCCCCAGCTGCACCGAAATCCCCGTACCAGACACAGAAAGGACCGGAGCCTCATGCTCCAACCCTCGGAGCCCGCGACCACGCCCGGCGGTGACGGTCTGCCCACGATCCCGCGGGCGCAACTGGCCGGACTCACCGCAGGCGAACTGCTCGCCCGCGCCACCTCACCGACCGTTCGGATGATGGGCGTGGTCAGCCTCGATGGGCGCAAGGAGGTGGTGCGCCGGCTCGACACCGTGCGCAGCGCCCTGTTCGGCTACTGGATCCTGTTCATCCACGGCCGGCACGCGCTGACCGGGTTCTGCGCCGAGCTGCCGCACCGCACCGTCGATCCGGACTTCTGGACGCTGCTGGACCGCAGCCTCAGCGAGCTGGACGACCAGGAGATGCTCGCGATCACCCGGCGCTTCCGGGCCGAGATCGAACGGGCGCAGGCCGCGCTCGCCGCTGCCGAGACGGGGACCGGCACGCGCGAGTGGGACTGGGAGCGCACCGCCGCCATGCTCCTGCTGCTCGACCCGCAGACCATGCGGCAGCTCGACGAGGACTACCGCCGGGCCGACGCCGCGTCGCTCGACGGCGTGGCCGGATACATCCGCCGGCACGCGGACGAGGTCTTCGTGGTGACCGACGGATCGGAGAACGTGACGTGACCCAGTCGCTGCAGAACACCCAGGGCGTGACCGCCGCGCCCGACGCCGATGCCGCGGTCGAGGTCGTCGACGTCGTCAAGCGGTACCCGAAGGCGGAGACGAACGCGGTCGACGGGGTGTCGCTCACGGTCCGCCGCGGCGAGATCTTCGGGCTGCTCGGCCCGAACGGCGCCGGCAAGACCACGCTGCTGGGCATCCTCACCACGGCGGTCGCGCCGACCGGCGGGATCGCCCGGATCGCCGGCATCGACGTGCGTGACGTCCAGCGGGTCAAGCCGCGCATCGCCGTCCTGCCGCAGATCAACAACCTCGACCGGAGCCTGCGGGCCCGTGAGGTGCTGACCTTCCACGCCGCGTACCACGGCGTCCCGCGCGCCGAGCGGGAGGCGCGGGCCGACAGGCTGCTGGAGGAGCTCGGGCTGGCCGATCGGGCGAAGGAGAAGGTGCCGCGCTACTCCGGCGGCATGGCGCAGCGGCTGATGCTCGCCCGGGCGCTCATGCACGACCCGGACGTGCTGTTCCTGGACGAACCCACGAACAACCTCGACCCGCAGACCCGGCACTTCCTGTGGGAGCGGATCCGCACGCTGCACCAGCAGGGCATCACGATCGTGCTGACCACGCACGACATGAACGAGGCCGAGTCGCTGTGCGACCGGGTCGCGATCGTCGATCACGGCAAGGTGCTGGTCGTGGACACCCCGGAGGCCCTGAAGAAGCAGGTCCCCGGCGGGAACCTGATCGAGGTCGACGTCGCCGACGGCGGGGCCGGGGAGGCCGTCGCCGACCGGCTGCGGGCGCTGCCCGGCGTCGAGCAGGTCGACCGGGCCGAGGCCGCCGAGGAGGACAAGGACCGGTCGGTGTTCCGGGTGTACTCCCAGAACGCCGTCGACCTGGTCCCGGACATCATCCGCGCGGTGGCCGAGCACGGGGCGACCGTGCGCGACCTGCGGGTCAGCTCGCCGAGCCTGGAAACCGTCTTCATCCACATGACCGGAAGGAACCTGCGCGCGTGACCGCCTCGCAGACCATCACGCCACCAGCGCCGCGGCGAGGCACCACGGCCCTGGCCACCGGCGCGTTCCTGGCCATCCTGCGCCGGGACCTGCTCGTCACCGGGCGCGAGTTCGTCGCGTTCATCCTCCAGGCCTTCATGCAGCCGCTGTTCTACCTGTTCATCTTCGGCGTCGTGCTGCCGAAGGTCGGCATCGCGTCGGCGGGCTACGGCGCCGTGCTCCTGCCCGGCGTGGTGACGCTCACCGTGTTCCTGGCCGCCGTCCAGGGCGTCATGCTGCCGCTCTCGCTCGACCTCGGCTTCACCCGCGAGATCGACGACCGGCTGCTGTCGCCGGCGCCGGTGTGGGCGATCGTGGTGGAGAAGATCCTGTTCGCCACCCTGCGTGGGCTCATCAGCGCGGTGATCATCTTCCCGCTGGCATACCTGATCCTCGGCGACGAGTACCAGGTCCGCACCGACGCGATCCCGCTGCTCATCGGGCTGGTCGTGCTGACCGCGATCGTCGGCGCGAGCCTCGGCCTGGTCATGGGCACCGTGGTGCCGGCCGAGCAGATCGCGCTGGCCTTCGCGGTGCTCTTCACGCCGATGCTGTTCACCGGCTGCCTGCAGTACGCCTGGCACGACCTGCACGTGCTGCGCGGCTTCCAGGTCGTCACGCTGTTCAACCCGCTCACGTACTCCGCGGAGGGGCTGCGGTACGCCATGATCCCGCACCTGTCCGACGGCCAGGCGGTGCAGACGCTGCCGATCGGCTGGGCCCTGGCCGGTCTCGTCGGTTTCTGCGCGCTGTTCTTCACCCTCGGCATCCGGTCCTTCCGGAACCGGGCCATCCGTTGACCCGCACCACGGTGCGGACCCACCCCACCCACCGTCACCACCCAAGGAGTTGAGCATGGCAGGCATCGTCTACTTCACCATCCAGGCCGACGACATCGAGCGGGCCGCCGCCTTCTACAGCAAGACGTTCGGCTGGGAGATCGAGAAGTGGGGCGGCACCTGGGCCGGCACCGACGAGTACTGGCTCATCAACACGGGCACCGCGGACCAGCCGGGCCTGGCGGGCACGCTGATGAAGCGGCCCGGCCCGGTGCAGTCCCCGCTGCTCAACGGCTTCATGGTCGGCATCCAGTCCACCGCGATCGACGCCGACATCCAGGCGGTGACCGGCAACGGCGGCTCGATCCTGTCCCCGAAGGTCACCATCCCCGGCGTCGGCTGGGTCGCGTACTGCCGCGACACCGAAGGCAACTTCTTCGAGCTGCGCCACATGGACCCCGCAGCGGCCTGACCCATCGCACGGTGCGGCGTGCGGCGGGCTCCCCGCCGTACGCCGCACAGCACACCCCTCTACGTCTGTGAGGAACGATGACCCCTCCTGCCGACCCGCTGACCGACGTCGTGCTCGACGAGCTCCGCGCGCTCGCCGCCGAGCCGGGCGCCCCGGCCGTGCGCGTGCTGCAGATCGGCGCGGGCGCGGCCGGCCGGACCGCGGCGCTGCTCGACCGGCTCGGCGCCCTGGCGGTGCCGGTCGAGGAGTACCGGTGCACCGACGTCGACGACGCCGCGCTGCGAGGGTTGCGCGCCGCCGTCACCGACCCGGGATACCTGCGGCTGGACCGGCTCGACCCGCGGCAACCGCTGGACGGGCAGGGGGTCGCGCCCGGCTCCTACGACCTGCTGATCGTCCCCGACGGGTTCGGGGCGGCGGGGGAGTACCGGCGGGCGGTGCGCACCGTGAAGGCGGCGCTGGCCCGCGACGCGCTGCTGGTCCTGCGCGACGCCGCGGCGGGTTCGGAGCCCGGCGGTGCGGTGCTGTCCACCGAGGGGTTCACTGACGTCGAGGTCCTCGGCCACGGCGCCACGCGGGTGCTGGTCGGCCGCAGCGACGGCCTGGTCCGCCGCGACGCACCGGACACCGGCGCCCCGGCCCGCACCGCGGGTGCGGCCGGCGCGGTTCGTACCCCGGCACCCACCGGCGAACACGGCCGGATCGTCCGGCAGACGGTCATCGACACCCTGGCGGACGCCCTGGGGCTGGCGGCCGGGCAGGTCGAGCCGGACGTGTCGTTCGCCGACTTCGGGCTCAACTCCGTCAGCGGGGTGCGTTTCCTGCACAGCCTCAACGAGGCCCTGGGCACGCGGCTCGAGTCGACCGTCATCTTCGACTACAGCTCCGCCGACCGGCTCGCCGCGCACATCCTGGCCGAAGGCCTCGTCGCCGCGCCCGCACCGCCGGCGGTCACGCCCGCGCGGACACCGACCCCCGCCCCCGCGCCGGTTGTCGTCAGCGCCCCCGCGCCCCGGACGCCCACCGCGGCCGACGGGGTGGCGGTCATCGGGATGAGCGGCCAGTTCGCGCACTCCGAGAACCTCGACCAGCTGTGGGCGCATCTGCGCGACGGCGACAGCCTCGTCGACGAGGTCACCCGCTGGGACCTCGACGCGTTCTACGCCCGGTTCCCCGCCTCCGAGCACGGGTACTGCCGGCGCGCGAGCCTGCTCGACGGCGTCGACCTGTTCGACCCCCAGTTCTTCGGCATCTCGGGGCTCGAGGCCACGTACATGGACCCGCAGCAGCGGCTGTTCCTGGAGCAGAGCTGGGCCGCGCTGGAGGACGCCGGGCACGTCGGCGCCGGCGCCGCCGGGCTGGCCTGCGGGGTGTTCGCCGGCTACAACGGCAGCGACTACCACCACCTGTGCGGCGTCAACCCGCCGGCGCAGGCGATGTGGGGCAACGCCGCCTCGGTGCTGTCCGCCCGCATCGCCTACTTCCTGGACCTGCAGGGCCCGGCGCTGACCATCGACACCGCGTGCTCCAGCTCCCTGGTCGCGATCCAGCTCGCCTGCCAGGGCCTCACCATCGGCGAACTGGACCTGGCCCTCGCCGGCGGCGTGTACGTCAGCTCCACCCCCGGGTTCATGCTGGGTGCCAGCCAGGCGGGCATGCTGTCACCGGACGGGACCTGCTACTCGTTCGACAGCCGCGCCAACGGGTTCGTGCCCGGCGAGGGCGTCGGGGTCCTGGTCCTCAAGCGCCTCGCCGACGCGCTCGCCGACGGCGACCACATCCACGGGGTGATCCGCGGCTGGGGCACCAACCAGGACGGCGCGACCAACGGCATCACCGCCCCGAGCGCCCGGTCCCAGGAGCGGCTCGAACGGCACGTGTACGACAGGTTCGGCATCGACCCGGCCGGCATCGGAATGGTCGAGGCCCACGGCAGCGCCACGCCGCTGGGCGACCCCATCGAGTTCCAGGCGCTGTCGCGCGCGTTCGCCGCGCACACCGACGCCCGCGGCTACTGTGCGCTTGGCTCGATCAAGACCAACGTCGGGCACACCACGTCCGCCGCCGGCGTCGCCGGGGCGCTGCGGGTGCTGCTGGCGCTGCGCCACCACCAGATCCCGCCGTCGCTGAACTTCGACCGGCCCAACCCGCAGATCGACTTCACGCAGAGCCCGTTCTACCTCAACACCAAGACGGTGGACTGGCCGGCGCCCGACGGCGGCGCGCCCCGCCGCGGCGCGGTCAGCTCGTTCGGGCTCAGCGGCACCAACGCCCACCTGGTGATCGAGGAGGCGCCCCCGGTCACCGACCGGCACCGGCCCCGGTCCGCGCACCTGATCGTGCTCAGCGCCCGCAGCCCGGAGCAGCTGCGGGAGCAGGCCGAGCGGCTCGCCGCGCACTGCGCCGACCAGCCCGGCCTCGACCTCGGCGACGCGGCGTTCACGCTGCTCACTGGGCGTCGCCGGCTGCGGCACCGGCTGGCCTGCGTCGCCGGCGACCCGGCCGAGCTGGCCGGGGCGCTGCGCGGCTACGTGCGGGGCGAGCGGCCGGCCGGCGTGCTGACCGGGCACGTGGCCGCCGACGAGCCCGAGCGGGCGATGCTGCGCCGCTTCGGTGAGCAGTGCGTCCGCGACAGCCGGGACCGTGAGGGCAGCGAGCTGGCCGAGCATCTGCAAGCCGTCGGTGAGCTGTTCGTCCAGGGGTACGAGCTGGACTACGCCGGGCTGTTCGCCGGTGACCGGTACCGCCGGGTCCCGCTGCCCACGTACCCGTTCGCCCGCGAACGGTACTGGGCACCCGGCCCCGGCACACCCGAACTTCCGGCCGCGCCGGTCGCGGCCGCAGTCGTGGTCGACGCGCCGGTGGGCGACGTGGACGACGTGCCGGGCGCGCTGACCGCCTCGGTCGCCGGGCTCCTCGCGCTGCCGGCCGACCGCATCGACCCGGACGCGCCGCTGCTCGCCCACGGCTTCGACTCCATCAACGCGGTGGCGCTGAGCCGGCACGTCCGCGACGTGTACGGCGCCGACCTCTCCGCCCGAGACATCTTCGAGGGCGGCACGCTGCGCGCCGTGATCGGCCTCGTCACCGGGATGATCGACGCGGGCGCGACCCCGGCCGTGCCGGCCGTCCCCGCGGCGGCCGACCCGGCGCAGGCCGGCCCGCTCTCCGCCGGGCAGGGCGTGCTGTGGGCGGTCCAGCAGCTGGCTCCGCACAGCACCGCCTACCACCTGCCGCACGCGTTCCGCATCCGCGGGCCCGTCGACCCCGAGGCGTTGCGGACCGCGCTGCTGCGCCTCGCCGACCGGCATCCCGCGCTGCGGGCCACGTTCACCGTCGAGGGCGCCGAACCGGTCCAGCGCGCAGACGGCGCACCGCCGGCCTTGGAGCTGCTCGACGCGCGGTACCGCGGCAACGGCCAGATCGCGGCGATGCTGCGGGACCGCACCGACGCGCCGTTCGACCTGGAGCGCGGGCCGCTGCTGCGCGCGCACCTGCTGACCCGCGCCGACGACGACCACATCCTGCTGACCGTCACCCACCACCTCGTCTTCGACGGCACGTCGCTGATGGTGTTCATGCGTGAGCTGACCGTCCTGTACCTCGCCGCCCGGTCGGGCCGGGAGCTGCCGCTGCCCGCGCTGGAGGCGTCGTACGCCGACTTCGTCGCGTGGGAACGCGGCTACCTGGCCGGGGAGCGCGGCGGGCGCGACGCCGGCTACTGGCGGGACCGGCTGGCCGATCCGCCGCCGGCGCTGCGGCTGCCGACCGACCGGCCGCGGGGCGAGGCAACCCGGTTCTCCGGCGCCGTGCTCGAACGGCAGCTGCCGGCCGAGCTCACCGGCCGGATCGCGGACCTGGCCCTGGCCACCGGCGCGTCCCCGTTCGTGGTCATGCTCGGCGCGTTCGCCGCGGAGCTGCGGCACTGGTCCGGGCAGGACGAGCTACTCATCGGCACGCCGTTGCAGGGGCGGCCGGAGCGCCGTTTCGAGGGGCTGATCGGCTACTTCATGAACCAGGTGCCGATCCGGGTCCGGGCGGGCGCCGGGCAGACCTTCGCGGCGCTGACCGCGGACGTGCGCACGGCGGTGTACGAGGCGTTTGACCACGGCGAATACCCCGTGTCGGAGCTCGGCCTCGGCGCGGCCGCGGACGTGCGGGTCACGTTCGTCTTCCAGAACTGGCTCGAGGACCCGCGGCGGGCGCTGCGCCCGGACGGCGACGTGGCCGACGCCGACCTGCTGCCGCTGGAGCCGATCCTGGGGCTGCACCAGCAGGGCATGTTCGACCTGACCCTGGAGCTGGTGCGCACCGGCGAGGCGTACACGATGCTGCTGCTGTACAACCCGGAGCTGTTCGACCCGGCGACGGTCGACGGCTTCGCCGGCCGCTACGCCGACCGCCTCGCCGCCGCGTGCGACGACGCCACCGTCGTGCTGGGCCCGGTGCCGCAGGCAGCACCGTCACCGTCACCGTCACTCGAACCGGCACCGGCGGCGACCGAGGCGGACGTCAGGGCCGTGGTCACCGCCGCGTTCCAGGAGGCGCTCGGCGTGGACGACATCGACCCCGCCGACAACTTCTTCGACCTCGGCGGCCACTCCGTGCTGCTGGTGAACCTGACCCTGAAGCTGCGGGCCGCCCTGGGCCGCGACGTGCAGAGCGTTGAGCTGTTCCAGAACCCGACCATCGACGCGTTGGTCCGCCACCTGAGCCCGGCGAGCACCGGCCCCTCGTACGAACGGAGCCGGCGCAAGGGCCTGGCCCGGCGGGCGGCGCTCGCGCGGATGGCGGTGCCGGCCTGATGCGCAGTGAGGAAGTGTCCGACGTGACCGGTCAGACCACCACCGATAACGCCACCGATCTGGACGTCGCCGTCATCGGGATGGCCTGCGCCTTCCCCGGCGCCGGCACGCCCGAACAGTTCTGGGCGAACCTGTGCGACGGCGTGGAGTCCGTGCGCCCGCTCAGCGACGAGGAGCTGCTGGCGCGGGGCGTGCCGCCGGAGACGCTGCGCGACCCGGACTACGTGAAGGCCGCGTCCACCCTCGATGACGTCGAGTCGTTCGACGCGGAGTTCTTCGGCATCAACCCGAACGAGGCCCGGGCCACCGACCCGCAGCACCGGCTGTTCCTCGAGGTCTGCTGGTCGGCGCTGGAGGACGCGGGCTACGACCCGGGCGCCTTCGACGGTGACATCGGCGTGTTCGCCGGCGGCGGGATGAACACCTACCTGCTGGAGGTCCTCGCCCGCAACGCCGCCTTCTGGCAGACCACCAGCGTCGAGCAGATGATGATCGGCAACGACAAGGACTTCCTGCCGTCGCGGGTGTCGTACAAGCTGAACCTGACCGGCCCGAGCATCAACGTCAACACCGCCTGCTCGACGTCGCTGGTCGCCATCCACCTGGCCCGGCAGAGCCTGCTGCTCGGCGAGAGCGACATGGCACTCGTCGGCGGCGTCTCGATCATCCTGCCCAACGGCCGTGGGTACCGCTACATGAAGGACGGCATCCAGTCCCCGGACGGCCACTGCCGCGCGTTCGACGCCGAGGCCCGCGGCACCGTGTGGGGCGACGGCGCCGGCGTGGTCGTGCTCAAGCGGCTCAGCACCGCCATCGCCGACGGCGACCGGATCCTGGCCACGGTCAAGGGTTCGGCGGTCAACAACGACGGTGCCCAGAAGGTCGGCTACACCGCGCCCGGCGTCGACGGCCAGAGCCGGGTGATCGTCGAGGCGCTCGCCGAGGCCGGCGTGTCACCGGACGAGATCGGCTACGTGGAGGCGCACGGCACCGGCACGTCGCTCGGCGACCCGGTCGAGATCACGGCGCTGACGCAGGCGTTCCGCAGCGGCACCGACCGGACCGGCTACTGCGCGATCGGCTCGGTGAAGACGAACATCGGGCACCTCAACGCCGCCGCCGGCATCGCCGGGTTCATGAAGGCGGTGCTCGCCGTGCGGCACGGCCGGATCCCGGCCAGCCTCAACCACGACACGCCCAACCCGCGCATCGACTTCGCGGCGAGCCCGTTCCGGGTGCAGACGCAGCTCGCGGACTGGGCCGGCGACGGGCGCCCGCGCCGGGCCGGGGTCAGCTCGATGGGCATCGGCGGCACGAACTGCCACGTCGTCATCGAGGAGCCGCCGGCGCCGTCCCGGGAGCCGGAGACCGCCGCCGCGCCGCGGCACGTGCTGCCGCTGTCGGCGCGCACGGCCACCGCCCTCGCCGCCGCCACCGAGCGGCTCGCCGACCACCTCGCCGCCCACCCGGACCTGGACCTCGCCGACGTCGCCTACACGCTGCAGTGCGGCCGCCGGCACTTCCCGCACCGCCACGCCGTGGTCGCCGCGAACACCGCGGACGCCGCCCGCATCCTGCGCGACCGCGACCCGGACGGGCTGCTGGCCCCGGGCGCGTCCGCACCGGCCGAGGACACCCACGGCGCCACGGAGCTGACCCGCTGGCTGGGCGGCGAACACCCGGACTGGGCGGCGATCTGGGGCAAGAGCGGGCACACCCGGGTCGCGTTGCCGACCTACCCCTTCGAGCGGCAGCGGTACTGGTACGACGCCAAAACCGACGACGGCTACTTCAGCAAGCTGCCGGACATGGCCGACTGGTTCTCGCTGCCGGTGTGGAAACCCGCGCCGCTGCCGTTCGACGCCGCCGTCCGCACCGACCGCCGGCGCCTGATCCTGGCCGACGACACCGGGCTCGGCGCGGCCGTGGCCGACCTGCTGCGGGCGCGCGGCGAGCGGGTCGTCGTGGTCACCGCCGGGGCCGGCTACGAGCGGGTCGACGACGCGACGTTCACCGTCGACCCCGCCGACGGCGAGGGCTACCACGACCTGTTCCAGGCGCTGCTGGAGACCGGCGAGGCACCCGCCGACATCCTGTTCTGCTGGCCGCTGGACGCCGCCGCCGGGCAGGGCGACGGCTTCGACCGCGACGCGTTCGAGGCCGCCCAGAGCCGGGCGCTGTTCCCGATCCTGTGGATCGCGGAGGCGCTGACCGAGCACGCCGCCGACCATCCGGTGCGCCTGACCGCCGTCACCGCCGGCGTGTGGGACGTGACCGGCGGCGAGCCGCACGCGGTCGACGCCAGCACCACCGCCGGCGCCTGCCTGGTGTTCCAGCAGTCCTACGGCGCGGTCTCGGCCCGCAGCGTCGACCTCGGCCGGGCCGGCGAGGACGTTGCCGCGCAGGCCGGCCGGGTCCTGGCCGAGCTCGACGGGTCGGCAACGGAGATGCTGTGCGCCTACCGCGGCGGGCGCCGGTACGTCCGCTCGTACACGCCGGTGCGGGTCGAGGCGGCCGCGCCCCGGGCCGCGGAGCTGGTGAAGGACCGGGTGTACCTGGTGCTCGGCGCGCTGGAGGGCATCGGCCACCAGATCTCCGAGCACATCGTCCGCGGTGCCGGCGGCCGGCTGCTGATCGTGGAGGAGCCGGGCTTCCCGGAGCCGGCGCAGTGGCCGCAGTGGCTGGCCGAGCAGGGCGACGACGACCCGGTCAGCGTCCGGATCCGGGCCGCCGAGGCGCTCGTCGCCGAAGGGGCCGTGTTCGTCGGGGCGCTCGGCACCGACCACGACGCCAACGCCCGGCTGCTGGCCGACGCGGAGGCCGCGGCCGGTCCGGTGGCCGGGGTCGTGCACGCCCCGGGCGCCTCCAACGCCAAGCGCATCAGCACGATGCGCGCCGTCAGCGTCGACGACTGGTGGCTCAACTTCGACGCCGTCGGGCACACCCTGGTGCTGCTCGACCGGATGTTCGGCGACCGGCCGCTGGACTTCCGCATCATGACCAACTCGCTCGGGTCGGTGCTCGGCGGCGACGGGTTCTTCCACATCGCCACCGTGGGCGGGTTCGCGAAGGCGTACACGGCGATGCGGGCGCGCCGCGGCGGCCCGACGTGGTCGGTGCAGTGCTGGGACTCCTGGACCGTGGAATGGGTCGGCATCAGCCGGTTCCTGCCGCCGTCGCTGTTCAGCCGGGTCGAACCGTCGGTGCTGACCAGCGAGGAGGGCGTGCGCTGCTTCGAGCGCGCGTTCGCCGTCGCCGGTGAGGTCGAGGTGGAGATCTCCGCGACCGACCTCGCCCGCCGCTACCAGAAGTGGGTCGAGTCGACGGCGTTGCGCGCCACCGGGCCGGTCGAACCGCCGGCGGCGCATCCGCGCCCGCAGCTCGACACGCCGTTCGTCACGCCGCGCAACCCGCTGGAGCACGACGTCGCCGAACTGTTCACGCAGATGCTGGGCGTGTCCACGGTCGGCGCCGACGACAGCTTCTTCGAGCTGGGCGGGCACTCGCTGCTCGGCGTCGAGCTGGCCGCCGAGGTCCGCCGCCGCTACTCGATCGACATGGACCTGTACCTGCTGTACGGGATGTCCACCGTCGCCGACCTCGCCGCGCACATCGATCGGGTCCGGGCATGACGACTACGGTCTTCCTGTTCTCCGGGCAGGGTTCCCAGTACCACCAGATGGGCCGGGAGCTGTTCGAGCACGAGCCGGTGTTCGCGCGGGCACTGCGCGACCTCGACGCCGTCGTGCTGGACCTGACCGGCGAGTCGGTGATCGCGCGGATGTACGACGACGGCCGGAGCATCGCCGACCCGTTCGACCGGCTGCGGCACAGCCACCCGGCGATCTTCATGATTGAGCTCGCGGTCTGCCGGCTGCTCGCCGACCGCGGCATCGAACCGGACTACGTGCTCGGCGCCAGCCTCGGCGAGTTCGCCGCGGCCGCCGTGGCCGGCGTCCTGCCGGCCGAGGAGCTGCTGCGCAGCGTCGTCGCGCAGGCCCGGCTCGCCGAGGCGCACTGCCCGCCCGGCCGGATGCTGGCCGTGCTGGGCGACCCGGCCATGTTCGGTGCCGACCCGCAGCGGTGGGCGGGCAGCGAACTGGCCGCGGTCAGCTACGACGCCCACTTCGTGGTGGCCGGCGCCACCGAGGCCCTGGAACGCATCCGGCGCGACGTGCAGTCGGCCGGCGTCGCCGCAGAGTTCCTCCCGGTGCCGCACGCCTTCCACTCCTCGCACCTGGACGGCTTCGCGGCCGGGTTCATCGACATCTACCGGGGGCTGGACTTCCAGGCCCCGCGGGTCCCGTTCGTCTCGGCTGTGCACCCGGGCTTCCGGGAGCGGTTCGACGCGCAGTACTTCTGGGACGTCGTGCGCCGGCCGATCCAGTTCCCCGGCGCCGTGCGGCAGCTCGTGGCGCGGGCCGGCGCGGAGGACCTCGCGTTCGTCGACGTCGGGCCGGGCGGCACGCTCGCCGGCTTCACCAGCCGCGTGCTCGGCCCGGGCGCGCGCTGCTACCCGATCCTTTCCGCGTTCCAGCGGGACCGCCACCTCCTGACCGAGGTGGCGGCCCTCCGCCCGCGGCGGGCGACCCCGGCCGCGGCTGACGATAGAGGTGACATGCACGCCTTTCTCTTCCCTGGACAGGGATCCCAGCACAAAGGCATGGGCGCTGCCCTGTTCGACGACTTCCCGGAGCTGGTGGCGACCGCCGACCGGGTCCTCGGCTACTCGATCCGCGAGCTGTGCCTCACGGATCCTGACCGGCGGCTGACCCGCACCGAGTTCACGCAGCCGGCCCTCTTCGTCGTCAACGCGCTGACCTACCTGGCCCGCGTCCGCGACACCGGCGTGCGGCCCGACTACGTGGCCGGGCACAGCCTCGGCGAGTACAACGCCCACTTCGCCGCCGGCACCTTCGACTTCGAGACCGGGCTGCGCCTGGTCCAGCGGCGCGGCCTGCTGATGAGCCGGGCCGCCGAGGGCGGGATGGCCGGCGTCATCGGCCTCACCGTCGAGGAGGTCCGGGACGTGCTGACCCGCGAGGGGCTCACGGACCTCGACGTGGCCAACCACAACTCGCCCCGGCAGGTGGTCGTGGCCGGGCCACGCGAGGTCGTCCGCGCGGCGCAGAAGGTGTTCGAGGCCGCCGGGGCCAAGCACTACATCCCGCTCAACGTCAGCGGCGCCTTCCATTCCCGGCTCATGCGCCCGACGCGGCAGGAGTTCGCCGCGGACCTGCGCCGGGCCGAGTTCCGGCCGCCGCAGATCCCGGTCATCGCCAACGTCACCGCGCGGCCCGGCCGGCCCGGCGAGACCGCGGCCACGCTCGAGGAGCAGGTCACCGGGCAGGTCCGCTGGAACGACACGATCCGCTACCTGCTCGCCGTCGGCGTCACCGAGTTCACCGAGGTCGGCCCGGGCAAGGTGCTCGCCGGGCTGGTGGCCAAGATCCGGGCCGAGGCCGAGCCGCTGGTGCTCGACCCGGAACCCGCCCCGGCCCTCGTTTCCGCGCCAGCCCCGGTGGCCGTACCGCGGATCCCGGCGCAGCGGACTCCGCCTGTGACCGCGGCGTCCGTGCCCGTGCCGGTGCCCGTGTCTGCGCCCGTGTCCGTGCCCGCGCAGTTCCGGTCGGAGCCCGCCAACGGCGGGAGCGCCAAGATGCGCGCCAGCCTCACCGCGCAGAGCCTCGGCAGCGCGGACTTCCGGCGGGACTACAACCTCAGCCACGCGTACGTGGCCGGCGGCATGTACCGCGGCATCTCCTCGACCGACCTCGTCATCCGCATGGGCCGCGCCGGCCTGCTGGCGTTCTTCGGCACCGCGATGCTCGGCCGCGCCGACGTCGACGAGGCCGTCCGGAAGATCCAGCAGGGACTGCCGGCCGGCGCACCGTACGGCGTGAACCTGGTGCACAGCCCGGCCGACCCCGGCGCCGAGGAAGCCGTCGTCGACGTCTGCCTGGCCCGCGGTGTCCGGGTCATCGAGGCGTCCGCGTTCATGAGCATCACCGCGGCCCTCGTTCGCTACCGGGCGAAGGGGCTGCGCCGCGGCCCCGGCGGCACCGTCACCGCCACCAACCGGATCATCGCGAAGCTCTCGCGGCCCGAGGTCGCCCGGCCGTTCCTGAGCCCGGCCCCCGCGGAGATCGTCGCGCGGCTCGCCGCCGCCGGTGCCATCACCGCCGACGAGGCCGCGCTGGTCCGCGAGATCCCGCTCGCCGAGGACCTGTGCGTCGAGGCCGACTCCGGCGGCCACACCGACCGCGGCGTCCTGGCGGTGCTGCTGCCGGCCATCATCGACCTGCGCGACCGGCTCGCCGCCGAGCACGGCTACCGGCACCGGGTCCGGGTCGGCGCGGCCGGTGGCCTGGGCACCCCGGCGGCGGTCGCGGTCGCGTTCATGCTCGGCGCCGACTTCGTCCTCACCGGCTCGATCAACCAGTGCACCGTCGAGGCCGGCACCAGCGACCCGGTCAAAGACCTGCTGGAGCAGGCCGGCGTGCACGACACCGCCTACGCCCCGGCCGGCGACATGTTCGAGATCGGCGCCCAGGTCCAGGTGCTGCAGCGCGGCGTGTTCTTCCCCGGCCGGGCCAACCGCCTCTACCAGCTGTACCGGCACTTCGAGGCCCTGGACGACATCGACGCGAAGACCCGCACGATGCTGGCGGAGAAGTACTTCCGGCGCCCGCTCGAGGACGTGTGGACCGACGTCAAGGCATACCAGCCGGCCCGCGAGATCGAACGGGCCGAGCGCAACCCGAAGTACCGGATGTCGCTCATCTTCCGCTGGTACCTGGCCCGCTCCACGATGGCCGCCCTCGACGGCGACCCGGACCTGCGCATCGACTACCAGATCCACTGTGGACCGGCGATGGGCGGCCTGAACGAGTGGCTGCGCGGGACCGAGCTGGAGCACTGGCGGCACCGCCACGCCGACGAGCTGGGCCGGCGGCTGATGCAGGCCGCCGCCGAGCTGATCGAGCGGCGCTTCGCCGGCTGGTTCGGCGCCACCGCCCCGTTCCCCACCGCCTCGGTCCCCGGCGGCCTCGTCGCGGCCGCGGCGGCGCCGCCCCAGCTGGTGGCGCGATGAACCTCGAACTGCTGCACGTCGCCGCCACCGGACCGGGCGACCTGCCGCCGCTGCTGTTCGTGCACGGCTCCAACCTCGCGGCCTGGTGCTGGCAGGAGCACTTCCTGCCGTACTTCGCGGCCGAGGGCCACGAGGCGTACGCGCTCAGCCTGCGCGGGCACGGCGGCAGCGACGGCGCCGACCAGCTGTCGTCGTTCACGCTCGCCGACTACGTCGCCGACGTCCGCGACGTCATGGCCCGGCTGCCCGCCCCGCCCGTGCTCGTCGGCCACTCGATGGGCGGCGCCATCGGGCAGCTGATCCTGCGTGACCACCCGGAGACGATCGCGGCCCTGGTGCTGCTCGCCGCGGTGCCACCGACCGGCCTGGGCGCCGACACGACCCGGCTGGTGGTCAGCCACGCCGCCGACGTCGAGCGGATGCGCGACTTCAACACCGGCAAGGCCGACACGTTCCCGATCGGCCTGTACCTGTCGAACCGGCTCCCGGAGGCCGAGCGCGGCGCCTACGCGGCCCGGCTGCAGCCCGAGTCGGACAAGGCCGGCTACGCGCTCACCGGCCGGGTCGTTCGGGCCCGCCCCGTCCCCGGCGTGCCGGTGCTGGTGCTGGGCGGGCAGACCGACCGGATCGTCTCCCCGCCGTCCGTGCGGGCCACCGCGAAGGCGTACGCCACCGAGCCGGTGATGTTCGCCGGGATGAGCCACCTGATGATGCTGGAGCCCGACTGGCGGGAGGTGGCCGCGGCGGTCCTCGGCTTCCTCCGCGACCGCCCCGCCCTGACCACGATGCGAGGGCAGGGATGACGACACAGGTTTCCTACAAGGTCACGACGATCGCCACCAACGTCGACAAGGAGATCGATCGGCTGCGGGCGCAGGTCGACCTGTTCTGGGACAGCGAGGTCCGGCACTACGCCGGCAGCGGGCTGCGCGACGGCATGAACGTCGTCGAGCTCGGCTGCGGGCCCGGGTTCACCACCGGCAAGCTGCTCGAGACGTACCCGGGCATCACGATCACCGCGGTCGACCTCGACCCGCTGCTGCTCGACGTGGCCCGGGACCGCCTCGCCGAGCGGTACGACGGCAGGATCTCCTTCCGGGTCGGCTCCATCGAGGACACCGAACTGCCGGCCGACACGTTCGACTTCGCGCTGACCCGGCTGGTGCTGGAGCACCTGCCCGACCCGGTCGTCGCGGTCCGGGAGGTCGCGCGGATCCTGCGGCCCGGCGCCCGGGCCGCCTTCGTCGACAACGACTTCGAGATGCACATCATGACCTCGCCCCCGGTCGACTCGCTCGGCGAGCTCTACGAGGCGTACTGCGCCGCCCGCGTCGCCGAGGGCGGCAACCCCAGGATCGGCCGGGAACTGCCGATGGTGCTCGCCGCCGGCGGGCTGTCCCGGGTCGGCTTCGAGGTGCTCAGCGCGCACAGCGCCATCATCGGCACCGAGATCTTCCTGGGCTCCGAGGGCGTCGGCATCCCCACCAAGCTCGTCCGGGACGGCTTCCTGTCCAGCAAGGCGCTCGCCCGCATCTCGGTGAGCTGGCGGGACATGATGGCCGACCCCAACCACTCGATTTTGCGGCAGCTGTACCTCGCGTCGGGCGAGAAGACCACCACGCACCAGGAGAACGGGGACACGGATGGATCTGGAAAGCCGTATCAAGCGGGTCCTGGCCACCGTCCTGCGCAGTAGCGACGCCGAGACCGGCCCCGCGCCGGACCTCGACGCCGGCTTCATCGACCTGGGCGTGAACTCGCTCGGTTCGGTGGCGGTGGTGGAGCTGCTCAACGAGGAGCTGCACCTGACGCTCGGCGTCGAGGTGATGTACGACTGCCTCGACGTCGCCGAGCTCGCCGCCCTCATCCGCGAGCAGTACGGCGACCGCGTCGGCGCCGACGAGCCGTCGCCCGCCGCGCCCGGGCCGGTCGCCGCGGCGCCCGTCGCAGCCGGGCCGGTTGCCGCCGTGCGGGACGCGGACGTGGCCGTCATCGGCATGTCCGGCCGGTTCGCGGGCGCACCCGACCTCGGCCGGTTCTGGCAGCTGCTCGAGGAAGGCGCCAGCAGCGTCCGCGAGATCCAGCGGCCCGGCTGGAACGAGGCCGACTACTACGACCGCGACCCCCGGCGCACCGACCGGTCGATCAGCAAGTGGGGCGGCCTGCTCGACGACGTCGACGTCTTCGACCCCCGCTTCTTCGGCATCTCCCCGGCCGAGGCCGAGTACCTCGACCCGCAGCAGCGACTCTTCCTGGAGGAGTCGTACCGCGCGTTCGAGGACGCCGGCTACGCCCCCGACAGCCTCAGCGGCGAACGGGTCGGCGTCTACGTCGGCGCCCGCGGCTCCGGCTACAAGGATCAGGCGGTCCGCGCCGGCGCGCTCAACTCGCAGGTGTTCCTGGGCACCGACATGGCGATCCTCGGCGCCCGGATCTCGTACTTCCTCAACCTCAAGGGCCCGACCCTCACCGTCGACACGGCGTGCTCATCCGCGCTGGTGGCGATGCACCTCGCGGTGCAGAGCATCCGCCGCGGCGAGTCGGACGTGGCCCTCGCCGGCGGCGTGTTCGTCCTCGACTCGCCCGAGTTCTACGTGCTGACGTCGCAGACGAACATGCTCTCACCCGACGGCGCCTGCAAGACCTTCGACGACGACGCCAACGGCATCGCCATCGGCGAAGGAGTCGGCGCGGTCGTGCTGAAGAGCCTCCGCGCGGCCCTCGCCGACGGCGACCACATCCACGGGGTGATCCGCGGCTCCGCGATCAACCAGGACGGCCGCACCAAGGGCATCACCGCGCCCAGCGCCCGCTCCCAGCAGGGCCTGCTGCACGAGGCGTACGCGGACGCCGACGTCGACCCGGGCACCGTCGGGTACCTCGAGGCGCACGGCACCGGCACCAAACTCGGCGACCCCATCGAGGTCAACGCGCTGCGCGAGGCGTTCCGCCGGTACACCGACCGCACCGGGTACTGCGCCCTCGGCTCCCACAAGGGCAACTTCGGGCACACCATCATGACCGCCGGGATCGCCGGCGTGTTCAAGGCGCTGCTGTCGATGCGGCAGGGCAAGCTGCCCGCCTCCCCACACGTACGGGAACTCAACCGGCACCTGAACCTCGACGACTCGCCGTTCTACGTGAACACCCGGCTGCGGGACTGGCCGCGCCCGGCCGGCCACCCCCGGCGCGCCGGGGTCAGCGCGTTCGGGTTCAGCGGCACCAACGCGCACGTGGTGCTGGAGGAGGCCCCGCCGCGGCCGCCGGCGACCGGCACCGGCGACCCCCAGCTGTTCCCGCTGTCGGCCCGCGACCCGGAGGCGCTACGGCGGCGGGTGGCCGACCTGCTCGCCTGGCTGGAGACCGCCGGGCCCGACGCGCCCCTCGCCGACGTCGCGTACACCCTCGCGGTCGGGCGCACCCACTTCGCGCACCGGACCGCGGTCGTGGCCACCACCGCGGCCGAGCTCGCCGACGCGCTGCGCGGCACCCGCCCGGTGACGCGGGCCGGCGACGGCACCCCCGCCGCGGAGCTGCATGCCCTCGCCGCGCGGTACCAGGACGGCGGCGACGTCGACTGGGCCGGGCTGCACGCCGGGGCCGGCCACCGGCGGGTGTCGCTGCCCACGTACCCGTTCGCGGGCGAACGGTACTGGATCACCGGTGTCGAACCCGGCCCCGAACCCGACGTCGAGGTCGCCGCCGACGCGGTGCTGCTGCGGCCCACCTGGTCGCCGGCCGGCACCGGCACGAGCGAGCCGCCCGCCACCCGGCTGGTGTTCGCCGCCCCGTCGGTCCCGGACCTGGACGGCGGGCACCTGCCGGTCGCCACCGTCGAGGACGGCGCGACCCGGATGGCCGCGCGGCTGCGCGACCTGCCCCGCGGCGGCGCGCCCGTGCTCGTCCAGCTGGCCGTCCCCGGCGACGGCCCGGAACGGCTCCTCGGCGGGCTGCTCGGGCTGCTGCTCAGCGCCGCGCACGAACACCCCGGCATCCGCGCGCAACTCGTCGAGGTCGACGCCGGCGCCGACGCGCGGACCGTGGCGGCGTGGCTCGCGCAGGCCGCCCGGCTGCTGCCGGCCACGCATGTGCGGGCATCGGCGCACGGCCTGCAGACCGAACGCTGGGAGCCGGTGCCGGACGCCGCGGCACCCCCGATCTGGCGCGAACACGGCGTCTACCTGATCACCGGCGGCGGCGGAGGGCTCGGCCGGGTCCTCCTGGCCGACATCGCCGAACGCCTCGGCGCCGCCACGGTCGTCCTCGCCGGGCGGTCCGCGGAAGGCGAACCGGACGGGCACCCGGCGGCCCCGCACCCGGGCATCCGCGTCGAGTACCGCCGGGCCGACGTCACCGACCCGGCGGCGGTCCGGGCACTGGTCCGCGACGTGCTGGCCGCCCACGGCCGGCTCACCGGCGTGGTCCACGCGGCCGGCGTCGTGCACGACGGCCTGCTTGCCGGCACGACCGACGAGCACCTGCGCGCGGTGCTGGCGCCGAAGGTCGCCGGGACGGTGCACCTGGACGAGGCAACCCGCGACCTGCCGCTGGACTTCTTCGTCCTGTTCGGCTCGATCACCGGTCCGCTCGGCATCCTCGGCCGGGCCGGGTACGCCGCCGCCAACGCGTTCCTCGACCGGTTCGCCGAGCACCGGGCGGCCCTCGTCGCCCGCGGCGAGCGGCACGGCCGCAGCGTCGCCATCGACTGGCCGGTGTGGGCCGGCGGCGGCATGCGTGTGGCCGACGAGACCCTGGCCGCGATGCGCCGCACCACCGGATTCACGCCCATGGCGACCGCGGCCGGCCTGCGCGCGCTGCACCTCGCCGTCGCCGGCGACGCCACGCAGATCCTGGCCGCGTCCGGCGACATCGCGCGCATCCGCACCCTGCTGCCGGCCCCCGAACCGACCGCACCCACCGGATCCGCCACGCCGCTGCCGGCCGAACCGGTCTCGGCCGAACCGGTCCCGGCCGTCCCGGTGCTCACCGCCGACCTGGTCGCTCGGCTGCTCCGGGAGGTCACGGCGCTGGCCGCCCGCTTCCTGCGGGTCTCCCCGGACGAGCTGGACCCCGAAGCCGACCTGCACGTCCACGGGTTCGACTCGATCACGCTGACCGCGTTCACCAACCGGCTCAACGACACTTACGGCCTCGACCTGACCCCGCCGATCCTCTTCGAGCACATCACGCTCGGCCGGCTGTGCGGGTACCTCACCGACACCTACGCCGACGTGTTCGCGGCCCGCTGGGCGCCGGCCGCCCCGGTAACGCCAAAAGCGCCGGTAGCGCCGGTGGCGCCGGTAGCGCCGGTGGCGCCGGTGGCGCCGGTGGCGCCGGTGCGGTCGGCCACGTCGGTGGTGTCGGCCGTGTCGGTCGCGGGTGCGCCCGCCCGGACGCGCCCGGCGCAGCCGGCCGGCACCGGCGAGCCCATCGCGGTCATCGGCATGTCCGGCACGTTCCCCAAGGCGCCCGACGTGGCGGCACTGTGGGCCAACCTGCTCGCCGGCACCGACGCGGTCGGCGCCGGCCTCGACGCCCGTTGGGGAGCCCGCGCCGGCGCGGCCACCGAATTCCCCTGGGCCGGGCTCATCGACGACATCGAGGAGTTCGACGCCGCGTTCTTCGGCATCTCCCCGTACGAGGCGCAGCAGATGGACCCGCAGCAGCGGCTCCTGATGACCTACGCCTGGAAGGCCCTCGAGGACGCCGGCTACGCCCCGGCAAGCCTCGCGGGCAGCGACACCGGCCTGTTCGTGGCCACCTTCGACAGCGGCTACGGATACCGCGGCGGCGACGACACCGTCGAGGCGCACACCGCGATCGGCCGGACCCCGTCGCTGGGCCCCAACCGGTTCAGCTACCACCTCGACCTGCACGGCCCCAGCGAACCGGTGGAGACCGCGTGCTCCAGCTCGCTGGTCGCCATCCACCGGGCGGTCGCCGCCCTGCAGCAGGGCGAGTGCGACCTGGCCATCGCCGGCGGCGTCAACGTGCTCGTCGAGCCGACCACGCACACCAGCCTGGCGAAGGCCGGGCTGCTGTCGCCGGAGGGCCGCTGCCGCACGTTCTCGGCCAGGGCGGACGGGTTCGTCCGCGGCGAGGGATCCGGCATGCTCGTGCTCAAGCCCCTGGACCGGGCCGAACGCGACGGGGACCAGATCTACGGCCTCATCCGGGGCACCGCGGTCAACCACGGCGGCCGCGCCCAGTCACTGACCGCGCCGAACCCCCGGGCACAGGCCGACCTGCTGGTCCGCGCGTACCGCCGGGCCGGGGTCGACCCCAGCACGGTCGGCTACATCGAGGCGCACGGCACCGGCACCAAACTCGGCGACCCGATCGAGATCAACGGCCTGCGGTCGGCGTTCGAGCAGCTGTACGCCGACACCGGGCGGGCGCCGGCGGCCCAGCCGCACTGCGGGCTCGGTTCCATCAAGAGCGCCATCGGCCACCTGGAGCTGGCGGCCGGCGTCGCCGGGGTCATCAAGGTGCTGATGCAGCTGCGCCGGCGCACACTCGTGGCGAGCCTGCACACCCAGCCGCCGAACCCGTACATCGACCTCGACGGCAGCCCCTTCTACGTGGTCGAGGAGACCCGCCCGTGGCCGGCCCCGCTGGACGCGGACGGCCTCGCGCAGCCGCGCCGGGCCGGGGTCAGCTCGTTCGGGATCGGCGGCGTGAACGCGCACGCGGTCCTGGAGGAGTACGTGCCGGCCGAGCGGCCCGCGCCGGCGCCGGTGACGGACCGGGAGCCCGCGCTCGTCGTGCTGTCCGCCCGGACCCCGGAACGCCTGCGCCAGCAGGCCCGGCAGCTCCTCGAGTTCGTCCGCGACGGCGAGTGCACCGACGCCGACCTGGCCTCGCTCGCCTACACGTTGCAGGTTGGCCGCGACGCCATGGACTGCCGGCTGGCCGTCGCCGTCACCACGGTGCGTGGGCTGTCCGGCGCGCTCGAGGTGTACCTCGACGGCGACGGCACCGACGTCCCCGGGCTGTATCACGCCGAGGTCGACCAGCACCGGGACGCGGTCGCGTTGATCGCCGGCGACGAGGACCTGCTCGCCGCCACCCGGCGGTGGGCGCAGCGCCGCGACCGCGACAAGCTGCTGCGGTGGTGGGTCCGCGGGCTCGACGTCGACTGGGCCGCCATGTACGGCGACACCCGGCCGAGCCGGATGAGCCTGCCGACGTACCCGTTCGCCCAGCACCGGCAGTGGGTCCCGGCCGGCACCGGCGCCGCGGCGGCCACGCCCTCGTACGCGGGTGCCGTCCAGCAGCACCTCGCCGACCTCGGCGCCGCCCGGCCCGAGCCGGCGCCCGCCCCCTCGTACCTCGGCGCCGTCCAGCAGCACCTGGCCGCGGCGTTCCGGAACAGCTCGATCGACGGAACGGAATGACATACATGGACTCCCTCCTCGCCCGCCTGCTCTGGGCCCAGCTGCGCTCGGTCGGCTGGCTCGCCGAGTCCGGCACCACCGACGTCACCGCGCTGAAGGCCGAGCAGCGGCTGCCCCGGCACGTCGAACGGTGGCTGGACGCGTCGCTGGACATCCTGGACCGGTTCGGCATGGTCCGGTTCGAGCGGTCCACCGGCCGCTGCACCGTGCTCGGCACCCCCGAGCCGGCGCAGGACGCGTGGCGGGAGTGGGAGGCCACGAAGGACGACCTGTTCCGGGACCTCAGCCTGCGGCCCCGCCTGGTCATCGCCGAGAAGATGATGCGGGCGCTGCCCGAGGTGCTGGGCGGCCGGAAACTCACCACCGACGTCCTGTTCCCGAACGGCTCCTACGACCTCGTCCGGCCGGTGTACCAGGGCAACCCGCTGGCCGATCTGCTCAACCAGGTGATGGCCGAGGCGGTCGCCGCCTACGTGCGGCAGCGTCTCGCCGAGGACCCGTCGGCGCGCATCCGTCTCCTCGAGGTCGGCGCCGGCACCGGGTCGACCAGCCGGCTCGCCTTCCGCGCGCTGGAGCCGTACCGGGACTCGATCGACGAGTACGCGTTCACCGACCTGTCCAAGGCGTTCCTGTTCGCCGCCGAGGAGGAGTTCGGGCCGACCGTGCCGTACCTCGCGCCGCGGCTGCTCGACATCGAGGAGCCACCGGCCGGCCAGGGCTTCGCGGCGGGCCGCTACGACGTCGTCCTGGCCACCAACGTCCTGCACGCCACCCGGCAGATGCGCCGCACGATCCGGCACGTCAAGTCGCTGCTGCGGCCGCGCGGCCTGGTGCTGCTCAACGAGCTCGCCGGCAACGCGCTGTCGCTGCACATCGCCTTCGGCCTGCTCGAGGGGTGGTGGCTGCACGAGGACCCGGAGGTGCGGATCCCGGGCAGCCCGGGCCTCGCCCCGGAGGCGTGGCAGTCGCTGCTGGAGGAGGCCGGGTTCGGCTCGGTGTTCTTCCCGGTCGAGCACCTGCACGGGGCCGGCGGCCAGATCGTGGTCGCGGAGAACGCCGCCACGCCGGCTCCCGCGGCCGTCCTCGCCGCAGCACCAACCCCGGCACCCGCAGCCGCGGTGCTGGTGCAGGCCGCGCGGCCTGCGGCGCCGGTGCCGGCCGCGCCGCCCGCCGACCTGCGTGCCCGGGCGCGGGCCGTGCTGCGGGACGAGCTCGCGCGGGTCCTGCGCACCGCGCCGGACTCGTTGAACGGCACCATGGCGATGCGGGACTACGGCCTGGACTCGATCCTCGGCATCGAGTTCGTGCGCCGGGTCGGTGACCTGTTCGGTGTCGAGCTGCCGACGACGGTGCTGTTCGAGCACGGTTCCCTCGACCGGCTGGCGGCGCACCTGGTGGCGGTCGGTGGTTCGTTGAGCGTGCCGGAGCCGGTGGTGGAGCCGGTTGTGGCGGCCGTTGTGGCCCCGGTGCCGGTGGGTGTTGGTGAGCCGGTGGCTGTGGTGGGTGTGTCGGGTCGGTTTGCTGGGTCGCGGTCGGTGGACGAGTTCTGGTCGCGGTTGGTGGCGGGTGAGGATCTCGTGGGTCCGGTGGATCGTTGGGATCTGCCGGCGGGGGTGGAGTGCCGGCGGGGGAGTTTCGTGCCGGGGTTTGATGAGTTCGATGCGTTGTTCTTCAACGTGTCTGGGCTTGAGGCGGGTCTGATGGATCCGCAGCAGCGGTTGTTTCTGGAGGAGTGTTTTCTAGCCCTGGAGCAGGCGGGTCTGGTGGGTTCGGGTGTGGCGGGTGCGCGGGCCGGGGTCTTCGTCGGCTGCACCGGCGGCGACTACCACCTGCTGCAGGAGGACAGGGCGGTGGCACCGCAGGGCATGGCGGGGCGCGCCGGATCGATCCTGGCGTCGCGGATCTCCTACCTGCTGGACCTGCGCGGGCCCGCGGTCGCCGTGGACACGGCGTGCTCGTCGTCGCTGGTGGGTGTGCACCTGGGCGTGCAGGCGCTGCGCTCCGGGGAGGTCGACGTCGCCGTCGCCGGCGGGGTCTTCGTGCTGAGCACCCCGGAGTTCTACCTGTCGGCGGGCGCCGCCGGCATGCTGTCCCCACAGGGACGGTGCGCGGCGTTCTCGGCCGGCGCCGACGGGTTCGTGCCGGGCGAGGGCGTCGGCGTCGTCGTGCTGAAGCGGCTGTCCGACGCGATCGCCGACGGCGACGTGATCTACGGAGTCGTCCAGGGCACGGGACTGAACCAGGACGGCGCGTCCAACGGCATCACCGCCCCGAGCGTCGGCGCGCAGGAGGCACTGCTGCGGTCCGTGTACGCCGAATCCGGCGTCCGCCCCAGCGAGGTGCAGGTCGTGGAGGCGCACGGCACTGGCACCGCCCTCGGCGACCCGGTCGAGTTCGCCGCCCTGTCGCGGGTCTTCGGCGCCGACTCGGACGCGCCGGCCCGGTGCGCGCTCGGCACCGTGAAGACGAACGTGGGCCACACCGCCGCGGCGGCCGGCGTCGCCGGGCTGCTGAAGCTGCTGTGGGGGATGCGGCACGGGCAGATCCCGCCGGTGCTGCACTTCGCGGGGCCGAACCCGGGGATCGCGCTGGACGGCAGCCCGTTCTACGTGAACACCGACGTGCGCCCGTGGCCGGTCGGCGTCAACGGTCGCCGGGTGGCGGCGGTCAGCGCGTTCGGGTTCAGCGGCACCAACGCCCACGTCGTGGTGACCGACGGGGTGCCGGCGCCGGCGCCGCTGCCCGAGGTGGGTGGCGTGTGGCCGGTCGTCGTGTCGGCGCCGACCCGCGACCAGCTGGTGGAGCAGGTCCGGCGCCTCGCCGGCTGGTGCGTCAGCCCGCAGGCCGGGCAGGTCCGGTTCGCCGACGTCAGCCACACCCTCGCGGTCGGGCGGCGGCACCACCGTGGACACCGCCTCGCCTGTACCGCACAGGACGCCACCGAACTCGCCGAACTGCTCAACCGCTGGCTGGACGGCGAGCGGGCACCAGGGTTCATCGGCCGGCCGAACGGCGCCGGCGTACCCCTGGCCACCGCGTACGTCCACGGCGAAGACGTCGACTTCGCGCCGCTGTTCACCGCCGGCGCGTTCCGCCGGGTGCCGCTGCCCGCCTCCGTCCTCGCCCGGCGCCGCTACTGGGTGGGCGAACAACCGCAGCTGCTGCCGCAGGCGGACCGCCGCCCGCCCGCGCCGCAGCCCCTCGCGCAGCGCAACACGTCGACGCTGCGGACCCACCGGTACACCACCACGCTCACCGGCACCGAGTACTTCCTCGCCGACCACGTCGTCGGCGGCGTCAGCGTCCTGCCCGGCGTCGTCACCCTCGAACTGGCCCGGGCCGCCGCCGGCCGCGCGCTGGATGCACCCGAGCACGCCATCCGGCTGACCAACGTGGCCTGGCCGCAGCCGCTGCGCTGGGACGGCAACCCCCAGGAGCTGCACGTCACCTTCGCCCCGGGCAAGGGTGACCGGGTCCGGTTCACCATCCACAGTGGACCGCCCCGGCTCGGCGACCGCGCCGCCGTGCACTGCCAGGGCGACGCGGAGATCCTCACCAGCGCCCCGGCCGCGCCCCTCGACCTGGACCGGCTGCGCCGCGAATGCGGTGCGCGCACCATCCCGGCCGAAGACTGCTACACCACCCTCCGCGACGCCGGCATCGAACACGGCCCACGGCTGCGGGCGCTGCAGGAACTCCACCTGGGCACCGGCCAGGTCCTCGCCCGGCTGCGCCGCCCCGACGGCGCACCGGCCGGCGACGCCTGGCTGCACCCCAGCATCCTCGACGCCGCCCTCCAGTCCGTGGTGCCGCTGACCCACGGCACCAGCAACGACGAAGGTGTGCTTGTCCCGTTCGCCGTCGACGCCGTCGAGGCGTTCACGCCCTGCCCCGCCCGGCCGTGGGTCTGGACCAGCGTGACGTCCCGCGACACCAACGCGTTCGACGTGGTCGTGTGCGACGAGGACGGCACCGTCGCCGCCCGCCTCCGCGGGCTGATCGGCCGCCGGCTCGCCCCCACAAGGCACGAACCCGCCACGCCGGTCCCGTCCGGCGACGGCGTCTTCGTGGCACCGAGTTGGGAGCTGGTGCCGTCGGCCGAGCTGACCGGCGAGCCGGTGTCCGGCCCGGTGGTGGTGGTTGGTGAGGCGGGTCCGTTGCGGGACCGTCTGGTGGCGGCGTTCGGCGGGGTCGTGGGCGTGCCGGATGGTGCGGTGGGTCATGTGGTGTGGCTTGCGCAGCCGTCGTCGTCGGATGTGGTGGCGGCGCAGGAGTCTGGTGTTCTGGGTCTGTTCGGTGTGGTGAAGGACCTGCTGGACCGTGGCGTCGGCGACCGGGCGGTTGGTTTGACCGTGGTGACCGTCGGCTGTGTGTCGGTGTTCGGTGAGGAACTGTTGCCCGCCCATGCAGGCGTCCATGGCCTGGTGGGTTCGTTGGCGCAGGAGTTCCCGCATTGGCAGGTGCGCCTGCTGGACCTGCCCACGGACACGGCGGCGTGGCCTAGCGACGTGGTGTTGGCTGGAGTGTCGGCGGGTTGGCGGGGTTGGGCGTTCCGGGATGGTGGCTGGTATCGGTGCCGTTGGCTGCCGGCGGCGGTCCCGGCAGCGACCGGTGGTGGGTTCCGGCGCGGTGGCGTGTACGTGGTCGTCGGCGGTGCCGGTGGCGTCGGTGTGGCGTTCTCGGAGTACGTCGCTCGCGTGTACGGAGCGCGACTCGTGTGGCTGGGTCGCCGCAACCTCGATGCGGAGATCGAGGGGTTGCTGGACCGGGTGGGCCGGGTTGGTCCGCGTCCGGTGTATGTGCGTGCGGATGTGACGGACCGTGCTGCTGTGGAGGCGGCGTACCGGCAGGTGATGGAAACGTTCGGCGTGGTGCATGGGGTGGTGCATTCGGCGTTGGAGTTGGCGGATCGTGGCCTGCTGGGCATGGATGCGCGGGAGTTCCGGCGGACGTATGACGCGAAGGCTGCCGGGACGGTGTGGCTGCTGGATGTGTTCGGGGCTGCGGCGTCTCTGGAACTGGTGTTGATGTTCTCGTCGTTGAATGCGTTCCTGCGGGCGCCGGGTCAGTCGAATTATGTGGCTGGGTGTGTGTTCCAGGATGCGTTCGCCCGGTCATGGGCGGTGGGTCGTGACTGTGTGGTGAAGGTGATGTATTGGGGTTGGTGGGGCAGCGTCGGTGCGGTCGCTGGGGAGGGGTTCCAGCAGCGGATGGGCCGCGTCGGCCTCGGCTCCATCGAGGGCGCCGATGGTATGGCGGCGCTGGAGGCATTGGTCGCGGCGCCCGTGGACCGGCTGGGGTATCTGCGGGTGCGGGACGTGGTGGACCTGGCGGGTGAGACGGTCGTGCCGCTGCCCGAAATCGCCCTCGGCGCGGCACCGACCCCGGCGGCCCCCGTCCGCGACCTCGTGACCGCCCGCCACGCCAACGCCCCACTGCCCGCCGACTGGACGATGCCCGGCGCGTCCAGGCTCGATGCCGACGCGCTGCGCGGGCTCGTCGCCGAGGTGCTCGGCGTCGACGCCGCCACCATCGAGACCGGCGTCGACCTCGACGAATACGGCTGGGACGCGGCCGCCGCGACACGCCTGCGGAACCTCCTCGACGACCGGCACGCCGCCACGGTCGAACCCGCCGCCCTCCTCGCCGCGAGCACGGTCGCCGAGATCGTCGACCTGACCGGCGGCCCCGGCGACACCGTCGACGGACTGCTGACGGCGCTGCTGTGGACGCAACTGCGGGCCACCGGATGGTTCGACGGCCCCACGATCGACCCCGCGGCGATCACCGCCCGCCTGCCCCAGCACCTGCCCGCCTGGCTCGACGAGACCCTGCGCACCCTCGCCGGACACGGCTACCTCCGCCACGACGGCGCGACCTGGACAGTGCTTGAGCCGCCCCCGGCCGGCGCGTGGGCCCGCTGGGAGACGGCCGGCGAAACCTGGCGCGCCGAGCCGAACCTGCGCGCACAGACCGTCCTCGTCGACACCGTGCTGCGGGCGTTGCCGGACGTGCTATCGGGTCGCCGGCTGGCAACCGAGGTGATGTTCCCGAACTCGTCGATGGACCTCGTTCAGGGCCTGTACCAGGGCAACGCCCTCGCCGACTTCTACAACGGCGTCCTGGCCGACGCGCTGGAAGAGTTCGTGCGCGCCCGGCCCGGAGGCGGCCTGCGGATCCTTGAAGTCGGCGCCGGGACCGGCGGCACCAGCTCGATGATTTTCGACCGCCTGGTGCCATGGCGGGATCGGGTCGCGGAGTACTGGTACACGGATGTGTCGCCGGCGTTCCTGTCGCATGCGGAGACGGTGTACTCGGCGATGGCGCCGTATCTGCGGCTGGGGTTGTTGGACATTGAACGGTCGCCGGTGGGGCAGGGCGTGCCGGTTGGTGGGTTCGATGTGGTGGTGGCGGCGAATGTGTTGCATGCGACGTCGCGGATGCATCGCACGATGCGGCATGTGAAGGCGTTGCTGCGCCCGGGTGGGCTGCTGCTGCTGAACGAGTTGACCCGTAACCAGTTGTGGGCGCACGTGACGTTCGGGCTGCTGCCCGGATGGTGGCTGTCGGAGGACCCGGCGCTGCGTCTGACGGGCAGCCCCGCCCTCGGCACCACCGCGTGGCGGCGCGTCCTCACCGACGTCGGCTTCACCGGCATCGCGTTCCCCCTCGACGAGGCGCGCGACCCGCAGCAGCACATCATCCTCGCCGAAAGCGACGGCATCGTCGCGCTGGAAGCCAAACCCCCGGCCGAAGGCAGCAGCCAGGTGGCCCCCGCCGCGCCGACGCCGCCGCCGACCACCGCGGCGCCGGTCGAACCCTTGGAAGCGCGGCTCCGCGACCTGTTCGCCGAGGTGCTGCGCCTGGAACCGGCCGACATCGACCCTCAGATGCCGTTCGAGACCTACGGCATCGACTCGATCGTCGTCGTCCAACTCGCCGCCGCCCTACGCGACACGTTCGACGACGTCACGACCTCGCTGCTGTTCGAACACCGCAACCTGCACTCCCTCGCCGAACACTTCGCGGCGACCCAACCCGCCGCGGCCCGCGCCCCCGCCACTGCCGCAGCCCGGCCGGCCGACTCTGGCTCGCCCGCGCACACGTCCGGCGACATCGCGATCATCGGCGTCGCCGGCAAGTACCCGCAGGCGGACGACCTGACCGAGTTCTGGCGCAACCTGCGCGACGGGCGCGACAGCGTCACCGAGATCCCGGCCGAACGCTGGGACCACCGCGCCTTCGGCGGCGACACGCCCCGATGGGGCGGCTTCCTCGACGGCGTCGACGAGTTCGACCCGCTGTTCTTCAACATCTCCCCGGCGGACGCCGAGCTGCTCGACCCGCAGGAGCGGCTGTTCCTGCAGTGCGCCTACCAGACCCTCGAGGACGCCGGCTACACCCGCGCGCGAGCCGCGAACACCGGGCCGGTCGGCGTGTTCGTCGGTGCGATGTACCAGGAATACCAGCTGTACGGCGCCCAGGAACAGGTGCGCGGGCGGCGGGTGGCGATGGCCGGTAGCGCGGCGTCGATCGCGAACCGGGTCTCGTACGTGTGCGGCTTCGAAGGCCCCAGCGTCGCGGTCGACACCATGTGTTCGTCGTCGCTGACCGCGATCCACCTCGCGTGCGAGAGCCTGCGCCGCGGCGAGGCCAGCATGGCCCTGGCCGGCGGCGTCAACGTCAGCATCCACCCGAACAAGTACCTGATGCTGGAGCAGGGGAACTTCCTGTCCAGCGGCGGCCGCTGCGTCAGCTTCGGCGCCGGCGGCGACGGCTTCGTCCCCGCCGAGGGCGTCGGCGCCGTGCTGCTCAAGCCCCTCGCCGCGGCACTCGCCGACGGCGACCAGATCTGGGGCGTCATCAAGGCATCCGCCGTCGGGCACGGCGGGAAGACGAACGGTTACACGGTCCCGGACCCCGCCGCACAGACCGCGGTGGTGCGCCGGGCCTGGTCCGCGGCGGGCGTGGAGCCCCTGTCGGTGGGCTACGTGGAAGCGCACGGCACCGGCACGGCACTCGGCGACCCGATCGAGGTCACCGGCCTGGCCCGGGTCTTCGGCGGGGCCGCGCCCGGGTCGGTGCCGATCGGGTCGGTGAAGTCGAACATCGGCCACGCCGAGAGCGCCGCCGGCATCGCCGGACTGACCAAGGTCCTGCTGCAGCTGCGGCACAACCAGCTCGCGCCGTCGCTGCACGCCGACGAACTCAACCCGCACATCGACTTCACCAGGTCCGTGTTCCGCGTC